>NZ_JAIZBG010000001.1:0-300000 GCF_022267325.1 Leptospira sanjuanensis
TTATTTTTGGAGGAAGCGTTGAACCTTGTTTGGAACAAAATTTTGGAGGAAGTATCTAAAAAAATCTCTCCTCAATACTATGAACGCTTCATCGATACTCTTAAATTAGAGACGCTTAACTCAGAAAAATGTACGATCATCGCTCCTTCTGCGACGATCAAAACACACGTCGAAAGAAAATATCAAAACATCATTGAAAACGCGATCTTGGAAGCTTGCGGTGATAAGATTCCCGTAGAGATTCTAATCGAAACAAAGGCCGCTTCTCCGCTTCAAACGATTCTGGAAAAATCTTTCGATCAAAAAGACTTTCAATTCAATCCGGATTATACTTTCGAAACGTTTATCGTAGGCGATTGTAATCGCCTCGCTTTCACAGCGGCTAAAGAATGTGTGCGCAAACCCGCCGAAATCAATCCTTTGTATTTGTTCGGAAGCGTCGGAGTCGGTAAGACTCATTTACTTCACGCGATCGGTTCGGAACTTGTAAAGAAGGATCCTTGGAAAACGGTTTGTTACGTTGACATCTCATCCTTTATGAACGAGTTCCGATTTGCACTTCAATCGAGGGAACTCATTGAAAGTTTTAAGATGAAATACCAGTCTTACAACTGTCTTCTCGTAGATGATATTCAACTTCTTTCCACAAATGCGGAGAAAACGCAGGATGAATTCTTCGCTTTGTTCAACTTTCTTTTTGAAAGAAAGAGACAAATCGTGATCGCATCCGATCGCCCGAGTTCCGAGCTTGCAATCCATGAAAGATTAAAATCCAGATTTGTAACCGGGGTTCAAGCTGACATTCAATATCCGGATCGTGAGATTCGAAAAGGAATCGTAAGTCATCATTCTAAGATTATGGATCTCGGTTTGAGCGAGGATATTCTCGATTTTTTAGCGGATCAAATCGAAGAAGATACGAGACTTCTTCTCGGTGCTCTCAACGATATTTATCTTTATAAAAAATCCTATTCTCTTCTTTTCCTTAACTTGGATAAGGTTAAGGAAATCGTAAAAAACCGTTTGTATCGGAAGAAGAACGTGGAGTTTTCCCACGATCGAATCATTGAATCTGTCGCAAAAGAATTCAATTTGAACGCCGCCGAAATTATGGGTAAAAGCAGAAAGAAGGAACTTATCGTTCCGCGCCATATCTGCTTTTACTTGTTGCACAGTATCTTTAAGGTGAATAAATCGCAGGTCGGAAGATTGTTCCAAACACAACATACGACCGTGATTCACGGTGTCCGCAAAGCCGAGGAACTTCTTTCCAACAATAAGGAAATGCGGTTTTTAGTGGAGCGCATCAGCTCCAAATATAAACTTCAGTAAGACCGAATTCTTTTTACGGTTCATTGTCAGTTTTATTTACTGTAAATAAACTGTTCATAAACCATAAAAATATCGAAGAAAAAGATCAATAAATCTGTAAATAAGACATAATGCAAAATTACTGTCGCTTCATAGAAGAAAATGAACAAGAATTATGTCTGAAAAGAAAATTCTCTTTTCAAAAAAAATGAGACATATTTCCGTATTCTTTAGGAATAGAAATTTATGTACATATTTACAGGTACTACTCCTACTACTGTACAATAATAAAAATCTATTTAATTAAGAAAGAATCTAGGAGAGACAAATTGAAAATCAAAGTCAATACATCGGAATTCTTAAAAGCGATTCACGCAGTGGAAGGTGTAATCTCCGCGAGAGAAATAAAATCTGTATTATCAAATCTTAAAATAGAAGCCGAAGGTAAGGAAGTATTCCTTTCCGCGACCGATCTTGAAATTTCGATTAAAACATCCGTGCCTGCCGAAGTGATGCAAGCAGGAAGTATTTCGTTACCTGCTAAACAACTTTCAAGTTTTTTCAAAACGATTCACTTCGAGGAAACCACTCTATCTTTGGAAGAATCCGACGGTGACTCTTCGATTGCTTATATCACGGACGCATCCGGTAAAAACGACTATAAATCAAAAATCAGCGGAATGGATGCGGAAGAAATCAAAACGATTTCGAAAGTGAATCCTTCTCAAGTGTCTTCCTTTCCGAGTAATTTGATAAACGACATGATCCGCAAAACATCTTATGCGATCGCGCACGAGGATCAAAGATTTATCTTTAACGGTCTTTATATGATTCCCGACGGAAATAAATTGATCTTCGTTGGAACGGACGGAAGAAGACTTTGCAAAATCGAAAGAAATCTTCCCTCTCCTTTGCAGTTCAAGGATTCCATCATCGTTCCTGCAAAAGCGATCCGTGAAATTTCCAAAATGATAGCGACCTCCGAAACCGGCAACATCGGTTTGATCGACAGTCAAATTTACGCTTCCGCAAATAACATAGAATTGTTATGTAAGCTGATCGAAGGAAACTTTCCGAATTACGAACAAGTTATTCCAAAAAGTACGAAATTCTCCACAAGCATCAATAAGGAAGAATTTCAAGTTTCTCTGAGACAAGTTTTAACCGCCGCGGAAGAACCTTCTCGTCAAGTAAGGTTGACATTCAGTAAAAACAATTTGAACTTGTTCGCTCAAACACTCGGCGCTTCGGAAGCGAGCATCAATAAACCGATCGAATATTCCGGCGACGAAGTTACGATCGCATTCAAAGGAGAATACCTCATGGATATTTTCCGTTCCATCGACGACAACGAGGTGAAAATCGAATTCTCCGATTCAAGTTCTCCCGTGATTTTCAAAGATCCTTCCGATCCGGAATTTATTTCGGTGATTATGCCGATGAAGTTGTAAGGAATGTTTTTAAAACATCTCACGCTTCAAAATTTTAGAAGTCACGAAGAACTGAGCCTGGATTTCGATTCCAGGCTTATTTTTTTTGTGGGCGATAACGGAGAAGGAAAAACGAATCTTCTCGAAGCCATTTGTATGTTGTCGTGGCTGAAAAGTTTTCGCGAGTCCGAAGATTCCAATCTGATTCGATGGGGTTCTGAGAATTATTTTCTTAGAGGAAAAATCAAGGAAAATCAAAAGGAATCCGTTTTAGAAATCGGATTTACAGTAAAACCGAGCGTTAAACGGAAATTAAAATTCAATCAGGAAGAAGTCAAAAAAAGAACCGATCTGATCGGTAAATTTATCACCGTTTTGTTGACTCCGATGGATTTGAAAATCATAGAAGGCGGTCCGGCGGAAAGAAGAAAATTCATCGACGCTTTTATATCCTCATTCGATCCGTATTATCTCGATTCCCTCCTTGAATATAATAAAATCTTAAAACACAGAAACGCTCTTTTGAAAACGGGAACTTCCGACGCTTCTCATTTGTCCATCTGGGATAGAAAGCTGATCGAAAAAGGCGTTCTGATTTTGAATAAACGGAAAGAGATCGTTGGCGAATTGAATTCGTATTATCAGACGAATCTGGATAAACTGAGCGGCGGACGGGACGGTTTGGAACTTACATACAAACCGAACGTGCGAGACGAAGCCGAGTTCTCCGAAAAAATCGGACGCAATCTCGGAAGAGATCTTCGTTTGGGTTATACCTCGGTAGGAATTCATCGAGACGATCTTTTTATAGGCACGGCGGATCGCGACATCACCGAGTTCGGTTCACAAGGTCAGAAAAGAAGTACGGTAATTGCTTTAAAAGCGGCCACGTTCAATTATTATAAAAACGTTCTAAATACGACTCCGGTTTTACTCATCGACGACGTAATTCGGGAACTCGACGTAAAACGTAGGGAATATTTCGTGGATCTTGTAATCAATGCGGGCCAAGCTTTTTTTACGACCACGGATTTGGAAGGAATTCAAGATTATGTCGGTAAACTTGAAGATCAAAAGCAGATCTTTATGATCCGTCAAGGAACGGTTCAACCCATCGAATGAAAGACGACCTCATTTCATCCAAAAAAATCGAAACGTCGGAATTCCGTTCCATCTTAAATCAGATGGGAATCACGGAGGAGAATCTTCAGGAAAAGATTTCCCTTCACACGCTTCGTAATCGTTGGAAAGAAATCGTAGGTCCGGTCTTTGCCGCTCACTCCGAAGTCAATTCGATCCAATTCGGTAAGTTGAGAATTCTCGTTTCCCATAACGCTTATAAACAAGAATTACTTTTTTTGCAGAATCGTATTCTAAGAGAGTCGGCGCGATTCCTCGGTAAAGGAACGGTTCGTTCGATCGAAATTTCCATTGGTAAACTGAGCGCTTCTTATCCTTCTTCTTCCGTAGAAACCAAGGAAAAAAAAGGCTTGGAAGGCAAAGAAGATTTAATCGCCATTCTTGAAAAAGAAACCGATCCGGAAGTTAAAAAACGCTACTTAGAGATTCTTCAATATCTTTGATAACTCGATGAATTTCCTTGCCTCCGTATGGATTTCAGGAAAACTATTCCTGAGGTCCGAAAATAATGAGCCAAGAAGAAGCAAGCTACAGCGCCGGTCAGATCAAAATTTTAGAAGGTCTAGAAGCTGTTAGAAAGCGTCCGGGGATGTATATCGGAACCCAGGATGAAACCGGACTTCACAAAATGGTCTACGAGGTAGTCGATAACTCCGTCGACGAAGCGATGGCCGGACATTGTACCGAAATTAGAATCAGCATCTTACCGGATAACATCATCGAGGTTAAGGATAACGGCCGGGGAATTCCCGTCGATATTCACCCCGATAAAAAAATATCTACGATCGAAGTCGTTATGACCATCCTTCACGCGGGCGGTAAGTTTGAAAACGACGCTTATAAAGTTTCCGGAGGTTTGCACGGGGTAGGGGTTTCCGTCGTAAACGCACTTTCCGAATATCTGGAAGTCGAAGTTCATCAGAAAGGAAAATTTTATACCCAGAAATACGAGAAAGGAGTTCCCGTTTCTCCCGTAGAAGCAAAAGGAGAATCTTCGGAAAGAGGAACGATCGTCCGCTTTAAGCCGGATTCTTCCATTTTTACCACGGTCGATTTTCAATTCGACGTTCTTTCCGCGCGGTTCAGAGAATTAGCATTTTTGAATAAAGGATTGGTTTTGATCGTGGAAGACCGCAGACGCGGTTCCGAAGGGGAGAATTTATTACGGAACGAATTTCAGTTTTCCGGCGGGATCGTTTCTTTCGTGGAACATATCAACGAAAACAAACATCCGATGCACAAGGTCATTCACTTTGAACGAAATAAAGACGATGTTTTGGCCGAAATCTCGATTCAATATTCCGAAACTTATACCGAAAACATATTCTGTTTTACCAATAACATCAACAATAACCTGGGTGGAACCCACCTAGAAGGATTTCGCGCAGCGCTCACGAGAACGTTAAACGACTTCTTAAAAAAAGATACGGTTCTTTCCAAAAAGCACCCGACCGGTCTTTCGGGCGAGGACGTAAAGGAAGGTTTAACCGCGGTTATCTCGATTAAGATTCCTCAGCCTCAGTTCAATTCTCAGACGAAAGAGAAGCTGGTAAACGCGGAGATCAAAGGGATTATGCAAACCTTGAGTTCGGAAGGTTTGACTTTGTTCTTTGAGGAAAATCCGAACATCACAAAAAAGATATTAGAAAAATGTATTCTTTCCGCAAAGGCAAGAGAAGCCGCTCGTAAAGCGCGGGACTTGACCCGAAGAAAAACGGTTCTCGAAGGAGGAGGGCTTCCCGGTAAACTTGCGGATTGTTCCGAAAAAGATCCCGCTCTTTCGGAGATTTATCTGGTCGAGGGTGATTCCGCAGGCGGTTCCGCTAAACAAGGAAGAGATCGAAACACACAGGCGATTCTTCCTCTCAAAGGAAAAATTCTCAACGTAGAAAAAGCGAGATTGGACAAGATTCTTTCCAGTGAAGAAATTCGAGTCTTGGTTTCCGCTTTGGGAACGGGAATCGGCGAGGACGAATTCAACATCGATAAAATCCGTTATCATAAAATCATGATTATGACCGACGCGGATATCGACGGATCACACATTCGCACGCTTCTACTTACATTCTTTTTCCGTTATATGCGTCCTGTGATCGAAAAGGGGTATCTCTATGTAGCGCAGCCGCCTTTATATCTGATCAAACACGGTAAGAATTCGACTTACGTTTACTCGGATAAAGAAAAAGAGGAATTATTAAAAACGGTCGGAACGGAAAAGGTAGTCATTCAGCGATACAAAGGTCTCGGTGAAATGAATCCGGAACAACTCTGGGAAACTACGATGGATCCTTCCAATCGGGTCGTACTGAAAGTAAAGTTGGATGATTTCGTGGAAGCGGAAGAGACGTTCAACATTCTGATGGGCGACGAAGTTCAACCGAGAAAGCAGTTCATCGAAGTCAATGCGGCTAAAGTCGCAAACTTGGATCTTTGATCCGAAGGGAATTTCGAAATGAGTCAAGAGATGGAAAACGAAACAAAAGTCCTGAGTTATAATATCGCCGGAAAACCAGATATCGCTGATGCGTTGAAAAACGGCGTACGTGTTATTCCCGTAGAAATCGAAGATCAAATGAAAGAAGCATATCTCGGATATGCGATGTCCGTGATCGTCGGCCGTGCGCTCCCAGACGTGAGAGACGGTTTAAAACCGGTTCACAGAAGAATTCTTCACGCAATGAACGAACGCGCATGGAGAAGCGATCGTCCTTACGTTAAGTGCGCTAAGATCGTGGGGGAAGTGATCGGTAACTACCACCCGCACGGGGACGCTTCGGTTTACGAAGCCCTTGTAAGAATGGTGCAGGATTTTTCTTTGCGCGTTCCTTTGATCGACGGACAAGGAAACTTCGGTTCGATCGACGGTGATAACCCGGCGGCTTACCGATATACGGAAGCTCGATTAGAAAAGGTTGCGGAAGAATTATTACGCGACATCGAAAAGGAAACGGTAAGCTTCTCGCCTAACTATGATGATACGAAACAGCAGCCGGATGTTCTTCCCGCAAACTTTCCGAACCTACTCGTAAACGGTTCTTCCGGAATCGCGGTGGGAATGGCGACGAATATTCCTCCGCACAATCTGAAGGAGACGATCGACGCGGTGATCGCGGTGATTCGTAATCCGGAAATTACGATTCCAGAAATTTTGAAAATCATTCCCGGCCCTGACTTCCCGACTTCCGGAATCATCATCGGCGGAGAAGGTTTGATTTCCGCCTATACGACCGGAAAAGGTTCCATTCGAATCCGCTCCAAAGTTGAGATAGAAGAGAAGAAAAACGGAAGAGAAGTGATCGTAGTCACCGAAATTCCGTATCAGGTAAACAAGAAAGTTCTTCTGGAAAAAATCGGTGATCTTGTTAACGAAAAACAGATCGAAGGAATTTCCGAAATTCTGGATCTTTCGGATCGGAAAGGGATTCGAGTCGAAATTCATATTAAAAAAGACGCAAATGCTCAGGTCATTCTCAATCAGCTTTATAAGATGACCCAACTTCAGGTGAGTTACGGAATCACGATGCTCGCGATTCTTGATAACAAACCTAAGATTTTTAATATTAAAGAAATCTTAACTGCTTACGCAGCACACCGACGAGAAGTAATCGTAAGAAGAACTCAATTCGATCTTGATAAAGCGGAAAAACGCGCTCATATTTTGGAAGGATTGAAGATCGCTCTCGAAAATATCGAAGAAGTGATCAAGGTAATTCGCGCTTCCAAAAATCCGCCGGAAGCGAAACAACAATTGATGATCCGATTCAGTCTTTCCGAAGTTCAATCGGACGCGATCTTGGAAATGAGATTGCAAAGACTTACATCTCTCGAAGTTCAAAAGATCATCGACGAATTGGAAGAAGTAAGAGCATTGATCGTGGACTTAAAGGATATTCTCGCGAAACCTTCTCGCGTAAACGAAATCGTTTGCACCGAACTGCAAGAAGTCGGCGATAAATACGGAAACAAAAGAAAAACCGAAATCTCCATTGAAAGTATCGAAAGTTCTTCGTTTAACGCGGAAGACTTGATAGCGGACGAAGAAATCGTAATACAAATCACGTACGATCAGTTCATCAAACGTCTTCCGATCGATACGTTCAAACGGCAAAAACGCGGCGGAAAGGGAATCCAAGGCCTTTCTCAAAAACGAGACGACGTCATTAAAATCATGAAGGCCGCGATGACTCACGATAGCATCATGTTCTTTTCGAATATCGGAAAAGTTTACGTGATGAAAGCTTATGAGTTGCCGATCGCGTCCAAAGAAGCGCGTGGAAAATCGCTCAAAGCGATCATCAATCTGAGAGAAGATGAATACGTTTCTTCCGTGTTTACATTCCGCGAAGAGGATATGGAAAAGGATCTTCTTCTCGTCACAAGACGCGGTTTTATTAAACGAATTCAGCTGAAAGAGTTTTCCAACGTAAAAAAATCCGGCATTATCGCGATCGGACTCAGGGACGGAGATGACTTGATCAAAGTGGAAGCGATCGAAGACAAGGACGAAGTTATGATCTTCTCCAGAAAAGGATTGGCGCTTCGTATCGAAGGGAATAGCATTCGAGCGCAGGGAAGAACCGCAAGCGGCGTTACCGGTATGAGACTCTCGGAAGACGACGCGATCGTAGGGCTTAGCAAGTTCAAAGAAGGAGAGGATATTTTCGTCGTCTCCGAAGAAGGTTACGGAAAACGGCTCGGCTTCGAAGAGTTCGCCGCAAAAGGAAGAGGCGGTAAGGGAATGGCCTATCTCAAAGTTACCGATAAAAACGGATTCTCGGTTGGAACCGGTTCCGTCGGAAGCGAAGACGAAATCATCCTGATTACTCAACAAGGAATGACCATCCGAATCAACGCATTCGATATTTCTAAATTAGGTAGAACCGCTGTCGGCGTACGGATCGTGGACTTGAAGGACAACGATAAGGTGCAAGATTTTACGGTTCTCGGAGAAAGTTAATCCTATGATTCAAGTCGGAAACGTCTCGATCCCGGGGAGAATTTCTCTTTCTCCCATGGCGGGAATTTCCGATTCTCCGACGCGCAAAATCTGTAGAGAATTCGGCGCTGCATTCTCTTATACGGAATTCGTAAATACGGACGAAATCGTTCACCGCGCACCGAAGGCGCTGAAGATGTTTCGTTTTGATCCGGAGGAACGTCCGGTTACGTTTCAAATTTTCGGCAATCGTTTGGAGATCATCGCCGAAGCCGCTGAAATCATCCAAGAATTACGGCCGGACATCATCGATTTGAATATGGGTTGTTCCACTCGTAAAGTTTCTCTGCGAGGAGCAGGCGCGGGACTTCTTCGTAGACCCGTGTTAGCCGGAAAGATCATCGAAGCGATGAAAAAACGCGTGAGCGTTCCGGTCACCGCAAAGATTCGAATCGGCTGGGATTCCGAAAATCGCAATTACGTGGAAGTCGCAAAAATTCTCCAAGAATCGGGAGCGGATGCGCTAACGGTTCACGGCCGTACAAAAGAAATGGCTTATACCGGTTTGGCGGATTGGAATGCGATCGCCGAAGTAAAAACGAACGTAAAGATTCCCGTTTTCGGAAACGGAGACATCAAAAGTTTCGAGGAAGCGAATTTTAAAATCAAAGAATACGGTGTCGACGGAGTTTTGATCGGAAGAAACGCGATCGGGAATCCTTGGATTTTTTCCGAAATCAAAAAAGAAGATTTGTCCTGGAACGAAATCTCCGCCGTGATTTTAAAACACCTCGGTTGGATGGTCGAAGACTTCGGAGAAGAATTCGGTCTTGTTCTATTTCGAAAACATCTCGTGAAATATTTATCCGGTCTTGAATTCAATCCTTCCTGGAAATCCGAATTGCTGGAACTTAAGGAATGGAATCGTTTCGAAGACGTTCTACTTTCCGACAAAAGACGCAACGCATTTATTGGCGTGTAAGTCATCGCAAAAAGAAGGGCGTTGCCGCTTCGCGGCCGGGCTCTCCGTAAACTCGGCAATCTCTCTGCGGGTCGAATCGCAGAGGTCAAGTTATTGTTTCGACCGATCGTTGCTGCTTTTCCTATTCAGAAATAACGTGACCCCGCATGGATCTCTTAACGCAGGGGAGCGAACATTCTTCTTGACTAAATTCTCCGCGAGCTTAAAAACTTCGAGAAACGGAGAAACGCTGTATGAAACAAATAAAGTTCTTCTTACTTCTTTCTTTTGCATTGCTGATCATGATCGGATGTAAAAAGGAAGAAAAGAAGCAGGAAGCGCAAATCTTAGGAACCCGATTTGCGAATTTCGATCAGTGGATTTATAAAGTCCCTGGTTCGGATAAAAAGGAAGATCAAGTCAGTCTTGTTTACGGAATGGAAGAAGTAACCGGTTTGGAAACCGTCGATGCTGAAGTCGCAACGAAGAAAGGAACGTCCACCGTAACATTCATCAAAGTCAAAACCGTAGAAAACAAAGAAGGGTATGCGCCCGTTAAGAATTTCTCCGAAAACGTTTATTTCGTTCTGAACGACTCGGATGACGCATTTGTAAAACCGACTATTACGGCAAATACGAAAGGCAAGCTAAAACGAGGAATGTATTGTTTGGAACAGGAAGTCATCGGAGAATTTTCCAAAGTGACTTGTTACGATTCCATTTTGACGGAAGATAAGCTAAGCAATTACTACGACGTTTGGATCAAAACGGTATCCGCTTCTTTAAGCAAGGACGCTCTTTTGGGAGAAACGGTTAAACTTCTGAAAAAATCCAGCCAGGAGCTTTCCAGATATAACTCCGTTTCGGACGAGGAAAAGAATAAGATCATCCAAGTTGCGACTGAATCTTTGAAAAAGGCAGCGTTAAAACAGGATGAATTCAACGCGGATGTGAACACCCTTGCCGCAAAGTTCGGGATCGTTCTTCAGTAATTAAACCTTCTGCCGATTGAGGTTTCAGAAAAACCTCAATGAAACGTTTCTGATTTTTGCTAGATCCTTCACCAAGAAATAAAAAACCCCGCTGTTGAGGCGGGGTTTGTAAGCAAAATAAGCTTTTTATAACTCAGCTTATTATTGTTTGTTGGAAACCTCTTGTGCTTTCGCAACGAGAGCGTCTTTTCCACCAGGAAATTTTGCGTAAATTACGCACTGACATTCTTCCCAGTTGTCTTTAGAAATGTCTTTTGGATCGGATCCGGAACCCGTTGCTTTACACTCGTAAACCCCAACTCCTTTTACAACACCTTGAGATTGAGAAACGATTACGGATGCAGTTGCTTCACCATCGGATACTCCGGAAGCTGCTTCTACGGTTTCACCAACCATCTTTTTCACAACGTCAGACGCACCTTGAAGTCTGGAAGCTTCGCGGCAGGTTGATTGCATCATAGCCTGGCTTTTCTTAGCTACAGCTTTAGCGGATGCTCTGGAGGAAAATTTAATATAGTACCAGTCTTTTGGATTAGTATCTCTTGGTGTTTTTCCGTCGTTTCTTTGTTCTGGAGGTCCACCCCATCCTTCGAATGTCCAACCACCATCACCTACAGAAGTTGCGTCTTTTTGTCCGGTGTCAGTGCTGGAGCAAGCTGCAAAAATCATAGTTGCTACAGATAGAGCGATAAGTCTATTGATCATTATTTTCTCCTTGATCTACTAAATGAAAAAAACTAATACTTCACGGAGTTTATGCAACTCATTTTTTAATGAGTTGCTTTGAATCGAGGAATTCTCATATTAAATTATAAAACCGATTTGCGACGCACTAAGTCATCCATGTTCAGAAATTTATTTTTTTTTCTATGTTTCGTGACTCAACCGCTCTTCTCCACGAGTATAATTTTCCTTCCGGGTAAGGTGGACGGAAATTTGCCGGCGACTTTGGAAAGAATCGACGACAGATCGCAAGAAATTTCCAAATTTGGCGCGTTTTACGCAAACTTGCTTTTGCGAGCAAAGGTTGATACGACGGAAAGAATACCGGATAAGGAAATTTTTAACAAATTTAGAAACGCTCGTTTCGGTAAAGAAGACTTCTATAGAGTTTGTTCCGAGATCCGTGCGGACTTTTTAGTTCGGGATGAAATTGCTTTCCAAAACAATATCTCTTTGGATCGCGTCGTCTACAATTGTGCACAAAAGCAATTGGATGAACTTCATCTTACGGAAAAAAACGATCTTTTCTATTTAATGCGATCCATGACGGAACGCTCCTTTCCCTGGATTCCCGCTAAAAAAAGGCAAATTTCGAATTCTTCGTCTAAACAAATTTCAAAAGAATTTATTTTCGTAATCGATCTTTCCCCTTCGTTTCAAAGAGAAAGAGAGGAACTGATTCAGTTTATAAAAAACGCGTCTTGGGATTCGATGACCGGAATTCGGATCGTTACGTTCGGAGAAGGAAAAGTTTCGATTCTTCCGAAAGCGACATCATTGAACGACCTTCGCTCTCAAATTGCAGGTTTAAAATCATTCGGAAAAACCAGCTTGGAAGATCTATCCGAAGCGCTTTTGAGTGTGCGAAGAACATTATTGCAGTCTGGAAATAAATTTCAAGGCGTTCACGACATAATCATATTAACGAATGCAAAAGGAAAAATTCCGAATCCTACATTGTCGTCCGCAATTCAAGACCTACAATCCTCAGGTTACGGAATCAAGGTATTCACCGCTCCCTATTTTTCGGTTATGCAAACTCAGTTTTACAAAGGAATTCTATCGAAAGGAAATTTCTTCGATATTACGTACTTCCGACGCGTCAGTACCGCAAAGGATTCCAAAACCCTGCTTTTCCGGGGAAGACAGATCTACTATACATATGCGGACGTAACATCGAGTCAAACGGTCGCAGAATCTTCTTTGAATAAGGTTTCGTATTCGGGTAAATATGCGGAATCCGAATCGATCAACCCTTTGAATTTTACCGAAATCTATTCCGATCTGACCGGAGAGAAAATTCTCGCTGCAGAACCTTTGCAGGACAATCTTTCCTTTTTGCTTTCCCAAGCTGTGTTTAAGGATGAATCTAAGAGCGAAGGCGGCGCCGAAGTTTTGGTAAAATCGGGGGAAAAAGCGTTTTGGATTTCGTTGCCGATGGGATTAAAGGCGCCGCAGGTCGACGAACAGATCGCATATCTGACGACTTATGTTCCATCAGGAGGTTCCGTAGACGGAGTTTCGAACGTTGCGAATCTAACCGAAACGTATAAGACTTCTCCCTCTCAAATTCTGGAATGTACGCCGATTCAAGTAAGAAATTATTTTCAGAATACGAATAAAAGTTCTTTCGATTGTATAGTCCGAGGTAAAGTTCTCCAGGTCAAAGGATTATAAACTTTTTGTAGGATCATGGATTCCGAAGAACACATTTTTATCAGCAATGCTTCGAATTCGATTAAGATCTTGAATCGACTCAAGTCGTTGTCTCAGAATAAAATGCCCCTCTTTGTAACGGGAGGTCCGGGCAGCGGTAAAACCTTTGTTTCTTCTTTGATCGCGAATCTATCCGGTGAAAATCCAAAAGTTGTCGTTTTCGATTGCGAAAGCGTTGAAACCGAAGCTGCGTTGAATTCGATTCTTTCCGACGATCAAAACACTTACTTCGTTTTAAAAGACCTCCACGATTTCCCGAAAGAACTTCAGGCATTTTTGCTAAAGCGACTGCGTGAAAACCGATCCAATTCGCGCTTTATCTTCCTGTCCGGCAAAGAATGGAAACAGAAACTGGATGCGGGACAAATCCTCGAATCCCTCTACTTTGAAATTTCCAATTTTCGTTTGGATCTTCCCGATCTGCGGGAACGAAAAGAGGACATTCCCCTTTTGATTAAACACTTTCTCGAAACTCTTTCCGAAAAATACAAACGGAAGGAAGTTCGTCTCAGTGAAAAACTAGTTCAGCTTTTACTAAACTACGATTTTCCGGGAAACGTTCGCCAATTGAAGAATCTTTTGGAAAGTATGGTTTCTTTGTTTGCGGTCCGGGTTCTGGACGTAAAACATCTTCCGCCGCAAATGTTCGAAACCTCCTATGTTTATCCCGAGTTCATCGAAGTCAAAACGGGAATTCCTTTGAGGGATTACGAACGGGAAATCATCAAAAAGAATCTTATCCTTGTTAACGGAAACCGTGAAAAGGCCGCAAGAATTCTCGGGATTTCGGAAAGGACGATTTACAGAAAGATTATAGAATTCGGTCTTTCCGGCGAAGCTGAAGGAAAAAATCCTCCATCCGTCGATTGAAATAAAATTCCGCCCCTTCCTTTTCCGAACCGGTCTTGATTCGGATGTTCATCTCTATCATAAAATCATAAAGTTCTCCGATGATCTTATCGGAAAAGAAAGTCGCTTCTTTTCGAAGACGATTCCGTACGAAATTCTTCCTTGCGGGACTGTAGGATTGAATATCGAGGTATTCGTAAAATTCTTCGTCCGAAAGAGTCGATTCGTACTTTTTCGAAATGATTTTGTATTTGCGGAGCTGATCGATTCTTTCCTTTAAGAGCATAAAAAACAGCAGTAACGAATCTTTCCCGCTTTGAAATTTTCTCAATTCTTTGAAAAAACGAATCCGATCGGATTCCATAAAAAAATCCACAAGCCCGGAAGAATTGAATTCTCCGCTGAATAATAAAACGTCTTCTACGTCCTGTTTGGTGAAGGTTTTTTTTACGAGATAGAGTTTGAGTTTGGAAAGAGATTGGAGATACGCGCCCATAGAAGGAGGAATTTTATGAAGAAACTCGTCCATTGCGTCTTCGTCGAGTTGAACTCCGATTTCCTTACAAGCCTGTAATAAGCCGCCTCGAGTTTCGTTCGGATAAAAATTTTTCGTTTTAATCAGATTCGCTTTTCCACCGAAGATCTGCAGAACCTTGCTCGGAACTTCCCAGTGGTTGTAGTGAACCAAAAGTTGGATCGAATCCGGAAAGTTCGAAAATTGTTTTTGAAGCGATTCGTTGTTCTTTCCTTTACCGCCGGAGATCGGTTTAAAAAATTCCAATCCCGATTTGATGATGAATAATTTCCGGTTCGAAAACATATCCAAGTTGAACGCTTCGGATTGAAATCGTTCAAAGTCGCCCGGCTCGGAAACGAAAATTACGATCTCGAACGGTTCGCCCGTTTTACGGATCGTTTCCTTATATTTCTCCGCAAGAATTTCGAACTCATAGGATTCTTTCGCTGCGACGAAAACGATCTGCGGCAACGCTTTCGAAAATTCGTGCAGGAATTCTATGGAATTTTTATATTCTTTGGTTTTGGTCGCCATTCTGTTAAAGTCGGAAATCGTTTCGGTTCTCTAAAAAATCCGAAGAATCGATTAAGCTGTCGGATCGATTCTCCGAAGATTAGAATATGAATATCAGTTCCGGAGTCCAGAGGATTTCTTTTCCGAACGAGGCTTTGACGTACGTCAGCCCGGCTCGTATGGGTGGAAAAGTGCAGGCCGTGGAACCGGTGCGTCGAGAGGATTTCGTAGCAGACCGTAGTTTTCCAGGAAAGAATCTCGCTTCTCCGCCGAAAGTCGATCAGCCCACAACCCGCGGAAGTTTGATCGACTTTTACGCGTGATTTCCTTTTAAATATTTCTTCCAAAGCTCGTGGTATTGAAAGAACATTCGGATCGGAAAACCGAGGATGTTCGTATACGATCCTTCAAAACCGAAAACCGGTCCTTCCTTATCTTGAACCCCGTAACTTCCTGCCTTATCAAACGGAGAATACGTTTGGATGTAGTTTCGGATTTGATCGTTGTTCCAAGTATGAAATTGAACTCGGGAAGAATCGAACGCGAATTGTTCAAGTCCTCGATCGTAAATTCCTAAACCCGAATAAACCAGATGCGATTTGCCGGAAAGTCTTCCGAGCATTTCCATCGCTTCGGAAACGTTTTCGGGTTTCTGGAGAATTCGATTGTTTTGAACGACGATCGTATCGCAGGAAATCAAAAGCTCGTTTTCGGAACGAGTTCCTAACTTTGCCAATGAGATTCGTTTGAGATATTCGAGAGGACTTTCGCCTTCGAACGCGGTTTCATCCACGTCCTCCGGTTCGACCCTAAAATCAAGATCCAAAGATTCCAGGACATATTTTCTACGCGGGGACCTGGATCTGAGAACGATCATAGATCCACAGTTTGAGAAAAGCCTTGCTTTGCACCCGTTTTCCTGTCGATATTGGTAAGGATGAAAAAGAATCGGCTTACTTCCCGGATGAAACTCGGATTCGCATTATTTCTAACCGTTCTTACTTGTAACATTTCGATTTTTGCGCAAACCGCTTCGATTGAAACGAAAGATCCGAAAGACAAACAAAAGATTCAATCCGATCGAGAATTGATTGAAACCGGAAAGCTCGAATCGATTCGAAAAAAAGCGTATCTCGGTTTGAAAGGAATCCGCATTTCTCTCTTGAACTTCGGTAAAAAGCAGGATTTGGATAAACTTGCTTCCGACTACGGTCAGGCAGAAACTTTGTACATCAAAGCTGAATATGGAAATGCTACCACCGCGTTTGAAAACATCTTTAAAACGATCGTTCCTTTGGAAGAAACAATTCGCAAGGATTACGAAAATAGAACGATTCAACTCGGTCAGGAATTGGCTCCTCAAATCGTAACGATTCGATTGGACGGAAAAAACAAAAATCGTGCGATTCTTCCCGTATTAGAAAAATATTATGTTCGTTTCGGGGAAACTTCCAAAACCTCTACAAAAGAGTTGGAAAAGGGAGAACGAACAGCGGCGCTTTACTATCAAAAACAATCGCTTCTGGCTTTATATCAGGCTAAAATTCTTTTGGGAAAAAGCGAAGATTCTACGCTTTCACTTTCCGATAAGATTTCCAAAAACAGGATTCTCGATACGGATTATCTCAAATCGGAAGAATTGATTTACTGGGACGACGCGGAAGGACGATTGAATTCCGAAGCGGAAGAAGAAAGAAAAAAGGACAGAGTAAAAACACTCAAATCCTACGAATGGAGATTGGGCATTTCCGCAGGAAAACTGCAAAAGGAGAATGAGTCGAAAAATTCCGATTCTCCCCAAAATCCAGCCGCTCCGAATAAAACAAAACCTTAATATTGCAACGGTCATGATGATTCTTTCGCGCTTTAATAAAATTCCGGTACTTCTGTTGATTCTTTTTACGTTCTCTTCCTGTCGAAGAGGAAGTTTCGATCGAGTTAAAGAATCCGCGTTCCAATATTTCTGTAAGGAATATCTTCTGTTCTGCGATAAGATCATCACCAAGATCGATATGTTCGATTGTGATCCGTTACACAACACGTATGAAAGCGACGGAACGCATTACGTCAATCGGGACGTTCTCGTCGACGATCTCACGATCGAAAAAGAGGAAAAAGGAACTGAAATCTTCGATCCGTATTCGGAAAAAAAACCTAAAAAAGAAAAAACAAAGGACACAAGTTCGGACTTCGGAAAAAATATTCGAATCGATTCCCGGAAACTCATCCGTACGTTCGATACGGAACGGGGAAAAAAACCATCGATTGAAAACGGCGGCGAATCCATCGAAGAAATCCGGCCTTGTTATCCGGTAAAACCAAACTACAATCAGGAGTGATCCATTGAGCGATTTATTCAACGTTAAAGGCAAAACGGTTCTCGTAACCGGATCCACTCGCGGGATCGGAAGACATTTCGCGGAAGGTTTTAAAAATGCGGGAGCGATCGTTTACGGAACCGGTTCTTCGGAAGAATCCATCAAAAAATTCGAAGGCTCCGGAATCAAAGGGTTTGCGGCCGATATTCGTCAACCGGATGTGATGGCTCCGATCATCGAATCGATCGTAAAAGAACACGGCAAACTTGACGTGTTGGTGAATAACGCCGGGATCGCATCCAATAAACCCGCCGCCTTTTTAAAAGAAGACGAGATCGAATCCATCATTCAAACCAACTTTACCGGCGTGTTTCGAGCTTGTGCGGCTTACTACAAGATTCATAAAAAAAAGGGCGGGAATATTATCAATATTGCATCTATTCTAGGAATGAGAGGAACCAAATTCGCTTCGGTATATTCCGGAACGAAAGGCGCAGTGATCAATATGACGCGCGCGCTTGCGGTCGAGTGGATCGGCTCCGGTTATCGTGTGAATGCGATTTGTCCGGGTTTTATCGACACGGATATGACCGAGATGATTAAAGAAAAACCCGATGTAATGGAACAAATGTTGAACGCGATCCCGATGGGAAGGCTCGGAAAACCGGAGGATCTGGTCGGAGCCGCGATTTATTTTGCGAGCGACGCTTCTGCGTATGTTACCGGACAAACAATCGTCGTCGACGGGGGAATCACCGCCGGGCTTTGAAGCAGTCTAATATTCATGATTCTTTCCCTGCACCCGATCAATCCGGAAAAAAGAAAACTCCAACAGATTTCGGACAAACTGTTGGAGGGAAAGGTTTATATCTTCCCGACAGATACGGTTTACGCGCTCGTCGCCGATTCGCAATCCAAGACGGGCGTCGAAAAATTATATGATCTGAAGAATATCCCGAAAAACCAGCCTCTCTCTCTGATTTGTCCGAATATCTCCGTGGCTTCGAATTACATCGAATATTTGCCGAATGACGCTTTTCGTTTGATGAAAAAAATCACCCCCGGTCCGTTTACGTTTATCACGCGGGCAAACAAACATCTTCCCCGTGTTTCCTTTTCCAATCAGAAGGAAAAACAAATCGGAATTCGAATTCCGGATGCGGTCTATTTACAAGAATTGATGAAGATTCATCCGAATCCTTTGACTTCTACGTCCGTTTTCGCAAATGACGAGTTTATCATCGAAGTGGAATCGCTTGAGGACATTTACGGTTCCCGCGTAGAAGCGATCATTGACGGTGGAATTGTGGAAGTCGAATTATCGACGATCTTGGACGTCACCGGAGACCAAATGACGATCCTCCGGGAAGGGAAAGGCGCCGAACTTTTGTAATCCGTTTTGATCCGCTGATAAACCGGTTCTTCATTCAACCCCGTTTTAAGAAAAAAATTCTTTCCAAAAGTATTTTCCCGAAATCAAAAACTGAAAAAAGTATAGAAAGTCGCAAGAGTTTCGTCTGTTTTTAATACGACATCCGATAATATGGATGAATCAACTTTGGTGAGCGCATTTTCATGAACCGATTTTTTTATCTTCTCTGCGCTCTTCCGTTCTTCTATCATTGTTCCGTCAAATCCATGGAGAACGCTTGCGATATAAGCGGTTCTCTCTTTTATAAAACCTTGTTTTTAAATGTGATCGTTTCCGGAAACGCAAGCGTTTGCGGGGCGCAGATCGGTTTGCCTCAACCGAAAATTTTGAATCTGAGTTCCAAATCGCTTTTGAACACTGGATTCTTGATCGGAGAAATGAATGCGAGTATGTCGGGAGTTCAGGTTTCTTTGGATGGCGGTCCGTTCTTAGACGCGCAGATCTCCGGCACACAATGGAAATTTCAACTTCCCGCGGCCGGAGTTCCGTCCACAATTCCTTCTACGGGAGTTTGGAAAGATTGGAGTTTGCATACGATCTCGGCTCGCTCGGTTTTAGGTTCGAATACCTCTTTGCCGGTTTCCATTTCGGTTCAGAAAGGAAACAATAAAGATATAGACGGAGATGGATATCCGGACGCATTGATCGGTTCGCAAGCTGCAAACAGAGTACGAGCTTATCTTTCTCTCGGAAAGAACCGCGGTTTAAGTTCCGCAGTTACTACCATCAACAGCGCGAGCGGACTCGGTTATTCCGTCGTGCTCGGTGATTTTGACGGAGACGGATATGCGGATGCCGCGGCCGCAGGCGCCGGCTCCAACTTTGCATTATATCTTTCCAAAGGTGCATCCGCCCCGGGTCTTTCCACGACAAGCACCAGTCCGACGACGGTTGGAAACGGAATTCTTAATTTAACGGTCGGCGATATCAACGGGGACGGCTTTTCCGATTTGGTCGTCGGTTCGCCGTACAATGCGGGGAATATCGGAAACGTTTATACGTTTTTATCCAACGGGATCATAGGGCAAGGCGTTTCCTTTCAACAGCAATTGAACAATCCGGCCGTTGCAGGAAGCACGCAATTTTACGGTTATGCGGTCTCGCTCGGCGATGTGGATGGAGATGGTCGAGCCGATGCGATGATCGCTGCTGTCGGTTCGTCGCAGCTTGGGGCCAGTTTCGTATATCTTTCCCAAGGAAACAATTATACGACTTACTCTCAAACATTTCCGGGAACGACATCGAATCAGTGGTACGCGAATTCCATTTTTGCAACGGATATCAACCGCGACGGTCTTTCCGATATGATCGTCGGCGCGTATCAAGAACCGAGCTTTGCCGGTTCGCCCGGAAAAATTTATATTTATAGTTCCAACGTAGGAATTCTTTCCAACGTCATGAACAGTCCCATCGTCGGCGTTGCCGCTTCTGCGACTGGAACATCTGTAGGGACCGGTGACATCAACGGCGATGGATTCTTGGATCTCTTCGGAGGCGGTTATACATATACGGGCGCTTTTCCCAATCAAGGGATTGTTTTGACTTTTTTATCCATGAACATCGGCGGAATCAGTTCGACTTCTTTGAACTCCTTAACGAATTCCGTGAACTTGGGTGAAATGGGAATGGCGATCGGATCGGCGGATATTGACGGGGACGGTTTTAGCGATGCGTTGCTCGGTGCGCCGAGTTCCGTTGGAGGGACGAACGTCGGAAACGTATATCTCTATTTTTCTGAGGGCGTGACCGGATATACGAGCGTTCCTCAAACGATGACCGATCCGGATGGCACGGGAACATTCGGAAGTTCGGTGGATTTATAACTACTTAATTTGTTTTTTCCATTCTTCCTCTTTAAAACCCACAAAGCCGAAACCGTCTCCGAGAACAAAAGGACGTTTTACTAAGTTTCCGTTTTTGGAAAGAAGTTCCAATTGTTCATCGACGGACATGGAACCGAGTTTGTCCTTGAGTCCCATTTCTTTGTAATCTCCGCCGGAAGTGTTGAAGAGTTTTTTCGATTCGTTGCCTACGTATTTCAACATCGTTTTGAGTTCGTTTTTTTTCGGAGGAGTTTCACGAATCGGAAGAACTTCCAATTCAACCTTTTTCCCGGAAAGAAATTTGAGAGCATTGCGGCAAGTGCCGCAGTTTTGATACTGATAAACTTTGAGTTTCAAGATGGTTTCTCCAAAATCGAGCCTCTTTGATCGTATGCGGAGGTCAAGTTTTCCAACGATTTTTATGGGCAAGGGAGAATCCCGTTTTGCAGTAAAGCACGGATTCATCCGATACCGATTTTCGAATCGACCGAATCTCCTCTTTTGATCGAGCGGATTGCGTTTATGAATGCGCAAAATTCTTCCTTTTGTCGAAAAATCTTTTCGTTGAAATGCTCGATTTAAACCGATAGGATTCTTACAGGTAGACTCGGGCGTGCTGAATAAAAAGACAAACCTTACCGGAAGACAGAAGGCGGCGATCTTTTTGATCGCGGTCGGAAGCGAAGTATCTTCCGAGATTTTCAAACACCTCCGAGAAGACGAAATCGAACAGATCACGTTCGAAATCGCGCGTCTCGACAAGATCACTCCGGAAGACAAAGAAAAAGTCTTAGTAGAATTCAACGAGCTGATGATGGCTCAGGAATTCATCTCGAACGGAGGTATCGACTTTGCGAGAGGTCTTTTGGAAAAGGCCCTCGGAAATCAGAAAGCGATCGATATCATCAACCGACTCACTTCTTCATTGCAAGTAAGGCCGTTCGACTTTATTCGTAGAACGGACCCGCAGCACTTATTAAACTTTATCCAGAACGAACACCCTCAGACGATCGCCTTGATTCTTTCCTATTTGGACCCGCAAAAGGCATCGAACATTCTTTCGAATTTACCGCACACGATTCAGGCAGAAGTTGCAAAACGGATCGCTACGATGGACCGGGTCAGTCCGGACGTACTTCGAGAAGTGGAACGGGTTCTTGAAAGAAAACTTTCGACCTTGGCGTCCGAAGATTATACATCCGCCGGTGGTATCGATTCAGTCGTCGAGATTTTGAACTTAGTCGACCGGGGAACGGAAAAGACGATCATCGAAGCTCTGGAAGAAGAAGATCCCGAGCTTGCGGAAGAGATCAAAAAACGGATGTTCGTATTCGAAGATATCGTTCTTTTGGACGACCGTGCGATTCAGAAAGTCATGCGGGAAGTGGATAACTCCGATCTCGCGAAAGCCCTCAAGTCGGTCGATACCGAAGTTCAGGAAAAAATCTTCAAAAACATGTCTAAACGTGCGGCCAACCTGCTTCGGGAAGATATGGACTTTATGGGTCCAATTCGTATCAAGGACGTGGAAGACGCACAGCAGAAGATCGTAAACATCATCCGTAAACTGGAAGACGCGGGTGAAATCGTCGTCGCTCGCGCCGGTGAAGACGAACTCGTCATGTGATCGTGATCTAATTTTCCGTTTTGGAAAGAAATTTCCTTCTCTTCTGAATCTTTTGAATGGAATCTTGATTGCATGATCCGGATCTTAAACCTCATTTTAACCGCGTCGATTTTAGCGATTTGTATTTCCTGCGCGCCCGATTCCGATCCGGAAGTTTTGGATCTTACACAAGCCGAATGGAAAGCGAGTCTCGGCAATCATCTCAAAACTAAATTAGAAAAATCGAATTCTTCCGTTTTCAATCCACAAACGAAAAGAAAGAACAAAGAACGCGAACCAAGCGTCTCCGAGGATTGGAAAACGATTTCAAGCTTTCCAGCCGGATTAAATTCTCTGTTCGGCATTCCCGAACAATCCGGATTTCACGATGCAACGGTTAAAATCGACTTTCCCATTCATACCGGATCGCAGTATTTAAAACTTCCGGCTGCGATTTATTTTCCCGATATCGGAGAAAATTGGGAGTTATATTTGAACGGAGTTTTGATCCGAAAGGAACGATTTCCGGAACACCCTGAACAAACTGAGGATTTGACACCGGCAATTCGAAGATCCCTAAAGTCGGTGACTTTACCGATTCCATCCGGAACCTTGAAGGAAGGAAAGAATACGATCCTAATCTATCTCATCGGGGAATCGAATCTAACGCCCTACATCCAAAACGATCATTTCGGGTTTTATCACGCTAGCGGTTATCGAATCTCCTCGTTTCAGCAAATCTACGAATCCACATCCGAATATTTCGAAGTCTTTTTATACGGAATCTATTTTATATTCGGAATCTATCATATACTTTTCTATATAACCCGAAGACAGGATTTGTATTATCTGTACTTCGGATTGTTCTCGTTCGTTTCCTCCGTGTATTTCTTTTCTTCCTCGAACTTGATCTTTCAAAAATTCGTGAACTCGAATTCCGATATGAACAGTTCTTTGTTCTTTAGGGTGGAATACGCTTCTTTGACGTTGATTCTCCCCTCTTTTTATTACTTTCTAAAGGAATATTTTTATCCGAAGGAAAAGGTCGGGATTGTTCCTCTTGCATTCGTGATACTTTCCATCGGATTGTTTTTAGGGATTTTGGCTTCTCCGTTTTCGTGGACTCATATCGCGTTGAAGGTCTGTCAGGTTTCGATGATCTTCTTTTTGTTTTATATTCTCTACTTCTCGATTCAAACCGTAAGAAGAGAAAAACAGGACGCGAAGAAGATGTTGGCCGGAATTGCGGCTTGTATCGTTTTTGCGGTTTGGGATTTGCTCGATTCGATCTTTAAGATAATCGGACTTCATTATCCTTTCTTTAAGATCGCCTATTCTCTTTTTATCATCACGATCATCAGCATTCTTGTTTCGAGATATATTCAGCTCTATAAAGACGCGCAGCTCCTCAACAAAGAATTATCGAATCAAAAGGATGCGTTCTATCGGTTTGTTCCCGCGGATTTTATCCGAATACTCGATAAGGAATCGCCCGTGTCGATCGCGATCGGAGATAACAAGGAAAAGTCGATGACCGTTTTGTTTTCGGATATTCGAAATTTTACGAGCATTTCCGAAGCGATTCGACCGAGTCAGACAATCGCATTCTTAAATTCTTATCTTTCCCAAATGGAAGATCTGGTTTATCAAACCGCCGGCTTTGTGGATAAATATGTAGGCGATGCAGTTCTCGCGCTCTTTGCCGATTACAACGAAAGAGTGGAAAAGGAGAATTTCAATTCCGCTGACAATGCAGTCGAGTCGGCGATCAAGATGGTCAATGCGGTTCAATCCGGAAGGATGTTGGAAATTTTTTCGATTCCTTCTCCTTGGAATTTGGAAATCGGAGTCGGTATCAATACAGGTTCCTTGATTTTAGGAACGGTGGGAAGCGAACGAAGAATCGACACGACCGTGATCGGGGACGCGGTCAATCTTGCGTCCAGGCTTCAATCTCTTACGTCCTTATATCAAAGTAGAATTCTCATTTCTCATCACACGTATTTGCAGCTTCACCGAATGAGCGAGGTCGGAATTCGAATGATCGACACGGTCTTTGTAAAGGGAAGAAATCAGCCCGTCGATATTTACGAAGTGTTTGAATCCGATCCGGATGATATCAAGGAATTCAAATTGAAAACGTCCGATCTTTTATCGCAGGGAATCTCGGAATACAAGTCCGGTAAGTTCAACGAAGCTTCTAAAATCTTTAAACAACTCTACAGAGAAGAAGCAAGAGACAACCTTTCTAAGATTTATCTAAAGCGTTGTAAGCTGTATTCTTCGAAACCGCCGGAAGAAAATTGGGACGGAATTTTCCGTTTTCAAACAAAATAAAAGCTCCGATTCGAAACGACTTTATGAATTTCAAACGAACGGTCGCAGCTTTTAACAGCGGATATTTGCCGCAAATATCGTTGGCTCTTTTTTTCATTGTGATCCTTCCGGCTTTTTCATCCGATCTTCCCGACTTTCGGCTCAAGGACCAAAGAGGAGATGTTCTCGAATCCAAAAAGCTCAAAGGAAAAATCGTTTTTCTATTGGGCTGTTCCTATACGGATATCGTCCTTTGTAGAAAACACGGTCGAAAGATTTACTGGAGAATGCAAAACCTCATCGATGAAAACAAGGATCGAGTTGAGTTTGCCGCCTTTATCGATCTCCAAAACGCTCCGAACGAAGTACAAACTTATATCGATCAAAACAAATCTAAAAACTACGAATCGATTTTTTTGGATGAAAAAGGAGTGATTTCTTCCGGAATCCGGCGTAATTTTTCGTGGTTACGCATTTTTTCGGGGAACAAGAAATTAATTTTTGAATCCTATTACAAAGATGTGGATGATCGTACCGTAGACTCTCTATATGAAATTATTCGAAAACAAAGAAAATAGACTCGGCTTTCTCGTTTGTATCGTTCTCTTTTTTTCGATTTCGAATTGTATTCAAAAAAAGCCTCAGCAAGCGGCATACTGGATTGAATATCTCGCGTATCAAAAGAACATCTTGAACGAATATCCAACGGGAGGAATTCGAAACGCTCTTTTCGGAAATTTGACTTCCGCGGACGAATCGATTCTCCAAGAAAAAAACGGATCTCTTACGATCGATTTTTACATCCGTAAAACGGGCCGCGGATTGCAAAACGTTTTGACTACAGAAAAAATTCCGGATCAAGTTCCGTATCAAATTCACGCGGAATATTTTCCCACTTCCTTTAAAGATCAAAAGACATATCGAATGAAACGAAGAACGGTTTCGATTCTTCCCGCATACAGTTATCATGATTTCTTTCAACACGTGGATCAGCTGCAGCATTTTCTTAGAAATCCTTCCAACGATTCGTTAAAGTTCGTTTCGATTTCAAAAGCGCATCGGTTTCTTTGCGGGGTTTCCCATTGCGATACGGGCAGAGCGGAGAATTCTTCCTGGCTTTTGTACGAGTTGAACGAAGCAACGGAGAATAGTTATCCGCAATTTTATAAACGGTTTCACAAAATCTTAAATCAAGTTTCGTATCGAATTACGATTTTCAAGTCAGGAGAGTTTTTAAACGGAATCGAACTGTACAACGAAGGAACAAAAACGTTTTTGAAAGTCCCCGATACCGAAAACGGCTACTGGAAAAATCCCGAAACGCTTCACATAAGAGTTTCGGTGTTTATACAAGTGTACGGACTCAAAATCGATATTAGAAGTTTAGGATATAAGCTTCGTTTTTTCTCATCAAAGAATTATGAAAAAATCACCGGGGAATTTTCCAAGCTTCCGGAAAAGAAAATCAGCGGACGGTTTCTTCAGATTTTTCCGCCGGGGGTCGTGAATTGGTTCATACCGGGAAACATGGAAGAATATTTCGATCAACTCTTCCTTCTTCTTGTGCAAGGAAGCGAAGGAAACGGTGGAAATAAGTTCGAATCCGAATCCTTTCGAAGCGGTAACACAATGAAAGTCATCCTAAAATCACAAGCCGAGATTTTTAGAGATCGTTTTTCTCCCTTTCGTTCTTCGAATGAAAAAGACGATGAACCTTCCTTTTGGGAAATGCTTCAGAAGATTTTAATCGAAGATCTAACTTAAAGTGCACTTGAAGTTTGTCCTTAAGAAGTGTATTTTATTCTCACTAAAGAATTAGAATATTTCTAAAGTGCTTGACTGAGAGTCTAAATTCCAGGATTTATTTTTAGTTCTGGCGCTCTGTCTTTTTAAAGCGCACAATCATATTTCATTCGATGAATTGGAGGTATTATGGAAGGGATTGCTCTTTTTACAAGCCAAGGCTTGTATTTCCTCTTTAAGTGGGTGCATTTCCTCGCAGGCGTCGCCTGGATCGGACTACTCTGGTACATTAACTTTGTACAAGGAGCCTTCTTTGCTGAAACGGACGCTGATACAAAGAAGAAAGCGACTCAGCAATTGGTTCCAAGAGTTCTTTGGTGGTTCCGTTGGGGAGCGATGTTTACGTTCTTGAGCGGTTGGGCGATGATCATCTATCTCATTTTTACGGGATATACATTATCGGCAGGCCAATTACTCGCCGTAATTTTAGGAGGGGGACTTTTCGGCTCTTTGATGTGGTTCAACGTTTGGTTCGTGATTTGGCCTGCACAAAAAGTTGTGATCGCTGCAGCGAAAGGTGAAACTGCGGAAAACCCGGCTCCTCGCGCAGCAAGAGGTCTTTTAGCTTCCAGAACGAACACGCTTCTTTCCATTCCGATGTTGTTCTTAATGGGCGCGGCAAGAAATCTTCCGGTTTCAACGGAAATAACGAAAGACGAAGCACATACGTTCTTAGGTGCGATTCTCGCGATCATCGTGTTGGTTGAAACGAACGCGTTAACCGCAACACCGGAAAGCGCTACGTTCAAACCGATCAAAACCGTGAAAGGCGTAATCACTTCCGGATTTGTTCTTTCATTGATCATCTACATTCTTCTCGAGGTTCTTCTCTAAGTCGATGAGGATCACTGAAAATCGAGGCGGGTTCTCCCGCCTCTTACTCGTTTGCATTTCTTTGATTCTTTTATTTGCGAACTGCAAAGAAGAAGAGAATCTTTCACCCGAACAAAAACTGATTTCCCAGGGAAAAGGTTTGTATGTGACTAATTGTTCCGCATGTCACAATCAAAATCCCGCAGTGGACGGGGCGGTTGGGCCTGCGGTTAAAGGTTCTAACTTCGAGTTGTTGAAGGCGAGAATTGTAAACGGAACGTATCCACCCGGATATACTCCGAAACGCACGAGCCAGATTATGACAAGACTTCCTTTGAACGACGATCAGATTCGAAGCATCGAAGCGTTTCTAAACGCTCCTTGATTCAACGAAAACATTAGGGATTTTGAATATCCCTGATGTTTCTCTTTCTATTAGTTGATCTTTCAGAAGTCCGCATAAAGATGCGGAATCCTTTTCGGTGTTTTATCGAACCGAAAAATTCTTATTGTAATTCTTAGTTTCTTCCGATGGAATCGCGGACGTTTCTCATAATATCCACGATCTGAGAATGGACTTTCCCGTTGGAAACCACGACTTCCGAGTTTCCGGAAAGAAACCGCTTTCCGTTAAAGTCGGTCAGTTTTCCGCCCGCTTCGGTAAGAATCACCGAACTCGCGGCCGTATCCCAAAGTTTTACGCCCTTTTCCCAGATTCCATCGAGCAGACCTTCCGCAACCCAGCAAGCATCGAGAACGAAAGAACCCGTTCTTCTCATCGAGCGTCCGCAACTGATAAACGCGGTGATATCGGAAATGACTTCGTTTAATATTTCTTTTCTGTTCGTTGGAAAACTCGGTACAAGCATCGCGCGCGCGAGGGATTCCGTGTTGGAAACGTCGATGCGGAGTCCGTTCTTAAAAGCGCCTTGCGAAAGAATGGCGGAATATTTCGTGTTTAAACCGGGAACGAACACGACTCCGGCAACCGGAGATTCCCTGTGTTCGAGCCCGATCGCCACGCAATAAAGAGGAATTCCACGAACGAAATTCATGGAACCGTCGATCGGATCCAAAACCCAACGGAAAGAATTATTGCCTTCGTATTTGTAATTGTCTTCGGAGAGAATGGAGTCGGAAGGAAAGTTTTGTCTGAGATATTCCACGATGAACTTTCCCATCATCTCATCGGCTTTGTGGATCTGATCCTTTTCTTCGGCTTCGGTTGAAAACGCGAACGTTTTCAAATCTTTCTGAAGCTTCAGAGCCGATTCGATAAAAATACCGGATACGGATTGTACGGATTTGATCCTGCGTTTGACTTCCTCTAAAGGAAAATCAATGGGAGGGGCAAGTGGTTGGTCCATGGGCTTCTCTTCAAAAAAGATTACTTTCGTTTTAGGATTTTCCAGAGCATATTACCGGAGGGAGTTACGTCCCTTTCCGTTCGGAAAGAACGGAGCCAGTCGTGCAAAGGTTCCTGTTTTACTGAATCTATAGTCATGCTTTCCGGCGACAATAAAAGATCAATCAAATGCCGGAAGCTTTCAAATTGGCTGAAGATTCTTTCTTGAGAGCATTCCAAAAAACGAGTACTGATCGTATGAAGTTCCACGTCGATCGGTTCAAAAACTTTTCCCGGTTTCCAGATTTCCTTATCGATGCTAAGAATCGAATGAATCGTAGAAATCTGTTTCGAATAATCCACGTCGTCGAAAAGCTCCGAATACGTGTGCTGAATTTTGTTAAACGACGGAATCGTATCTACGTCCACCATGAATTCTGTCTCTTTATATTTGCGCGTGACGAAATCTACGATGACTCCGTTCTTCATTTCGAACGATTCTAAAGGAAGAATTCTCGCCGAAAAATAAATTCTCCGTGTTCGAACCGAAACCGTCTTTCCTTGCGCCGCGGGTTTTACGATCATCGAAGTCGGCGCACCGCCCAAATACGAAAGAATAAAACTGACGACGAAAACGAACTTCTTCTCATCGTCGACTTTCGATGAAGGAAACTCTTTCACTAAGAAGAGCTGATTGGAATTCTTTTTAGGTTTCGCGATCGGAAGAACGTGACATTTCCGGATCAACTCGGGAATCAGTTGTTCCGCTTGCAGAAGGAATTCTTTTGCAGCCGCAAAGTCCACTCCGTAGACCGACGTCGAAGGAAGAATGAAACTGTCTTCGAATTCGAAAAAGGAAGTATGAAGATTGTCGACGAAAATTTCGTTCGGGCGGTTTTGACCGGAGGCGGACGAAAGGATTCGATTCAACTCTTCGATTTGATTGAGTTCCAAGTTTTCCTACCGTTTCAATTTTGATAAACGACATGATCCGTATAAGATCCGTTTTTCAATTCGATTTTCCAGTTCACGGCGCGTCCAAAACTAAATCATACTTTGACGGAAATACATGCTGCAAGAACTCGGCGGAACTTTTATTTCTTTTTAGGAAGAATTCGGACTTCATACGGATTTAAAAGTTTTAAACCGGCTAAACTTTTTCTACCGGAATGATTGATAAAAATTTCGTAATCTTGTTTTCTACCTTTTCGGAAAACTTTTTCCACGTTCGGGCCGTAAAATGTAAAAGGAATCTTCGCTTCCTTCAGAATACGACGATATAGAAGCACGAAACTCAAAGGCTCCAAAGAAGAACCCGCGTAAATTACCCTTCCCTTATGATAAGAATTCGCGGTAATTACGGGTGCGCCCTTGTAGAATTTTTTGGGATCGGTGTAACGAGCCCAGACTTCCGCGGTAGTCGGTTCTAAAATTTCGCAGATCTTGGAACAAGTTCCCGGAAAAAAGCGGAATCGGAATTTGACCTTTTGGTTTCCGACCGCTTCGAACTTACGGACCTTAACTCCGGCCATTTCGGCAAACGGACCGGGAATTTGAGAATCATACATCCATCCGTTTAAATCCTTGGCTCCGGTTCGAAATCCTAAAATCAAGGTTCCGCCTTCACGGACGAATTCCTCCAATTTATGAAAAACCGTATCCGTAACCATCGTATACATAGGAAGCACAATGACTTTATAATCTTTGAAATCGATTTTGGAAGCGGGACGAAAGTGAGCGTTTACGTTGAGAACGTTCATCCCCGAAAACCAAGTCGCCATTTCGATATCGTATCCTACCTGCGACCAAGGAACCGGTGAAAATTTTAAACCCGTCGAAATCGGCTGCTGCTTCCAGTTGCGCGCGTTCTCTATGTCGTGAACGACGGCGACTTGTGCCGGAAACAATTCTTCCGTAAAGTCTTCCGCGAATTCTTCTATCTCTTGAATTCCCTTTTGAAGTTCGTAATAACGTTCGGTCTTTTCCTTATCGTGATCCAAAATCCCGTAACAAAGTTGTTCCTGTCCGTAACGGGCGGTTCTGTATCTGAAAAAATAAATCGCGTTCGATCCGTGAACGATGGAATGTTTCATCCAAAGTTTTGTTTGTCCCGGCGCTGGAAGATAGCCGAGAAGGTCATGTCCTTGAAATCCGGAAATTTGTTCCATCACGGTAAACGGAAGATTCTTCAGGCCGCGATTGTATTGCTGCATCGCGGAAATGAACGGATGAGGGAACGGTTCTTCTTGTTCTCCCCAGGTCGGATAGTTATCCCAGGAAATATAATCCAAATACGTTGCAAGTTCCGCCATATCGATGATCGGTAAAAAAGGAGAAGGATATAAGTTCGTCGTCAATGGTCTTCCCACGGAAAACTTACGCAGAATCTGGGCTTGCAGTTTTACGAAGTCGATGATCGTGTCCGAATGAAAACGATAAAAGTCTTGGATCATCGAAGGATGAAAGTTGCTCGCGACGTGCGGTCCCGGTATCGGGATCTCATCGAAGGAATTATAAATTACCCCCCAGAAAACGTTTCCCCAAGTTTCGTTTAACCTTTGAATCGTTTTGTATTTGTTCTTCAGCCAAAGGCGAAACGCCTTCAACGAAGTTTGAGAATGATCGATGTCCGATCCTTCGTGACCGATCTCATTGTCGATCTGCCAACCGATCACCGCGGGATGATTTCCGAAATGTTTCGCCATCGCTGTAACGATCTTCACAACGGCCTTTCTATAATTCGGAGAAGAAAAACAAGCCTGTCTTCTGGTTCCGATCGTCCTTGGAATTCCGTCTCGTTCTTGGATTATGTCAGGAAATTTTTTAGCAAGCCAAGGAGGAAACGTCGCTGTCGGCGTTCCTAAAATCGCCGTCATACCGTTCTTTTGGATCAACTTAAGAATATGATCGAAGAAAGAAAAATCGTATTTCCCTTCTTTGGGTTCCATCATCGCCCAAGCGAATTCCGCAAGTCGAACGGAACTCAAACCCATTTCTTTCATGATGGAAATGTCTTCTTCCCAATCTTTTTTGGTCCATTGTTCCGGGTAATAATCGGCTCCGAATATCATTCCATTCTCCTTTGCGTTTCGGAAAGAGATTTCATCCGAGCCACAATCTGAAAAGAAAGAAAACCGGGATTGCCGTAAGTCTAAAAGAAAAAATACTGTCTTTTCTAGAAATGTCTGAGAGGATACGGATGACGTAGATCGCAACGGTTTACGCAACCTCGACTCTCATTTCGCATTCGCAAAAGGATTCCATGCAGAACCAGGATTCATTGATATACGGAATTTTACCGGATACGCATTTCCGATATTCCGCGGCCGAAATTTCATATTCCGTAACGGCCGCCTCCAATTTACACAACTTGGACGACGCCAACACGGAACTTTTAGCGAGAACGATGATGGGTGCGTTTTTTTTGGCGGATCAAGTCAAAGAAGATACGAAGGTAAGTTTACAGATTCAGTTCAACGAGGATTCTCCGACTCACTCTGTTCTCGCTTACAGCGATCGTAAAGGGAGAATGAAGGCGGTTCTCCGCGAAAGACCGGAAGAAGACGTGGAACCGAACAAAGCGATGGAAGAATATTCCGGAGTTCTCAAAGTCTTCCGGTGGAAAAACGGAGCTTGTATCTATCAATCCGTCGTTCCGTATCTCAATAAAAGTTTTGAGGAGAATTTTCAGAACTATCTGAACAGTTCCGAGCAGATCACGTGTTTTATCACTCTTTCTATCAAAAAGAACGGATTTCACTGGGACGTAAGAGGAATTCTTCTGCAATCGTTGCCGGAAGCAAAAGAAGAACACATTCAAAAAATTGCAAGTCTTTCAGACCAAATCAATCGAAACTCTGCGGAGTTCCTGGGAAAGGACGTTTATAATTGTTTGAATAAAATCGGAGAGGTTACCCGTTCCGCGGTTCAAATCTTAGAGGAAGGTCAGCCTGAATTCCGCTGCGACTGTTCCGAAAATAAAATAAAAGAACTGATTCAAACGTTGGGAAAAGAAGAAGCGATGCAGATCGTGGAAGAAGTCGGGATGATCGAAGTTACCTGCGAATTCTGCACTTCCGTATATCGTTTCGAAAAAGAAAAGGTAAGTGAATTGTTTTGAGGATGAATTGGAACTCGAATTTCGAAATTTGAAACTGGAAGACTTAGACAAACCCGCAAACTTTCTCGTGCCGATTATTCTTTCCGCTTTGGAGCAAACGCTTCATCCTATTTTATTATTTACGGGCCAAATGGGCGCGGGTAAGACAACGTTCACTTCCAAATTGGTAAAGAAGATTTCTCCGAACGCAAACGTAAATTCTCCAACGTACACTCTTGTGAACGAGTATCCGATTCCGATTCGTTTAAGCGAAGAATTCTCTCTTTTAAAATCGGATCGGGTTGTTACGGAAAAATCGCCCTCCGAAGAAAGTCGGAGGGACGGATCGGCCACGGAAGAAATATCGAAATTTTATCACTTCGATCTGCATCGTTTGAAATCCCCCGCGGAACTGGAAGACCTCGGATTTGAGGAAATCTGGAAACGGCCCGGGGTTTCCATCGTAGAATGGTGGCAAATCGCAAAAGAAGAATTGGAATCGTTTCCGTTGAAATTCGAAGCGGAATTCAAAACCGTTTCCGAAGAGGAAAGAAATATTACATTCAAAAGTTATGATATAGAAAAATTTCCAAGTCTGAAAAATCTTTGGAAAACATCGAAAGGGAATCCTGTATGAAAAAAATTCTTTTTTTCGATGCGACAAACCAATGGATCCTTGTGGAATCGTTTCTCCTTGATCCGGAAGGAAACCTGACTCCGGTTTCTTCATACGCCGGAATTCATCCTCGAGAATCCTCCAAACTTTTGATCCAAGAATTACGAAATGTTCTAAAGAACTCGAATTGGAAATCCCCCGATTTGATCGTTAGCGCACTGGGGCCGGGTTCATTTACAGGGCTTAGAATCGCGGTCGCAACGGCACGCAATCTTGCGCAGCTTTGGAAAATTCCCGCAATCGGATTCGACAGTTTAAACGTTTACGCTTCGTTCTATCACGAAGAAGCGGGTGATCCGGTAATCGTGGGAATCGAGGCGAAACAGAAAAAAATTTATTTCGGAATGGAAGATACGAGAGGATTTTTCGGTTCCATAGACGTCAAGCCGGACGATATACTGGATAAAATACCGGAAGATCGATTGCAGGCGTTTCTAACGTCGCAGAAATATTCGGATCATCCCGAATTTTTCGCGGGAAATCCCATCTTAGAAAATCTTCCGTCCGCATCCGCGATTCTAAATCGCAACTTGGACCTGCTTCAAGAAGCGATCGCATTTCCGGATCGGTTTCCTTATTGGAAACTCGTTCCGAATTACGTACGCGGAACTTACGTCGACGACAAGTCGACAGCTTAGCAATTATGAATAAAAAGAAAAAACAAACAAATCAAAAGAGGACGACCCAACCTCAAACCAAAAAGAAAACCTTCAGTAAATCCGATCGAACCAAACGAGAAAGACCTACGGGAAGAACCGAAGGATTTAGAGAAAACGAAATCGGAAAGAAAATTCTTAAGTATCTTCAATCCAGAGCGGGATCGGTGATCCAATTTAAGGATCTCAGCGCGAAACTTCTCCGCGAAGAAAATCAAAATTTTTACGGTAAAAAAAGGGAGAAGTGGCAGTTTCAGGAACGGGAACGGGAAATTTCCGAAACGCTTCAGATTCTCGAAACCGAAGGGCTGATCGAATTAGAAAAAAAGAATATACTCGTGAATCCGAATCAAAAGTTGCGGGGAACGATTTCCATCAGCAAACGGGGGGACGGTTTCGTAAAACTTCCTTCCGGGATGGAAGTTTTCGTGCCGGGTCAATACGCACAATCCGCGATTCAAGGCGATCTCGTTGAAATTCACCCGTACGGAATCGGAAAAAAAGGAAGACTCGAAGGAGAAGTCACCGAGATTCTTCGGAGGGGACGCGATCTGTATCGAATGATCGTCACTGAAAAGGACCCGAAATTTATCTTCGGAAAACTTTTGGATATAGACGGAGAGGAAAAGGAAGGTTATCTGCTCCGCAAAACCATTCTTATCGATCTGCAGGATGAGATCAAATCCGGCGACGTTTTAGTCGTGCGGCTGAAAGAAGATACGGAGCATGAAAGAAATCTCTACGAGGTTCAGTTCCTGCGATTCGAATCCGACACGAAAGAAGATTTGGATCTGATGCGAATGCTGATGAAATACAATTACAGCATTTTGTATCCCGAGAATATAACCTTGGATCTTCCCGAAGAAGTCGAGGAAAACACCGTGGACGATTGGGGTTCCAGAGTGGATCTGCGTAATCTGAAATGTATCACCATCGACGGCGAATATTCAAAGGACTTCGACGATGCGATCAGCTTCGTGGAAGAGAAGAATCGAATTCGATTCTACGTTCATATCGCCGATGTTTCGCACTATGTCCGTCCCGGAACCGACTTGGACGAAGAAGCATACAATCGAGCGACTTCCGTTTATCTCGGAAGCCGGGTCGTTCCGATGTTGCCTCCCGAGTTGTCCGAAAATCTTTGTTCTCTCGTTGCGGGAAAGAATCGTCTGGCCTTTACGGTGGAAATGGAAGCCGATTGGAAAGGAAAGATCACCCACGCGAAGTATTATAAAAGCATAATTAAGGTGGCGGAACGATATACGTACAATCGGGCCGAATCCGAAATTCTTGCGGGCGATCCTAAGAACTGGATCTTCCGTATGAACGAATTCGCAAAGGTTCTTCGTGCAAAACGAGTCGAAAACGGCCGAGTCGATCTGAATCTAAAAGAAAACAAGGTCGTCACGGATTCCGAACACAACGTCGTCGAGATCGCCGTTCAGGACCGTTTGCAGGCGCATATTCTCATCGAAGAATTTATGCTCTCAGCGAACATCAAGGTCGCCGAATACATCCGAAAGAAAAAGCACCCGACCTTGTATCGCGTTCACGAACCGATGAACGAAGAAAAACTCGAATCGCTGAACGCCTTTTTACAGTTGAACGGGATCAAAACATTACTCAAGGATTCAAGTTACGAGGCGATCCGAGTCGTCTTGAAAGAATTGGAAGGAAAGCCGGCGGAAAGATTGTTCAACATGTTTTTGTTGAGAACTTTTATGCAGGCTTATTATTCGGGAGAACATCTCGGACATTGGGGTCTTGGATTTGAAGACTACTGTCACTTTACTTCCCCGATTCGAAGATATCCCGATCTTGTTTGTCACAGAGTTTTACAACAGATTCTTCTGAGCAAAAAACCGGTTTATACCCCAGAGGAGATGGTGACCTCCGGTCTACATTGTTCTCATCAAGAACGGAAAGCTACCGATGCGGAAAGAGATTATTACAAACTCAAGGCTTGTCGTTATCTCGAAAAAACCGGCATCAAAGAATTCTCCGCAACGATCACGGGATGCAAACCCTTCCTTATCTTTGTGGATCTGGAAAATCCGATGGTGGACGCATGTCTTCTTTCTTCCGAATTTACGGATGAAGGCGAGGTTCGGTTGGAAACCGATTTCTCTTTTTATTCGAAGAAGTTTACGAAAATTTACACGCTCGGCGATAAAATCGAAGTCGAACTCGATCGAATTGATTACGAGGAGATCAAGATCTTCGTGAAAATGAAAAAATTCCAGAAGAAAGTATAGACAAAGTAATTCCTTTCCTATATTCCTGCTGAACAGTTGTTATATATAAAACCGGAGTCGTATTAACGACAAACGGGAGGTGAACTTGGAGCTGTTTCTGCAAGAGTCGATTCCTCGGAGTCGATTTTTAAAACTAAGTTTAAAATTTTTGGCCGTGACCGCGTTCGTTCTTCCGGGAATGACCGCGTGTACCAGCGGTTCGATTCCCAGATTGCGCGGATTGAAAGACGATGCCTATCTTGCTTTCAAATCTTTGGGAGAAGTTTTTCTCAAAGGAAATCCGATCCCCGATTTTGATCTGGGTGTTGCGGTCGATGATTACGTATATGGTCATCCGACTCCGATCGATACGGAAAGCGTGATTCTTCTTTTGGGGATGATTCCTTCTTCCACTCTTGCCGCGCTTGCGTTGGATTTTTCCTTCAAACCCATGACTTCTCTGAGCGTGGAAGAACGAGAAAAACGTCTGTTGTCTTGGAAAACTTCCTCACTCGGTTTGAAACGAGGCGCGTATTCGATCATGAGACAGATCGCATTCTTCCTCGTTTCAAAAGACAAAAGAATTCAAACATTAGCGGGATACGAGGGTTAATATGGGCGGAATTCCAGCGGCGAATGATAAAATCATCACTCCTAAAAAACACCAAGAGATTATCGAAAGAGAGAATATCAAAAACGGAACTTGGGAACTCACAGCCGACGCAGTTGTGATCGGTTCCGGCGCGGGCGGTGCGGTTGCGGCGGCCACTCTTGCTAAGAACGGTTGGAACACGGTTCTTATCGAAGAAGGTTCTTACTTTACTCCGGCTCAGTTCAGCGGGGACGAGTTCTTATCCTCGGCGCGATTGTATCGCGACGCGGGTTTTATTATTTCGGAAGAACAGACGTTGAGCATTCTTCAGGGAAGAACCGTCGGCGGTTCCACGACCGTAAACTGGCAGACATCCTTATATCCTCCCGACTACGTAACCTCGGAATGGGATAAACGATTCGGTTTGAAAGGATATTCGAGACAAGATATGGATCCGTTCGTTTCTTCCGTACATGAAAGACTCGGCGTTCATCCGGTTCCTCAAAATCTCATCAATGCGAATAACAATACGTTGATGAAGGGTGGAAAGGCTTTGGGCCTCCATCCCGAAGTTTTGAACAACAATAACCGAGGTTGTATCGGTCTGGGCCGTTGCGGGTTGGGTTGTCCGATCAATGCGAAACAATCCATGTTCTTAACGTATATTCCCGATGCGATCGAAGCGGGTGCGACCGTGATCGCGAACATGAAAGCGCAGGTTATTCACGACGGAACAACGAAAGTCGTGGTCGCGGAATTCACTCCCGATCCGTACGAAAAAGCTCCGGATACTGTGATTAAAAAAGTAAAAGTTACCGCGAAGGTCGTCGTGGTCAGCGCGGGTGCAATCGAAGGTCCGGCGCTTTTGCAAAGATCCGGTTTAGGAAACGATTGGGTGGGAAGAAATTTGAAAGTTCATCCGACCAGCACCATCTTCGCGGTGTTCGACGAGAAGATCAATATGTTCTCCGGTCCGCCTCAATCCGCCGTGATCAAAGACGGCCACAACCAAAACAATACCGGTTACGGATTTTGGCTGGAAGTCGCACCGTTCCGACCCACGTTAGCCGCTTCTTTGATTCCGTATTATGGAAAACAACAATTCGATCAGATTCAAAGATATTCGAACATGAGCGCGGGGATCGTTCTTGTTCGTGACGGATCGGATGGAGAAGCGAACGCTTCCGTAAAATGGTCCTTAGGTTCTAGAAAGGTTTACTTTGAACTGACGCCGGGCGACGGTAAGAATATGCTCCGCGGTTTAAAGATGTTGGCGGAAGTACAAGCGGCCGCGGGAGCGAAGGAATTGATCTTTCCTTTTCCCGATATGGATGCTCCTTTTCCTGTGGATCGAAACACGAAGTTCGATTGGATTCTTGAAAAAAAATTCAATCCGGGAAGTTTACTCGTAGGTTCGGCGCATCCTCATGGTTCGATTCAAGCCGCGGATTCTCCCGAAAAAGGAGCCGTGGACCCGAATCTGGAATTGTATGGTCATAAAAATATTTTTGTGATCGATGCTTCCGTCTATCCTACCGGTCTTTCGGTCAATCCCCAGATTACAACGATGAGTTTGGCGCTCAGAGCATCGGAGTCGCTCGCGTCGAAAAGACAGGAAAAATTAGGAAATTTATTATAAACCAGTCAGGAGAGGGGTTGCAAATTCACTTTTAAAAAAGACTTCCTCTCCGAAACTGGTCCTATGGGCTTGCGGATTTTTCTTTTTTCAGTTCTTTTGTGTTCCATTTCAACTTCGTTGTACGCGGATTTGAAAGAAGGAAAGAAAGCGTATGCGAAAAAAGATTTTTCCAAGGCCATGGATGAGTTCCAAAAGTTCAACAATGCAAATCCTTCTTCCGGAGAAGCGTGGATGTACATGGGATATATCTACGAATATAGAAGGGATTATCCGAAGTCCATTCAGGCGTTCAAGAAAGCAGTCGGTCTAAATCTACCGAAAAAAGATTTGGTAAACTGTTATCAGAAGATCATTCTCTATTTCAATTATCAAAGAGATTATCACGAAGTTATCGCGTATTCCAATCGTTTGTTGAGAATCGATCCGGATCTAACTCACATTCAAAAAATCAGATCCACCGCGGAGGAAAGGCTTTCGTCCGGCCACGTAGTTCATCATCGCCCCAAAAAACAGACAACGGAAGAACCGGAAACAAGCGGTCCGAGTACGGAAGAAGAATATCTTAAAATTCTAAAGAAAGAACCCGGGGACGAATCGGCGCGCTGGAATCTTTCCCTAATCTACGCGAATCGCAAAGAGTTTCAAAAAGCGGAAATTTTATTGGAAGGACTTGTCAAAGACTTTCCCGAAAAACACGATTATCTGTATAAATACGGCGTGATTCTTATCCGTTTGGAGAAGTATCAGGAAGCTCTTCGCATATTGGATAAGCTCGAGGATAAAATCGGAAGCGGCAGTCCGAAAATGTTGTATTATGCAAATCTAAATCAAGCCGTTGCATATCACAAAATGAAACGATACGAAGAAGCCGCGAAGTATTACAGAAAATCCTATGCGGTTAATACGACGGTTCAGCCTTTGATCGGATTGACCAAACTCAAGTACGAAGTCAAAGATTGCGAGAATGCGATCAAAACGGCGGAAAAAGCGCTCGAATTCGGCGAAAGGACACATGAGATTCGCATGTATCTCGCACTTTGTAAAATTCAAAATAAAGAAGAAACCGAAGGTTATACGATCCTTAAAGAGATCGCTTCCAAACTGGAAAAGGAAAACCCCGAATTTAAGAATCTTCCCGACGTTTACAACGACGGTATTTTGAAACTCGCCCGTTATTATACCAATCACGGAGAATACGAAAAAGCTCTTCGCTATTTTCACTCCGTTCAATCTTCGGAGGAAGAAGAGCGCGAATATCGATTTTATCTCGGAAAGGCTTACTACTACACTGGAAAGATCGATCAGGCGATTCTTATGTTGGAAAAGGTCGGCGGTTCTTCGGGAGCGTATTATCTGCTGGCAAAATGTTATGCGAACAAGGACGACCTTGAAAAGACTATGGAGTACATTCGTAAGGCGGCGAATATGAAACCGGCGATTTGGGCCGCCGCCGCGGAAGAGAAAGAATTCGATCGGTTTAAGGAAAAGTCCTTGTTTAAATCTTTTTTAGAATCCAAAGGCGGCGATAAAGAGAAGAATCAGGATTCTCAGGCACTCGATAAAACCTGATTTTACGTACTGGAAATCCGCTTGAACGTTCGGCGCGAATCGACTCAAAAACCCAACTGCGAACCGTATTGACTTTATCGGTTATCGAAAGAATTCAATTCCCATAAAGCGACTTTGCCGAGTTACTGCGAGCTTCTTAGCCGATGCAAAGAATTCAAATCGACCTGACCGGGAGCCTTCGGTTCTGTCAAACAGCAATACGTAAAAATCGAGCCGAAGAAATCTGGGAAAACCCTCGATATAACTCCCATTGGACCCATACAAATCCCCGTCAAAAACACATTCAAATTTTTATATTCGTTTGCGATCGAGCGAAAGGAAGTTAAAAAATTGGTGAGTTCGCTTACCGAATTCGGGAAGACCGCGAATTTATAAACTAACGGAAGAATTCCTTCGTATTTTTTCTTTCCATCCAAATAAGGATCCTTACGGACCCAATCCCGCAATTCCTGTTCGGATAAAATACCGTCGAATTTGTGAACGGATCGGACCAATCCGAAACCTCTATCCGCGTGTGATCCGAAAAGGTCGTTGGATCGATTCAACTCCAGATCGAGATAGTGCTCTTTCGGATCGATCGAGTTTATCACATTCTGAAAATCTAATTCATTCTCTTTGGAAGCCGTTGTTTGATCCGTATCTCCGGCCTGTCTGTAAGTAAAAACGCACTTCGCGTTCAATTCTTTGATTTTGTCGCTCAGCCTTGTTCGAATGCTTTCAGGTGAAAATAAATCCAAACGAATTTCGATCCAATCGCAAGCGGGATGTTCTTTGAGAGAAAAAAATTCATTCTCACTGACGGTAAGAACGACTTTAAATTCCCGTGGATTCATAATTAGAGACCTTTTTGCAAAAGATCGTGTATGGAAACGATTCCGATCAACTTCTGCGATTCGTCCACGATCGGAGCCACTGAAATCGGACTTGGTCTGGATTCCATTTGTTTTAGTACGTCGTACGCGTTTGAACCGGATTGAAACGTGGTCGGCTTGGAGTTCATAAGTTGTTCAGCCGTAATCGAAGAATCCAACTTACCTTCTTTCAATTTTTTGCGGATATCAAAGTCGGTAATGATTCCCAAAAGTTTTCCTGACGAATCCGTAACTCCGGTCGCGCCTTGTCTTTTGACGGTGATCTCGGTTAGAATTTCGTCCAGCAAGGTGTTCGGAGAAACCTTTGCAAGATCCTTTTCCTTACGCATGACATCGTCGATTTTCAAACTCAGGCGTTTGCCGAGTCTTCCCGCCGGATGATAAAGTGCGAAATCTTCTTTTTTGAAATCCTTCAGCTCCATCAAACACATTGCGATCGCATCGCCTAAAATCAAAGCGATCGTTGTGCTGGAAGTCGGAGCGAGTTCCAGCGGACAAGCTTCCTTTAAAACGGGAGTGATCAAAACGACATCGGATTCCTTTGCAAGACGGGATTCTACGTTAGCCGTCATCGAAATCAATTTTGCGCCGATGTTTTTGATCGTGGGAATGAGATTCAACAGCTCTTCGCTTTCGCCGGATTTTCCGATCGCGACGATCACGTCTTCTGTGGAGATAATTCCCGCGTCACCGTGCGCAGCATCGGCAGGATGTAAAAAAACGGATGGAGTTCCGGTGGAAGAAAGAGTGGATGAAATTTTTTTGCCCACGTCTCCGGACTTGCCGACTCCGGTTACGATCAATTTTCCTTTGGATTGAAGGATCAATTCGATTGCCGTCTTGATAGACGGGTCCAAGTTTTTTCTAAAATGGAGAATGGATTCTATCTCCGTATCGATCGCTTTTTCTATCTTCTCAAAAATTGGATCCAAGGTTTTCCTCCAGTTTTAACGTTTTTATATCGAGAGTCACCGAAGTCATCAAATTCATTCCCGGAAATTTAACGATGATCTGCTCCTCATTCTTACGCGATATGACTTCGGCCTTGTATCCGGTAAACGGTCCTTCTTGGATAAGAACTTTTTTTCCGGGGGAAAGTTTTTCCTGAATTTCGATTTGAATCTTGTCCGGATATGTTTCCAAAAATGATTTCACTAAATTGAGATCCTCGTCCGGAATCACATACGGTTTTCCATCGTAAAAAACGAAATGATGTGCGCCGGGTAGCTGGAGAACTTTAACTTTGTCTTGATAGAACGAAATCTTTACGAAGATATAAGAAGGATACATCGGTTCTTCAACGACTTTCCAGCGATCGGACCACTTTTTCTTTTTAGAAAGAAGCGGAAGAAAACATTCGATCTTTCTTTCCTGAAACAATCGTTTGAGCTTTTTTTCGGCTCTTGGATTGGTATAAAGAACATACCACTCGTTGACTTCAGAATTCTCTTTCATCTACTTTAAAGGAAACCGGAATAATTAGGTTTGTTCCTTCGTTGAGATCGAATTTCCAAGTTTTCAACGCTCTTTGAAATTCGACGTCGAATATCGAATATCGACAAGGTTGAATGGTCCTGAGAATTTCTCCCTTTCCGTCAGATTTTATTTTCACTTCCCAAGAACAATCCGATTCCAGTCTTTGATCCAGCGCGCCTTGCGGAAAGTGGATTTCGTTTTTAAATTTTTCGATTTCTTTTTGTAAGGTCCCTTCCGCGCTCGAATTTTCGGACGGGGTCGTTTCCGATCTCTGACCTAGGCCTTCCTTGGAAAGGCTGAGTGTAACGTTTGGGGTTGCGCCCCTTTTTAAAAAAATCTTAAGATCGGCGATCGATTCGGATTTAAAGAGCGGTATAAAGAAAAACAAAAATATTAGAATATGAAAGAAGCCGGAAGCGAGAAAAGAAAGGCGAATGCTCACAAGTCCATTCTTTCGAATTCGTTCTCCAAAGGCAATCGATACCCGGGAAGACTCGGTAGAGATTTGATCGTCATTTATAAAAATCTTTCCAAATTCAGGTCAATCTTTTTGATTCACAGAAAAAAGAGTTAAGTCGGATTTGAAGCTAAGCAGGAAATCCGAATTCTTTCCAAAATTACGTCCTTGATGCAAACTCTGCGTTCTACTTTGAGTTACTTAACGGATCTGAACCGTCCTAAATCCTTGTTCCCTAAATGGAATATAAGAACCCGTCCTAAACCGGGGCAGGTTTTTTTAGCTCGATCTTTCTGACAAAGTAAACCGAGGTTTTGCGACGCGCACTAAGTAATTCGGAGTATATTCAATTTTCATTGAATTCTCCGTATCGTTTACTTTCCTTTCGTTTATCATTAGACACCGTACGCTTTTTAAATATGATCCAAAATTCTTCTTTAAGCCGATCCGCGCTTAGTTTGCGATGGAAATGGAGGAGCTTTGAATGAGAAAAAATCTCCCTATTACGAATAAAGAATTAGAGATTCCCCCGGCTGCGGTATTGATTTCGCGTACAGATACGAAAGGAAGAATTTCCTACGTTAGTCAGGATTTCGCGGATATCAGCGGCTTTAGCGAAAAGGAAATGTTGGGCGAACCGCACAACCTGATCCGCCATCCGGATGTTCCGGCGGAGGTGTATCGGGAAATGTGGGAAACGATTCAAAGCGGCAATCCATGGAGCGGCGTGGTTAAGAACCGTGCCAAATCAGGAGATCATTATTGGGTAGATGCGACGATTACTCCGGTGATGAGCGAAGGGATTGTTTCGGGTTTTATGTCCGTTCGAAAAAAAGCGACTCGGAAACAAATCGCTACGGCAGAAATTCTTTTTAAAGAGCTCCATGATACGAATTCGATTTCAATAAAGATAAAAACGAGATTTCAGATCTTATCCAAAAAATTGGGATTAGCCGGAAAAATCTTCACCTATGCTTTGCTTGTATTCGTTCCGCTCTTGTTTGCGAATATAGAATGGATTCATAGTGGAATGATGTTGCTCCCTTTGATTGGAATTCTTTGCGGAACGTTAGGAATTGTTTTTCTAATCGGGACAATTTTGGGTTATCGAAAGGAGATACGGGAAATCATTGCGATTCAGAAAGACATCGTATCGGGGAATTTTCTTTTAGAGATTCCCGCTCGGAAACAAAATTCCGAAATTGCCGAAGTGTATTCTTCATTGAGAGTTCTCGTGATCAGCGTTTGGGGATTGTTGGTTCAGATCAAAGAAAATTTCGAAAAGAATCAGGAACTTTATCAATATCTTTCCCAGTCCACCGAGCAATTCCAATCGAAGACGCATACGCAGGCCGCTTCCGTAGAAGAAACCGCATCGGCTTCTCAGGAATTGTCGTCTACAATGGACGAGATCGTCAAATCGATTCATCTTCAGTCATCCGGCTTGAATGCGATCAACGAAGGAATCGGAAAGGTGACAGAATCGATTCAGAAAGTTTCCAAATCAATGGACGATCTTTCCTTTCAAACTTCTTCTGTAAAACAAAAAGCTTCTCAGAGCGAAGAGACGTTCGGAAGAGCTATTTTGGCAATGGATGAAATCAAGGAATACTCGAACGGAATTTCTAAGATCATCAGCATCATTACTTCCATTTCGGAAAAAACGAATCTTCTCGCGTTAAACGCTTCTATCGAATCTGCAAGAGCGGGCGAAGCGGGAAAAGGTTTCAGCGTGGTCGCGGAAGAAATTTCAAAGCTCGCCGATCAAACACGAAACTCAATTAAGGATATCGTGAGTCTGATCGGAAACACCGCCAAAGCGGTTGACTTCGGCGCAGAAAAATTTCAAGAGTCTTTATCCATCGTGAAAGAACTTACGGATTATATCGGCGAAGTGAATTCTTCCGCTACGATCGTAACGGCATCCTTAGCGGCGCAAGCGGAAAAATTAAACGAAATACGAAAGAACACCGATCAAGTCGATCGACTCGGTGCAACGGTGAACGAATCCTCCGGTTTTCAGAAAACCGCTTCCGATGAAATTTCTTTATCGATGCAGACGATCTCCGATAGTTCCGAGTCCATTGCGAGAACCTCCGAAGAAATTAAACATACCGTTGACGAATCGGTTTTGAAAGCGGCAAAGCTGCGGGAGATCTTAAAACATTTTAGAACATAACTTCGCGACCCTTAGGGAGCGAAGTTCGAGTTAACTTAGTCGACTCGGTCGATCTAATTCGGTTTAATCTGCATGATCCGCTTATCTTTTTAATAAAGGAAAACTAAACTTACCCTGCGTGGTAAATTCTCTCGAAAATGAAAAAATCTGCCGATAATGAGATCGATGGAGAATCGATTTCTCAGGCTGACGATTTTTATTTCGATCGCGATTACGCTTTTTTCTTTTTGGGATCATCACCTTGTCAGTTATCTGAAAGACTTCATCGTTTTCATTCATGAGATCGGTCACGCGATTGCGGCTCTTTTAACGGGCGGCTCGGTTCATGCGATCGAACTGCACGGAAACGAATCCGGGGAAACGATCGCGATTCCAAGTTCTGGAAAAGGCGCGTTTATTTTTGTCGTGTCCGCCGGTTATCTCGGCTCTTGTTTGATCGGCGGTTTTTTATTGAACCGCGGATTTTCCGGAAAGATGATTCGGCCGACTTTGATTTCGTTCGGAGCGATTCTTTTGCTCATGACCATTTCTTATTCAAAGCCGGGTAACTTGGCGCAATATACGGGAATTCTTTGGGGTTTGAGTTTCGTCTTGCTCGGTCTTTTCAATCTAAGATTGAATCAATTCGTTCTTGTGTTTATCGGAACGAGCATCACTCTATACAGCTTATACGATCTTCTCGATTTTACCGGGAACATCGCTTACACGGACGCGGGCATTATGGCGACGTGGATTACGGGCGCAAATCCCGCGCACGGCGTTCCTAAATCGGTAATTGTTCTGGGATATTTGATTGCTCTCCTCTGGTCTTTTTTTAGCTTATCCATCATATTCGTATCGGTTAAAAGAGTTTTCCAATCGCAGGTTCCGAGTCAGGATTTTCTGCAGGAAGAAGACTCATTCCACTTTCCCGAGGACGGAACTATGGAAGCTCCATTCCCAGGAGAAATAACTCCGGAAGTCATGGAATGGTTTTTCAGCAAAGGCTTGGATCTAAACGGAAAACCTTTGCAGTCGGAATTTTTGGAAAAAGAAGAATCATGAGCAAAAAAAGAATTTTGATCACAGGCGGAGCCGGGTTTATCGGATCCCATCTGTGTGCTAGACTTTTAAACGAAGGAAATGAAGTTATCTGCTTGGATAATCTTCATACGGGAAGAAAGAAGAATATCCAAGATCTTTTCGATCATTCTAAGTTCGAATTTATCAGACATGATATAACCGATCCGATCAAACTCGAAGTCGATCAGATTTACAATATGGCTTGTCCTGCAAGTCCGATTCACTATCAGTCCAATGCGATCAAGACGATCAAAACGAACGTACTGGGAATGATGAATATGCTCGGTCTCGCTAAACGGGTGAAAGCGAGAATTCTCCAGGCCTCCACGAGCGAAGTTTACGGGAACCCTCTCGAACATCCTCAAAAAGAATCTTATTGGGGAAACGTAAACCCGATCGGAATCAGAAGCTGCTACGACGAAGGCAAACGGGTTGCGGAAACTCTCTGCTTCGATTATCAAAGAAATCATAAAGTCGACATTCGGGTAATCCGCATCTTCAACACATACGGTCCGAGAATGCTTCCCGACGACGGAAGAGTTGTCAGTAACTTCATCGTACAAGCCCTCAAAAAAGAAGACATAACACTTTACGGAGAAGGGGATCAAACTCGTTCCTTTTGTTATGTCGACGATCTTGTAGAAGGAATCATCCGAATGATGAACACCGAAAATTTCTCGGGTCCGGTCAACCTCGGAAACGACGGAGAGTTTACGGTTCGCGAATTAGCGGAAATGGTTCTGAAGGAAACGGGTTCTTCCTCCAAGATCATTCATAAACCTTTACCGCAGGACGATCCGGCCCGTAGAAAACCGGACTTAACTCTGGCAAAAAAACATCTTGGATTTGAACCTAAGGTTCCTTTAATCGAAGGAATTCGGAAAACCATCGATTACTTTAAAAATAACTTGGATTAAATTTACGCGAAGAAAATCTGGACGTACTTTACCGAAACGCGTCCGGAAACGCTATTGAATCAATCACCGGGAATAAATTATGAATATTGGAATTCTAAAAGAAGCTAAAGAAGAAACAAGAGTATCCGTAACTCCTGATATCGTCGACGCATTGAAAAAGATTGGAGCAACCGTTCTCGTAGAAAAGGGCGCCGGCGAACAATCTTTCTATCACGACGAAGATTATAAAAAAGCGGGAGCAAGTCTCGTATCCCGTCAGGACGTTCTTAGTAAGTCCAATATCATCGTGAGCATTCATCTCGCAGATCCTGCAACTTTAGCAAAGATTAAATCGGGAACGATCTATCTCGGAATGTTCCAACCTGCGATGAATGCACAAACCATCCAAAAACTCGCGGCTAAAAAAGTCGAAGTTCTGAGCTTGGATGCGATTGCGAGAATCACCAGAGCGCAGTCTATGGACGTGCTTTCTTCTCAGGCGACCGTTGCGGGTTACAAAGCGGTTCTGCTTGCCGCTTCTCATTTAGCTCGTTTTTTCCCGATGCTTACTACCGCAGCGGGAACCATCACTCCGGCTTCCGTTTTGATTATCGGAGCGGGCGTTGCGGGTTTACAAGCGATCGCTTCCAGCAGAAGATTAGGAGCGGTTGTGGACGTGTTCGATACAAGACCGGAAGTGAAGGAACAAGTTCACTCTCTCGGCGCTAAGTTCGTGGAAGTAGAAGGGGCTTCTCACTCTGCGGCGGCCGGCGGTTATGCGGTGGAACAAACCGAAGAATACAAAAAGCGCCAGCAAGAAGCTATCGATAAATACGCACAGAAAGCGGATGTAATCATTACTACCGCCTTGATTCCGGGCAGGAAAGCGCCGTTGCTCATAACGAAAAAAATCGTGGATAACATGAAATCCGGTTCGGTCGTTGTAGACCTCGCCTCTTCCATGGGTGGAAACTGCGAATATACGAAACATGGACAGAACGTAGTAACACCAAAAGGTGTAACCGTAATCGGTCACAAAAACCTCGCGGGTTCCATTCCGAGCGATGCTTCTAAAATGTTCAGCAAGAACGTTTTAAACTTTCTCAAACTTTTGATTAAGGACAAGAAGATCAATCTCGACTTGAACGATGAGATTCTTTCTTCTACGACGATCACTCACGAAGGCGAGATTCGTCACAAACTTACATTGGATGCATTGGGATCAAAAGCGGGTTCAGGAGCAGCAAAACCGAAGAAGAGCGCTGCCAAGAAATAAACCGGCAAAACCGAAAAACGTTCCGATAATCCAACCGCCGATCACATCGCTTACAAAGTGATGCAGAGAAAGCAGCCTACCGACTCCGGCTAAGAAACTAATCAGAATCAAGGCCGGAGAAAACTGAAACAAAAGCACAAGAATCAAAACCGCAGTCATCGAATTCGCCGCGTGCGCCGACGGAAACGAATGTTTCATGTCCGGATTCGAATCCACTTTGCCGGCAACGGTAATCAACGGTCGTTTTCTCGCGATCAGGCGCTTGAGAAATAAAACGAAGCGGTCGTTTGCATACGTCACAAGTCCGGTAAAAAGCAAAACCCAATACCAAGAAATCGGAAGATCGCTCTTGAAGTAAAGAAACGGTAGAAGAATGATAAGAAAAACTTCTCCGCGATTGATTTTGGAAAGTACGTGACTCAACTTAGGATTGTGGAGATTGGTCCGAATCCAAGTAGAGAGCGAAAAATCGATTTGGTCTACGATTTGTATCAAAGTCGAAAGTCTTTTTTCAGAATATCGGCAAGCCCTTTTCTAGATAGGCTCTTTTGTTCTCCGGAAACAAGGTCCTTGATTTGAACCGTTTCCGAACGAATTTCCGATTCTCCAAGAAACAGTACGTACCGATAACCTTTTTTTTCCGCGACCTGAATTTGTTTTCCAATTTTCGCGGAATCTAACATCGTTTCGGTGAGGATTCCATTCTCGCGAAGTTCTTTGGAAAGTTTGAATGTTTCCACAAAAAGCGCTTCGTCCATGATCGGAAGAAAAACCGTTTTTTCCCTGCTCAAGTCGGGAATCAGATTGTGGCCCTCTAAGAAGTTTTTTAGGGTCACATCGCCCAATCCGAAACCGATTCCTGAAAGTTGTTCTTTGGAAAACAATCCGATGAGATTGTCGTATCTTCCGCCGCCGTACAAGGATCTTCTGTTTTCGGGATTCGTATCGAATACCTCGAAAATACATCCGGTGTAATAATCGAAACCGCGGATGATGGAAGGATCGAATACGAGTTGTTTGTCGACTCCGAGCTCTTTGAGTTCTTTGAATAAGTTTTGAATGAATGAAACGGAATCAGGATCGATTCCAGGAATTTTTGAAATCGTTTCTAGATTAGAAGCGAGATAGGTTTCGATCAAAGCGAGCTGCTCGTCGAAATTGTTCAAGAGAGGTTTAATTTCAGCTTGAAAGGTTTCGGGTGAAATTTTGGATTTTTTATCCAAAAGTTTGGAAACTCCGTGAACTTGATCCTCGTTGAGTTTCAGGGAATTCTTTAAAAAACTATCCAGAAGTTTTCTGTGCGAAACTTTGATTTGATACGATCCGGCGGGCGCTCCGAATCTTTGTAAGATAGAATCTGCGATCAGAAGAATTTCGAGTTCCGCACGGTGCGTGTCCACGCCGAAAAGGTCGACGTTCAACTGCCAGTGTTCGCGGAGTCTTCCTTTGCCCGGTTGTTCGTAACGCCATAGGTTTGGAATGGAAAACCAACGAACGGGACGGGGAAGATTTCTGAGATTTCCCGCGACCATTCTTGCAAGCGTCGGCGTCATTTCGGGACGAATCGCGACTCTTCGTTCTCCCTTGTCTATAAAATCGTATAATTGCCGTTCAACGATCTCTTCTCCGCTTTTGGCTTTGTAAAGATCGAAGGACTCGAGGATGGGTCCGTCGTATTCTTGATATCCGAAAGACAAAACGGTTTCCCGCATAACGGAAAACATCCAATTCCGGAGGCGCATTTCCTCCGGATAAAAATCTCTGGTACCTTTGTAGGGCGCTGTGGTTAAAAAGTTCTTCTGATTTTCCAAGGCAAATTACTGAGTCTTAATGAAGTTCATATTTTTCTTCAATAGAGTCATATTTGCCTTAGCATCATTGGAGCCAACTATTTCTGCACCTACATGATAGATTTCTCCGACTTGGGAAATATGTCGGATATGAAACGCAAATCGCAACGGGGCTTGCATCTTAAAGGTGATATCGGCCGTAAAAATCGGTTTGTGGAGAAAGGATTCGATCAGTTCCGATTCGGTAACTTCCAGAAGAATTCCACCTTCCGAAATGTTCAGAACGTTCTGCCGGACGTCCAAGGATTTTGTGTTGGAATCTCCCATTCTGGAATTGAAAATCTCTTCCATTTCCTTATACAAAGGGATGACCTTATCCGAGATCGGGCCTTCGCTCGATTCGATCACACCCATCGCAAAGATTTGGGCCTCGCCTCCGTTTTGAAAGACGATCGGATAAATAAGAAGAGAACGGGTTTTGCTTCCTTTAAAGAAACGCATTCTTTCTTCGAGGATCAATTCTTCTTGAAGAACTTCTTTGATCGGAAGAAGATCCAGGTTTGCGAATTCCCCCTCCTTACCGGTGTCTAAGAGCGACGTATCCGGGATGTAGATCGGCTTTTTGAATTTTTTTACGAGTTCTTCCTCGGGTGTCAGTTCTTTAGAAGAACTGAATACGAGTTTAGAACTCGGATACATCGCTTTTACCTTGCGGTTCAGATCGTTCAGGATGATTTGCCCGGAAGTTCCGAGTACTTTATTGACTTCTAATTCTTTTCTAGGAATCAGAAATTTATGCGAAATGACTTTACCGATCAACCCTTCGATGCGAGGGGACATTCTTTGGGTTTTCGCGATCTTAGCGAAAACGGGTTTGCAAACGATTTGAGAATCGGTTTTTTCGATCACTTCGAATCCGATTTCTATGTGTTTGGAAAGAGTTCTATAAAGAACTAGTTCGTCGTCCACGTTCGTAAGTGTGGAGTCGATCGGAAATACGAACGATCCGTCTTCCCGGATTTCCATCGGCTTTAATTCCTGATGGAAAGGCGATTCCTTAACGAGCAAACCCTGAAAGTGAATGTATTCCTTGAGAATATATTTGATCTTATTCAGGTCTTGTATCGTTTCCCAAGACCTGGGAGCCTGCAGATATTTTTGATATTGTACCGTCATGAAAACTCCTTAGAGTTTTCTGAAACCCACTCTTCTATTTTTTGCTCTGCCAGTTTCTGTCTCATTATCAGCTTCCGGTTGCGAATACCAATAGGCTCTGACTTTCATCCGTTTTTCCGAAATCCCCTTAGAAAGAAGATATTCATAAACGTTACGAGCCCTTTTAGCACTCAATCTCGTATTGTATTCTTTCGAGGCTACGTTATCCGTATGTCCCCCGATTTCAATTTTATCGGACGCATTTTTAACAAGATAGTCTACAAGAGGCGCTAGGAACTTTTTGTTCTCGTCCGTGATTTTTGTTTTATTAAATTCGAAGTAAAGTTGTAGATTATAAATCGGATCTACGTCCTTCTCCGCTTTAAGAAAAATAGTCACGGTTCCGTTTTTGGAAATATTTTTTTGAACGATGTTCACGCTCTCGGAAATATATTTCGGAGCGGTCGCAAACAACTCGAAATCGTTTTCCGGCAATTTATTGACTAAAAAGGATTTCTTATCCGCTTCCTGAATCAGAGATTCTCCTTTTCGATTGATCGGTGTAAAAAGTGTGACTTTTGCATCGGAAATAATTTGTTTCGTTGTTGCGTCCGCTACAACCACTTTCATCGCTGCGGAAGTGGAAGTCTGATTGTCAACGGGTTGTTCGACTTTCGTTTCTTCCGTTTTTCCTTCTCCGGTTTTGATGGGAAGAAGCACGTAAGTTCTATAAATCTTTCGATTCTTTCCAATATTACCTCTTAGATCGAGAACGTCTTCCTGAGGATGAAATCCTGGAGAACTGATTTCAACGCGATAAACTCTGCCTGTTTGCAGGTTTGTGGAAAAATTCGACGGTCTTCCTTTTGTGAGATCGCCTCCGATCCGCTTGGAAGTGATTACGTTCGCGGGTTTGTTTCCGTCGTAAATCTTTAACGTGGAATCCAATCCGATCATCGTCTTTTCGGAACCGTCTAAAACCAAACCTTTGAAGTTGAGCGCGTAAGAATTGCGAAGAGATTCCGGAACTTGAAAGCGATAGATGTCGAACTGGCCTTCTCCTCCGGTGCGGTTGGAAGAAATGTAAGCCCAAATTCCGTCCCGATCAAAGCTGATTCCTTCGTTGTCGAATCCTTCCCATTTATCCGTGTTAAACGGTTTTGGAAGAAGCAACAAAGAAGATTGATCCACTTTTGGAACGACATTTTCGTTTTGTTTTGTGGCGGAAGATTCTTCCGATTCTTCTTCGTCTTCCAACATGCTGTCTAACGCGGATTTATATCTGAGAAAGATTCGATAGAGTTTGAATTTCTTTCTTTCATCTTCGCGATTGGAACTGAAATAAAGTTGTTCTCCGTCTTGATGGATAAACGGAAGAATGTCGCTTTCGGAAGAATTGAGAGGCGTTCCTAAATTTTTCGGTTGAGACCAAGTTCCGTTTTTCATATTTCGAACAGAGATCCAAAGATCGAAATCTCCGTAACCGCCCGGACGATCCGATGAAAAGATCAGAAAGTTTCCATCGGGTGAAATCGCAGGCATCTTCTCGTTGAAGTTGGAATTGATTTCGCTGAGATGTTCCGGATCGGTCCATCTTCCGGTCTTCTTATCCTTCACGGTTTTATAAATATTCAAACCTTCAAAACCGCTACGGTTCACAGCCGTATTGATCGTTGAGGTGAAATAAATTTCGGAAGGCGCGTGATTTGCGTCGAATAAAATCGAAACCCCGCCCTCGAAAGCGTTCGAGTTGAATAAGTTGGGTTTGCGAACGCCGGGAACGGCAGGACGTTTCAATTCTTCCCGAATGTTCTGATTCATGTTTACCGGCTTGGTCCATTCGGCGGGAATTTCTTTGTCCATGTATCGGACGTTTTCGGAAATCCAAAGATCCATTCCGCCTTCGCCGCCGGGTCGATTGGATTGAAACACAACGTATTTGCCGTCAGGGCTGATAATCGGATTGTACTCGTCGTTTTGCGTGTTGAGAGGTTGGCCGAATTGTTTTTCGAGAAGATCCGGCAACGGTTGCGAAAAAACGGGTGCAAGTATGAAGAAAAATAAAAAGAAAATCGATTTCATAAAAGGACGCATGAATCACTCCAAAAAGAATGTAGAAGAGTTGCCGTTTTTAGTTTAAATTCAGGATCTCCCTTAAAGTATCGGTCTTGATTCGGAGTTTTTAAAGATGGAAAGTAAGCAGGATACGAATTCTTCGGAACATTCTCCCGTGATCTTCGGAGTTTTGAACATCACCGAAGATTCGTTTTCGGACGGCGGAAAATATCTGACTCATGCTGCTTCTTTGCAAAAGGCCGAATCCCTTGTGTCTCAAGGCGCAAACGTAATCGATATAGGTGCGCAATCTTCCAATATCCAAGCGGGTTTGGTCGGACCCGAAATCGAATGGGTAAGAATGAAGAATTTGATCCCCGATCTGATCGCTAAGGGAGTTCGCGTTTCCGTCGATTCGTTTCAACCGGAAGTCATTGCTCGTTCCTTGGAAGCCGGAGCCGAATTTATCAATCATATCCGCGGCTTTGTGGATTCGGAATCCGTTCGCGAAATTTCAAAGTTCGCGGGCAGCGATCGAAAATTCATTCTCATGTATTCGCACAATCAATCCAATCGCGCGGAAAAGAATTCTCACCTTACGCCGGATAACGTGATTTTAGAAATCGTCGCATTCTTTCGGGAAAGAAAAAAGGCTTTGATTCAAGCGGGAATTTCACAAGAGCAATTGATCTTTGATCCGGGAATGGGATTTTTTCTCAGCCCCGATTTTCAAGTCAGCTTTGAGGTTTTAAGAAGAATCCAAACTATTAAAGAAGAATTCTCGCCGATGATGGTTTCAGTTACGAAGAAGTCGTTTTTAGGAAACGCACTCGGCGGTTTGGACGTCAACGAACGTGAAATCGCGACCGTAATCGCGGAACTGTATCTTTCCATTCAAAAAGTGGAATATATCAGAACGCACGAACCGAAAAACCTGAAACAAACCTTGCGTATTTGGAACCTTCTTCATTCTTCGTGAAGAATTGCGTTCTATTTTTTCGGAAGTTTACAAGAACTTTTTATATAGGGTTGTTTGTCGGAACAAGTATCAAAGATAGTTGATAGAATGAATTACGACTTTTTGTGCGAGGGGTATTGTGGGAACTCATACGTTTACCGAACCACGGACAAATTTCTGTTCCTCAAATTTGCCCGACAAACATATGATTTTACAGTTAACGCCCCACTTTGATATCTTCGATCGTCTTCTTGCCTGTAGGATTGAGCGTCGGTAAAATGTCTTCTTCCCGAATCTGCAAACCTTTCGCCTGCATTCGTTTGATATAAGGGAGAATCGGATGTAGGTCCGCGTTCGGATTTACGGACAAAAGAATTCGCTTCCAGAGTTCGATAAAGGGAACCGTTTCCTTTTCCGATTCGGGAGATTTTCGAATCCACTCCAAGGCCTCGGAGTAATTTCGTTTTTCGTAATATGCTTTCGCGATATAATAATTCAAATCGGGGATTTTGTCGTCCGTCGAATAAAGATTCATTGCGAACATCAGAAGATCGTCCCACTTTTCCAAGTCGTGCGCGAGCAACACCATCGACGCCCGCGCGTTTTTGTGATACGGATTGATCTGGAGAATTCTTTCCAAATAGTAGTACGCTTTTTCGAAGTCCTGTTTTTCCAGAAAATAGTTACTCAATTCTTCCCAAGAAACGACTTCCATACCCGGAATCTTGGATTGAACGTCGAGCAGCAAAACCGTTTCTTCCCTTCTGCTTTGCGAATTCAAAAGTTTACGAAATTGTTGAATCTGATCTTTTTTCGCGGATTTCAAATAAAAAGCGATTTCCTCTTTTGCAAGATCGTATTCGTCGATCAGATAATGCATGCGGATCAAGTTGGAAAAACAAATCGGGTTGTGCTCGGAAAGTTTCAGACATTCTTTCCACGAGGCTTCCGCGTCGTCCAAAAGGGAATTCTTCGCTAAAAGAACGCCGATATTGTTTTTATCTTCCGCGGTGGTCCCCTTTCCGCGAAGACCTCTGACTTTCCAAATGGAAGAAATCGTTTCCAGTTCGGTCTGAGAAAATTCGGATGAATCCAAATATAAAAAGGAAGGATCGGTTTCCAATACTTCCGCTTCGCGGATCGGATAAATACAAAATTGAAAAAGAGACGCGAGTAATAAGATCGATAGAAGTTCGAACCGCAGAAACGGAAGTCTTCTTTTTTTAAGCGGAGAGTTTCGTTTTTGTGGAACCGTTCGATCAGCCTTCCTGGGCACCGGATTCCTCCAATTGTTTTTGAGCATAGAGCATGTACTTGAGAGCGCGTTCTTTATCGCCATGGAACAAATACATGAGCGAAAGATCAAGTGCATCCTGCGGATTCGGAGGCGCGAAGTCTTCGGGATTTTCTTTGCTCATCTCGAATTTGGAACGGAATTCATCGAGTTTGTTTTTCGTAAGTTTTTCCAGAGAATCGAAAAAAGCGGCTTCTTCCGGATTCTTCTTCGCTTCTTCGATCGCGTCTGAAAATCGAGTAAATCCTTTCGACTGCGAAGTCGCTTGTTTGAGAATTTCAAAGGATTGTTTGAAGTTTCCCAAGCGGGTATGAACTTCCGAAATCAACACCTGCATTCTCGAATCGCCCGGATAAAGTTTGTTCACCTTCTCCGCCGTTTCCAAACATTCTTTCCAGCGCTCCTTTTCAAAGTATAAGGTAGCGAGCGCGGTCAACGCCATTCGATTGTTCGCATCGAGTCGAATCGCGTTCGTAAGATAGAGTTCGGTTTTATCATCCTTTTCGAGCTGGCGATAACAATACGCGAGAAGGATATGCGACTTTAAAAATCGCTTTTCGATTTCGAGGGATTTCTTAAGGGATCGAACGGCGGTTTCTATTTCCCCGGTTCGATAAAGTTCCACTCCGATATTGTAATAGAGTTCGGGAGTTTTTCCGATATCGAGAGCCTTTTGATAGACTTCGATCGCCTTTTTGGAATTCCCTTGTTTGGAATAAAGGGCGCCGAGATTGAGATACGATTTTTGATACTTCGGCTGAGCCTGGATCAGACTTTCGTAAAGCTGAATCGCTTCCGGCTGCTTTCCCTGCTTTTCCAAGGCCAACGCCTGATTGAAGATTTTGCTGATATCTGTCCCGGTCATAAAACAACTATCGGTCAGATTTCGAACTGGGGCGACCGAAAAAGTTGTAATGGAATTTTTCGATTCGGCCGATTGGATAAAGGAATCACTAGGACCCGAGGGAAACATGAAACAAATAGCAATCTTAGTTGCCCTGATTATTTTTACGTCTTGCGCATCCGTCGAATCGAAACGAAGCGTCAGCGCTTCCGGAGATCCGTCCGAGATCTTTTTTGAAAAAGAGATCGCTCCTATGGATAAAGAATCCGGTTCATCCGCTTCTTCCCAAAAGCCGGGACGCAGATCTTTCGAAGAAGAGCTGAACGTTGAAAAATACGCCAAGGCTCAACCTCCTGAAAAATCCAACAGTTCCGGAGGAGACTTCGACGAAATCGGAATGTCTTCCTGGTACGGCGCGAAATTTCACGGGAAGCCGACCGCAAGCGGAGAGAAGTTCGACAAAACGAAACTTACCGCAGCGCATCCGACTCTTCCCTTGGGTTCCATAATTCGCGTTCAGAATTTGGAAAACCAAAAAGAAGTTCTCGTTCGTGTGAACGATCGAGGGCCTTTCGTAAAAGATAGAATCATCGATCTTTCCGAAAAAGCGGCTGACACTCTGGAATTCAAAGACGTGGGACTTGCAAAAGTAGGAATCAAAGTCGTAAAACGTGGAGGAGCGGCGGGTGACGAATCCGAAGACCTCGAAAACAACGATGACGAGGATGCTCTGTTAGGCGATGAAGGTAAACCTGAAAAACTTCAACCGCAAAAATCGGATTATCCAAACAAACCGGTTGCGGGTGGAAAATACATCAAAGGTTCTCCGAAAGGTTATACCGTGCAAGTGGGAGTTTTCCGCGATCAAACGAGAGCGGAAGCGTACAAAGCAAGCCTCGGACAAGAATACGGAGAAAAGACGTTCGTATTTACAAGAGACGGTTTGTTCGTGATTCAGTTGGGTGATTTCGGCACCAGAACGGGCGCCGAATCTCTGAAATCGAAATTAAAAACGGACGGGATCGACTGCTTTATTCCAAAAAAGTAATCGTTTCTTTTCGATAAAAGTTCCCTCGCAAAGAAAGCCCCGTTTTACGGGGCTTTTCGCTTTAACGGTGCGCGCGGCAACTATCCTGCTTCATTTTTCCTCTGCAGATTTCTTTTGCCGTTTCCAAAACCGCAAAGCCGCAGGTGTTCAGACTCGGATCCACGCAACCGGGAATCGCCAAAAGCAGAACCGGAAAACATTTATCGAATTCTTCGATGTCCTTTGAACAGATTTGTTCGTTCGAGACCAGCAGATTGCAATTGAGAATTCCGATTGTACCGATCCATACGATCAAAATGGAAAGAATTCGTTTTTTCATCCCAAAAGAAGAAAACGTTCTTTTGAAAAATCAATTCCGAAACAGGGAATCGATCGGGTTTGGAAATCGGTTTTCGGAATTTTGCGATTCTGTTATCAAATAAAGACTGAGAGGTGCTCGTAGTTCCGACTCAACAAGGTCGTTTAAATTCCGCCGCCGTGGATGAACTCGTCCAGAATCTCTTCCAGATTGTCCTTTTCCTTTTTTAACGGGCTGTGATGGCGACCGTCTTTGTTTAAATCGTGAATCTCTTTCTGAAGAGTTTCGATTCGTTCGAGAAGGATGGAAAATACTTTTGCGACCGGATCGGGAATTTCATTGTGATCCAGCATGTGTTCGCCTTCTTCTCCGATCGGCATTTTGGAACGTACGACTTTTGCCGGAATTCCGACCACGGTCGTGTCGTGCGGAACGTCTCGCATCACCACGGAACCTGCACCGACTCGAACATTTTTTCCGATGGTGATATTCCCGAGAATTTTCGCTCCCGCTCCGACGACCACGTTTTCCAGCAAGGAAGGGTGACGTTTCCCGGATTCTTTTCCGGTTCCTCCTAAGGTGACGCCTTGGTAGATCAAACATCCTTTTGCTATCGTCGCAGTCTCTCCGATCACGACGCCGTGACCGTGATCGATCATGATTCCGTTCGCGATCTGTGCCCCCGGATGAATGTCGATTCCGGTGATGAATCTGGAAAAAGTATTGATCATCCTTGGAATTAAAGGAAGTTTTATCCGATAAAGAAAATGAGCGAGCTTATGAAACCAAAGCGCGTGCAAACCCGGATAGCAGAGTATGATTTCCAAATACGACTTAGCGGCTGGATCATACTTCTTGATAAATTTAATGTTTTCGAACAACTGTCAATCTCCGGTCTTCGCCAAACTAATATAAAAGGCTAAAAATTCGCCGTACCATGTAAAGAGGATTCTTTCCGATAAGAATAGAATAACGATTGAAACAATCTCGATTTTCAACACACGTCATCTTGTTCGTCCTTACCTTTCTGACTCTCACGTTTCAAAGTGAATTTTTTGAAATTCCCTTTCTATCGGTTCAGTATTTAAAAGAATTATTTTTTCTTAGACTTCCGTATTCCCTTTCTTTGATTATAATTCTTTTAGCGCATGAGATGGGACATTTTTTAGCGGCGCGATATTACGGCGTTAAAGCGACTTGGCCGTATTTTATCCCGGTTCCATTCGCGCCGATCGGAACGATGGGAGCGGTGATTCGAATTCTCGAGCCGATTCGAAATAAAAAACAACTTTTCGACATCGGAATTTGGGGACCGTTGATGAGTTTGATCCTTTCGGTTCCTTGTTACGTTTTAGGAATTTACTGGTCTTCTCTGGTTCCGATGGACACCGTACGAGGGAATCCGGGAATCATTTCCTTCGGAGAATCTTTCTTCACGATCTTTATCAATCAGTTAATCTTAGGACCGTTTGATCCCGCGGTTCAAGACGTTTGGATTCATCCGTTGGCGCAGGCGGGTTGGGTCGGATTGCTTGTGACTGCGATCAACCTTCTCCCCTTTGGACAACTCGACGGTGGTCATGTGATTTATTCCATTTTTGGCGAAAAATATCGGAATTGGATTTATTATCTTTTTACGGGGTTTTTGCTTTTATGTTTTTGGAATTTTTCCTGGTTACTGTGGGGTTTCCTGATTTATTTCATCATAAAAGTAGAACACCCTTTTGTCCCTGACCCGGTGGTTCCCTTGGATCGAGTTCGAAAGATCGGCGGCCTTTTGATTTTGTTCGCGCTGATTTTCATTTTTGTGCCTTCTCCCATCCAACTAGGAACTGATATAAACAGACCCGGTCTTGCAGAGGAGCTATGGATTTCACTCAAGTCAGTTTTTTCAGGTATTTAGTTGCGTTCGTATTTTTCATTTCGACCCCGATTTTTTCCCAAGATCAGGAAATTAAACTTACAGAGAACGCTTACGGTTTTACGTACGACGGAACGAATTTCTGGTACATCGATTCCACACATCGATCCTTGTATCGAGTTGATCCTTCGGGAAGGCAAGAATCGTTTTCCCTGAACATTCCGTTTTTGACCGGGATCAATTTTGATCCGCGTGAAGGGAGAATTTTCGTCGGTGCGAGAAAGCTCGTTTTGAAAGTGGAGCCGAACACCGGCGGAGTTACGGAAAGAATTCCGGTTCCGATCGAAAAGATCGGAGGAATTGCAAGTCAGGATTCGCTATTATACATTCTCGATCAGGAGAATGGAAAGATTTCCATCTTAGATAAAGCTACCGGTAAGTTGATCGGAGGTTTTTTAACCGACCGCGCGCAACCGAGGGATTTGGCTTTTGCAAGAGATTCGATTTGGGTCTCCGATTCTTCGGACGGTAACATTTATCGATATAACCCGAACAACGGATCCATTACCGGGTCGATCAAAACTCCTTCCAAGGAAATCCGCGGAATGGTTTTTTTGGGAAGCCGAATCTTCGTGGTCGATCGCACCGGAAAAGAAGTGAGAAAAGTTTCGTTCGTCGAAACCGATCGATTTATCGCTTCGGGTGAAACGACTCATACGATGAAAGTTCGCATAACGTTTTCGTTAAACGAACTCTCGATCGCCGGGGGTTCTCTCGGAATTTTTCAACCTCCGACGACGGAACATCAAAGAATTCGAAATTTAAAGATGACTACGCCCGGATTCAAACAGGATTTTATCGGAAACGGAAGGGCGTTCGTAAAGGTATTGGGCGTGGACGACGTCAAAGGAAAACAAACCTTAGAATATTCTTTCGAAGCGAGAACACAGAATATTCGTTATTACGTGACGGACGACTTTTTGGAAAAGAAGGAAAGAATCGGAGACGATCTTAGACCTTTCCTAAAGGGTGAACCTCTCGAGGTTCAAAAGAATTCGTATTATGTGGATAAGATCTTCGACGCGCGATTGTTCCGCAGCACCATGCCTTCTTTAAAAAAGAGTCTTTTGGATTCCGGAGTTCCTGTTCGTTCCCAATATACGGCGACGATCTCCGGACAGAATTCGGTTTCCTTTAAAGATACGATAGACGTTTATATTCCGGGTTTCGGTTGGGCTCCCGTGCAAGCGGTAAAACCCGCATCGGACGAATCTTCCCGCGTGTTTAAGAAAGGAGAAGAAAGCATCGACTTATTTCGCGCGGAAAACTGGGACGAAATTCAATCTCCGATTTTCTACAAGAGCCGGAATTCGGAAGAATGGAAAAATCTTCCGGCCGAGATTCAAGTTATTTTAGAGTAAGCGAGAGAATTCGCAAATTTTTTTGATCGGAGATCCAGATTTCTTTCAAATAGAAAATTATGATCTTTGTCGGAACAATGAAGTATTTAGCCGTCGTTAACTCATGTGGGAACTCATACGAAAACGAATCGAATTTTACGGAGAGTTCAAAATCTCGTCGAAGAGACTTAATTTGTAGGATCTCCCACCCTTTGAAAAAACTTGCGCGCTTGTAAGAAAAGGGTCATGCTTCTTCCGATCATAAGCAGTACAAGGGAAAGCCAAAGAAGATGATTGTCCTTCTGGATTTTTCCGAGATACGCCATCGGAAAAAAGAACAACGCCGTACTGATCAACATGGAGTTGCGGAGAATTCTTCCTTGCGTAAGTCCGATAAAAAAACCGTCTAGGATGAAAGCGATCGCTCCGATTTCCAAAACGGGCAACAACCAAATTCGATACTCGTTTAATAAAATTCGGACCGATTCGCTTTTGGTGATTAAGCCGAACGTAAAATTCGGAAATATAAAAAGAACCGCGAGAAAGATCGAAGTGAAGAAAATACTATTATAAAGCGCGAGATACAAAAGTTCCTTCAACAATTTCCAATTCTTTTCTCCGTAGATATTTCCTGCGAGACTTTCGGTCGCGAACGCCGCTCCGTCCACCAAATACGCGCTTACTAAAATCAACTGAAGAAGAATCGTGTTAGCCGCTAAAATTTCGGTTCCTGCTTCCGAGCTGAAATTACGAAACAAACTGAACGTAAGAATCAGAAACAAGGTCCGTAAAAAAATGTCTTTGTTGAGATGGAGTAGGGAAGAAAATCCGTGCATCGACAACAAACCTTTGTCGCGTAACAAAGAAATTTTTAATTCCGGGAGAATTCTCAATTCTCTCAAAAATAAAACGATAAATACGGCCAACATCCCGAATTGACTGATGCTCGTAGCGAGTCCCGCTCCGTATGCTTCCCATCCTAAAAACAAAATAAACCAAACGTCGAGAGCAACATTGATTCCGTTTCCGATGATGGTAGCGATCAGAACATAAGAACTTTTTTCTCTTCCTAAAAACCAACCGGTAAAAACGTAATTGCAAAGAACGGCGATCGAACCCGGAATTCTTGAATCGAAATACGAAAGACCGGCCTCCTTTACGTTCGGACTTCCTTCTAAAATTCGAAATCCGAATTCCCGTATCCAAGGAGAAAACAAAAGGATCAAGAACCCGAAAAAAAAAGCCAATACGATCGAACGGGCGAGAATAAAAAGGGATTCTTTTTCATTCTTTTCTCCGGAGGCTTGCGCCGTTAGACCGGTGGTTCCCATTCTTAAAAAACCGAACATCCAAAAGATAAAATCAAATAGGATCCCCGAAAGCGCAGCTCCGGCCATAAAGATATGAGTATCAAGATTTCCTAATATGGCTGTGTCCGCTAGACCGGTTAGCGGAACGGTGATATTCGCAAGAATGTTGTAAAATGTAAGTCGGTAAAATCTGAATTTCAATCAGCTCAGCCTGTCCATAACGCAAGAAGCCGTAATATCGCCGGTGACGTTGATCGTAGTTCTGCACATATCCAGAAATCGATCCACGCCTAAAATGATTCCGATTCCCTCGGTCGGAATTCCCATTCCTGTAAGAATCGTGGCTAAGATCACGATTCCGATTCCGGGCGTGCTCGGTGTTCCGATCGACGCACCGACCGTTGCAAACAAAAGGAAGATCAATTGCGTGGGGGCTAAATCGATTCCATAATACTGGGCTAAAAAGATCGTCGCCACCGCTTGATAAAGGGCCGTCCCATCCATATTGATCGTAGCTCCGACCGGTATGATGAATTCGGCGATGTTCTTTTTGACTTTTAAATTTTCAGTAGCGGTTTGGATCGAGACCGGCATTACGGCAGCCGAACTAGAAGTGGAAAACGCGAGCAACTGCAATCCTGCGATTTTGGAAAAGAATTCGATCGGATTTCTTCTGGCCAAGAAGATGAGAATGATCGAGTAAACGCCGATCACACAAAGAAGTCCGAGAAGAACCGTGCTCATATAAACGCCGAGCGTAATCAGAAGTTCTGTGCCGATCGAAGAAATTGCTTTTGCCATCAATCCGAAAACAGCAAACGGAGTTAGAGTCATCGCCCAGTTGACGATTTTCATGCTGATCTGAAAAACCGAATTCAAAAGTTCTAAGATCGGTTTTGAAAGTTCTTTCGATACGGAAAGGATGGCGATTCCGATGAGAATGGAAAAGACGATGACGTTTAACATTTCTCCCTGAGTAATCGATAAAAACGGATTCTTCGGGAAAAAGGACATGAATAATTCCGGGTATTTGTCCAAAGCGGGAATCTCCGTTGCTGCGGGTACCTTTGCGGTCAGAGCATTCTTAATTTGAATCGTCGATTTTCCCGGCTCCAACCAAAGCGCCAACGAGCTTCCGATGGCGACCGCAATGAAAGTTGTCAGAACAAAATAAATTAAGGTTCTAATTCCGAGTTTTTTAACGTTCTCGACGTTTTCAGCCGAACAAATTCCGAGAATAATAGAAGAGAAGATCAAAGGAATCATGATCATCTGTAAAAGGCTGATGAAGATGAGTCCCGGTATAACAAGCCACGCAGTAGTAAGTTGAGCGACATCCCTTTCGACTAAGGATAAATCAGATCCTAAGAGGATACCGGTAACAATTCCGGCAAACATCCCAAATAGGATTTTCAACCAGAGTTTTTCTTTCAGAAGCTCAAGAATCTTTCGATTGAGGGAATTTAGTTTCTCAAAAACCGGCATATTGGAAAACTCTTTTGATTCCTTATTTTTTCTATTGATTTTTAGTTTTGGTATGAATTATTGAAACCGTTTTCAAGATTTTTTGAACGATGCCGTGCTTTTTCGAACGATATAAAGAATTAGAAAGACGGACCTGGAGATTATGGGATTAGATTTTCTGAGATCAGATTTGATTCTGTTCAACTATTATTCTTTTGGCAGTCTTTTAGTAACGATTACCACCTTCTTCCTTGCCGTTTTTTTTATTAGTTTAAAAAGAAAGACGGTTGCGACGTATCATCTCGGGATCGCCTTTTTCGTGTTCGGTCTTTTCGAGATCGGATACTTTATGGCCGCGTTTTACTATCATCCGATTGCGGCATATCATAGATGGTTGACGGGATGTTTGATTCTTCCCGCGGTGACTCATTTTACCCAGTTTTTTATCCGTTATCCGAGCAACTCGAATAAGAAGCTCGGTTTCTGGATGATGATCTTTCAGCACATTTTAGGGTTCATCGTCGCTTGCATCTTTATCTACATGACGTACATCTCGGAGAAGATTTACCACTTCACCGCGCATCATTGGGATTTCAACGCGCTGATCTCTAGCAAATATCTGGCTTTTATGATCGCATTCTACTGCGTCATTGCATTTATCATCGTCCCTGCTTGGAGGATCGTCACCGATAAGGAAAAAAAGAGATTCGCAATCTTCCTGTTTGCCCTCGGGTTTATGATCGCGGCTTTTTATCCGAATATCGCTAACGTATTGAGTCGAGACGGTCTGATGGAACGGTCCACTTACATGACCTCGAACGTTATTTTCTTTATCGCCGCGTTTTCGGTCGTCGTCATCGTCTTCATCAACAACAGTACCGAAAGAACCACATTCATGGTTAAGATCGTGGGAATCACGTTATTCACGATTTGTTTGATCATGCAGTCCCTCGTATTTATTTCCAACCAGGATAAGGAATCCGAATACGATAGCCTTCATATCGTCAACAGCGAACGCGTTTTGGAAAGCGGTAAGATCAACAACGAAGTAGAATACACGCTTCGATACGATGAAAAAACGGGAGAATTGATTACGACCGATTACAACTCGAAATACGGTTTGGATCTTCCGCTCGTAAAAGTGGATCTTCAGAATACTCTGATCTACGAGGAAATTGCGGCTCTCAGAGAAGATAATTTTCGCGAGAACCTCAAAGCGATTCTTGATTCATCGCCGGAATACTTTGCCGGTTACAAAGACGCGATCTATAAGTTCGTTAAGGAAAATTCTTCCTTAAGTTCTAAGGATTTAAAAAAAGCGCTTCTAAAACATGCAGAAAAGCTAAACAAAGACGCCTTTGTTAATACGAACAAACTTCAGGGTATCAATCCGAATTCTTTTTGCGAAGAAGGAAAATCCTATCTCGAAAAAAATAAGGATCTGGAATCCTTCAAAAACGGAATTCTGAAAAACTTAGAAGGATGTTCTTGGAAGGGAAAAGAAGTTTCCGGTAAGGAACTGAAAGCCGAATTCCTAAAATACTTCAGTTTGTTCAAACCCGCGGAAACCAGACACTACAGAAGAAGCGTGGACGGACTTGGGCATCACGTTGCGTTTATGAAATACATCCCTGCAAAAAAGCAGGTAGTCGAACTCGGATTTTCGTATAAAAAATATCGCGAATTCATGCACCCGACCTCGGTGAAGCAGACGATCATTTTGTTTGCGGTGATTTTTGTAGTACTCGTCTTATTTCCGTTATTCTTTAAAAGCAGTCTCGTCGATCCGTTGAACAATTTGTTATCCGGGGTGGAAAAGGTAAACAAAGGGGATCTTGATGTGGAGGTTCCCGTTAAGGTTCGCGACGAAATCGGATTCTTAGCCGATTCGTTCAACTCGATGGTTTCTTCGATCAAACAAGCGAGAAGAGAACTCCAGGACTACGCCGAAAACCTAGAAGAAAAGGTGAAAGAAAGAACTCAGGAAGTTCAGGAAAAAATGGAAGAGGTCCAAAGGCTGAAGGTTCAGCAGGACGGGGATTACTTCCTTACTTCCCTTTTGGCAAAACCGCTTTTTTACAACGCGAACAAATCGAAGCTCGTTCACACCGAATTCACGTTAAAGCAAAAGAAACAATTCGAGTTTCGCGGAAAACATTCGGACCTTGGCGGGGACATTTGCGTTACCGGAAATCTCCGTTTAGGAACTCAAGAAAGTTATAAACGTTATACGATGGCGATGAACGGAGACGCGATGGGTAAGTCCATGCAGGGCGCCGGCGGGGCTCTTGTTATGGGGGTAGTCATGAACTCCATCATGGCTCGCTCGGCGGCAAACAATAGGATTCTTAACAAGACTCCTTCCGAATGGTTAAGCGAAGTTTATCAGGAAATTCATTCCGTATTCAAGTCGTTTAACGGAAGTATGGTGATTTCGGCGGTGGTATTCCTGATCGAGGAAGAAACCGGAAAATGTTTTTATTTCAATGCGGAACACCCTTTTAGCGTTCTTTATCGCGACGGAAAAGCCAGCTTTTTGGAAGAAGGTCTTCAGCTCAGAAAACTCGGTTTGGATTCGGAGTTCGATTTTGAGGTGAGAACTTTCGAACTCAAAAAAGGCGACGTCCTGATTCTCGGATCGGACGGTCGCGACGATATCGATTTAACTCCGGAAGAAACCGTAAGAACGATCAACGAAGATGAAAACTTATTCTTAAGAAACGTGGAAAAGGGAAAAGGCGTCCTCGAAGACATCGAAAGCGAAATCCGAAAATACGGAGAATTGACGGACGACCTTTCCTTATTGAAGATCGAATTCCAAGTAGAAAAGAAAAAAGACGAACTGGATGAAATGTTCACCGGCGGTGATCGCATCGAGGTCGCTCTTAATCCGGACGTGATCTACGAAGACGCGAAACAACTTTACAAAGCCGGTAAAGTGGAACAGGCTCTGGAACTTCTCAAGACCGGTTACACGCACGACACCGCTAATCAAAAGATCAACAAGCTTCTCGGTCTTTTGAGTTTTAAGGGAAAAGACTATACGACCGCGATCGAAGTTTTAAGCAACTATCTGAAAACGGATCCGGGACTTCACGAGTATTGGTTTTATCTCTCGATTGCGAACAAGAAAGTCGGAAAATACGAACAAGCATTGCAGGCGAGCTTGAAACTGAGAGACATTCAACCGGAGAATCTTTCCAATCTCGTCAACCTTTCCGATATCTATCGACTAACGGATCAATTCGATCTCGCGGAAGAAGTGGCTCGAAAGCTGATGCATCTTGATCCGGGCAATCAAAACGGGGAAAGACTTCTCAAACTCATCGAAAGAGATCGTGCGTAAGTTCCTCATAGGGTTTTTACTTCTTTTTTCGTTCAGTATCTATTCGGATAAAAGCGCCGCCGCGTGGGTTCGGAGAATTCCTCTGAACCGCGGGGAACTCGTTTTGGAAATTCGAAATTCTTCCCAGGATAAGGAATGGAACGAGTTTGCCTATCGAAAGACCGGCGATCTTTTTCGAGCGCTCGAATCCTATTCCGGAATTTCTTTTCACGAAGCGAGCGCTTCCGTGTTCGAAGGTCAAAAGGCCTCCGAAAAATATAAGGTGCTCTTGGTCGTTCAGGACCAGGTCGTATTAAACGGAACCCGCGTCGGCGGTTACAACAACATCTCCGGTGATTTAGGACCCTCTCGTGGGATTTTTATGGAGCCGGATCTTTCGCCCGCCGGTTATCCGGCTTTGCTCTTTCACGAACTCGGTCATTTTTATTTTTCCAACATTCCTTGGTTGAGCGAAGGCTTGGTTTCCTTTTTACCCTTCGTTCTTTATAAAGAGAAAAAGATCAATCTTACCAAAGAAGAGTTAATCTCGATTGCGGAAGAATGGAGTTCCGAAGAAGGGTTGCAAGGCGGGAAGGATTTCCCTTTGGACCCCGACTTTCGAGAAAAAAATCCGGCAGCCACCCCGACCTTTTACAATAAAGCTCTGAAGATTCAATATATTCTATATAAAGAATTGGGTCCGGCCGGTTACAGGGATTTTGTCAAAAAATTAGTGTTCGAGAATTCACCCAAAACAACGGGAGAAGTGATCCTGATCCTAAAGTCGATCCGGGATAAAAATTGGTCCAGCCTGCTTCGAGGGTGGGTAACGCGTGGTCCATACGAAGTTTATACCTGGAAAACCTTCCAAAGAGAATCGATCCTGGGCACTTTCGTGCAACTTCCTTGAAAACGAACGCTTGTTCCGTTTAAATTCGCCCTTCTTTCCTGAAGTGCTCGCAGAAAGCCGACGGATCAGCCCGTTAAATCGAATCTATCCTATTTTATCATTGAAAAGAAGCTTTGTACCAATAGAGTAACGTCTGTTCGGAAAAAATAGAAATCGGTTCGAATTGAATCGCCGAGAGATTTTTTAAAAGAAAAGGTTTGTAAGACTATGGGCGAAACGGGATCCATTTGGGACAATATACTTCTCAATTATTATTCGTTTGGAAGTTTGTTATCTTTTTTAACAGCCATCCTCATTTCCGGGGTTTTTCTTTTTATCGATAAGAAAGTATCGAGCACCAAACATCTTGCGTTCGGCGCGTTCTTGCTGGGTGTTTTTCAGTTCGGTTATGTTTTTGCGGCCGTTCTTTATCATCCGTTTGCAGCGTATCACCGCTGGATAACGGCGGGCTTAATTCTTCCCGCAATTCTTCATATCGGACAGTTCGTCGCACGTTATCCGGAAAACGATTTCCCAAGATTCAATCTCGTCACAACGATCGTGTTGTGGGTCGTTGCCGCTTTGTCCGTCGGCTACTTCTGTTTTTCCACTTGGAACGCATCGGTAAAATACCACTTCACGGCTCATCATTGGGATTTTAACGCGGAAAACGTAAGTCGCACAATTGCGATCATCATCTTTACGTATGTATTCATCAACTTCGTTGCGATTCCTATCTGGAGAATGACGCTACTCAAAGGTAAAACGAGATGGATCATCTTCGGATTTATGATGTCCTTTTTGATCGGTGGAACCGTTCCGGTCATCGCCAACCTTTTGAGCCGCGACGGTTACATCGAAAGATCGATTTATCTTACTTCGATCGTTCTTTTGTTCATGGCGGCCTTCTTTATCATTCTTATCTTATATTTGAACTTTTCCGTAGAAAAAACTTCGTTCATGTTGAAGATCGTTGGAATCACTTTCGTTACGGTTCTTATCATCATGCAAGCGCTCGTCTACATCTCCAATCAAGACAAAGAATCAGAGTACGACACTCTGAGTCAGATTCACATGGAAAGGGCTTTGGAAGGAGGTGCGATCGAAGAAGGAATTTCCTACGTAATCCGATGGAATAAAGATAAGAATACGTTCGATCGCGATAAATACGATCCGAAGATTCATCCCGATCAAGAACAGCTTGAGATCGATTTTAAGAACACGCTTTTATACGAGGAAATATTCGATCTTCAACCGCAGGGATTTCGCGAATCCTTAATGAAGCTCGTGGATCATTCCCATGAGAATTTCGGGGGATATAAGTATTCTATCATCAACTTTCTGAAAGATCATCCCGAGTTGGAAGACGCGGCCTTGAAAACCGCGTTGAGCAAGGAACTATCAAGACTCGGTCTTCACGTATTCGTTGCTTCCAACAAGCTCGATAATATTTTTGCGGAGGATTTCTGCGCGAAAGGGAGAACTTATCTGGATGGCGCAAAAGAAGTGAAGATGTTCCGCATTTCCTTGGAATATCGATGGAACTTTTGTAAATGGGACGGCAAAGCCGTAACTCCGGCAAAGTTAAAGGAAGAAGTTTTGAACTACTTCCGCCCGTTCGTACCTTCTCTTACGAGATACTATCGTAAGAAGGACGTAGACAATCACAGTCGGCATTATATCGGTTTTATCAAATACGATCGTGAAAAAGACACGGTGAACGAGGTCGGCTTTTCCTACAGAGCTTACCGCGAATTTATGCACCCGACCGCGTTGAAACAAATCATTGTATTGGGCGTCGTGATCGTAGTGATCATTCTTCTCTTTCCGTTGTTCTTTCGAGGAAGTCTCGTTTCACCTCTGAATGATTTGCTGAGCGGCGTGGAAAAAGTAAACGACGGAAGTCTGGAAGTGCAGGTGCCGATTCGGGTTAAAGACGAAATCGGATTTTTAGCGGATTCGTTTAACAACATGGTTTCCTCGATTCGAGACGCGAGAAAAGAACTCCAAGATTACGCGGAACATCTCGCAACCAAAGTCCGTTTGAGGACGGAGGAATTGTCCGAAAAAATCGACGAATTCCAAAAACTGAAGATTCAGCAGGACGGGGATTATTTCTTAACATCCCTTTTGGCAAAACCTTTGAACTACAACGCGAGCAAGTCTTCGCGCATCTCCACTCAGTTTCTTCTGAGACAAAAAAAGCAGTTCGAGTTTAAGGGAAAGCGCGCCGATCTCGGAGGGGATATTTGTGTTACCGGAAATCTCCGTTTAGGAACGCCGTCCGATTTTAAAAGATATGTCTTTGCGATGAACGGGGATGCGATGGGCAAGTCCATGCAGGGAGCGGGAGGTTCTCTTGTAATGGGCGTCGTTATCAATTCGATTTTAGCCCGATCCGCTGCGGACAATCGAATTCTTGACATGTCTCCGGAACAATGGTTAACCGAAACATACGAAGAAGTAAACGCTGTATTCAAGTCGTTTAACGGTAGTATGGTGATTTCCGGGTCGTTCTTTCTAATCGAAGAAGAATCAGGGAAATGTTTTTATTTCAATGCGGAACATCCTTTTACCGTTCTGTATCGGGACGGACGCGCCACATTCTTGGATTCTTCCTTAACGTTGCGTAAGATCGGATTAGAGTCGGAATATCCTTTCAAAGTTTTTAATACGACTTTGCGGAAGGGCGACGTATTGATCGTCGGTTCGGATGGAAAGGACGATTTGGATCTTACCCCCGATAAGGACACTCGATCGATCAACGAAGATGAGACTCTCTTTCTCAAAACGGTTGAGTTAGGTAAAGGAGATCTCGACAAGATCGAGCATTTGATTTACAAAAATGGGGAAATCACGGACGATCTTTCGCTCTTAAGAATCGAATTCGGAATTCTTCAAACGGAACAAGCTCGAGGATCTTCCCTCGATGCGGATCATTCGATCGCGGCATCCTTAAACGAAGAGCCGAACGATTGGAGCATTTCGTACTCCCACGCCCGTCAGTTGTATAAGGATGGAAACGTAAAAGAAGCGATCGACGAACTCGCGGATCTTTATTCGAAAACGCCGGAAGATTCTAAGGTTATAAAATTACTCGGCCTTTTGAGTTTTAAGGATAAGGATTACGTCAAAGCCGTCGAGATCTTAGGAAAGTATCTCGAACTCGATCCGGAATTGAGCGAGTATTGGTATTATCTTTCCGTAGCGAACAAGAAATTGGGAAGAATTTCCGAAGCGATCTCGGCGTCCGAAAGAGTGATCGCCAAACAGCCGGATAACGCGAATAACTTGGTCAATCTTTCCGATTTATATCGGATGCAACAGGATTATACGACCGCAAAAGATTTTGCGATCAAAGCCCTGGACTTGGATCCGCACAACGAAAACGCGAAGAAGATTTTAAAGAAGATTGAAAATCACGTTTGAGGAAAGAGAATCTCTCCGTTTGTTTTGATCGGAGAGATTCTAATTTTTTAGTTTTGCAACAAAGGATCCTTTTTATTTCCTCTGATTGGTGAGAAGGGATGGAATTATTTTACTCGAGTCCAAGTGGATTCTTTTCCGATCATCATGAAGCCGACTTTATATCCGCCTTTGAGATCGAGAGTATCCGCGTTTCTTAAAGTAAGTCTTCCATCGTATGTTTTACCGCCTTTCGGATCGTAAACTCTTCCGCCGGTCCAAACTTGCTCGCCTTCATAGGAGAAGCCGGTAAGGAAAACAAGTCCCAAAGTCGGGCGTGTGCGAAGACTTTCGTCCTTATTATGAATGTCTAATTTTGGAGTCCCCGGAGTTCCCTCAGTACTTCCCGCAGGATAAAGGGGCTCTTTCAACCATACGATTTTTCCGCAAATTTTCGCTCCGCATTTGTGTAAGTCTACTTGAGCGTCTTTTTCCTTATTCCACCATTTTCCAAGAATTGCATCTTCTTCACCTGCGAACGCGGGCGCTGAAACGAACGCGAACGCCAGAAAAATTGCGATCATTCTAAACTTCATCATTCCATACTCCAAAAAGTGTTTTGAGGTCAAAATTCTCGAAAGAATGAGAAGAAAGTCAACAAAAAAGAAAGAATTCTACTTCTCGAAGTCTTTATATAACATCGAAGGTTGGATGCCCTGATTCGCTTGGTATTTACCCGATGTGTATTCCGTTATTTGTCCTTCAAGAGTGTGATAAAAAATCTGACAAACTTCCACGCCCGGATAAACGATGAGAGGTTGAATGACGGAAATTTCCAAAGTCCAAAATCCTTTGAATCCAACGTCTCCGAATCCAGCCGTTACGTGAACGAGCATTCCCAATCTTCCGATCGAAGATCTTCCTTCGAGCATCGGTACTAAGTTATGCGTCTCCGTAAATTCCAGGGTTCTTCCCAAATACAATACGCCGGGTTTTAAAAGAAGACCGGTTTCGGGAATGATGAGCTTTTCCGACGGGTTCGGTTTTTTCATATCCAAAGGAACTTCCGTATAAACCAGAAGTTCTTCGTGGAGTCTTAGATTGTAAGAATTCGGATTGAGTTGTTTTTCGGAATAGGGAGTGATTACGATATCTTGACCGATTCGTTTTTGAATTTCTTTTCCTGTAAGAATCATTTATTTTCCTTTAAAAATCGGTTTTCGTTTTTCTTGAAACGCTTTCAAAGCTTCCAACCGATCTTCCGTCTTTAAGGTTTCGTCGTAGTATTTCTTTTCGGTTTTGAGAGCCGTTTGTATATCCTGACCATAACCTTCCGCGATTGCTTTCTTTGCAAGCTGAAGTGCGATAGGCGCAGAGTGGGACGCGATTTCTTCCGCTAACATTTTCGCCGCGGGTAAAGAAGAATCGTGCCAGATCGAATTTGCAAGTCCGTAGTTCAACGCAGTTTCCGCGTCGATCGTTTTACCCGTAAAGATCATCTCCTTTGCTTTGGAGATTCCGATTCTACGAGGAAGTCTTTGTGTTCCTCCGCCACCCGGAATAATTCCCAAACGGGTTTCCGTAAGTCCGATTCGGATATCGTTTTTGAGAAGAATAAAATCGCAGCACAACGCAAGTTCAAGACCGCCGCCAAAGGCGTCTCCGTCAAGCGCCGCTACGGTTGGATAAGGAAAATTCTCCAGTTCCAAAAAACAATTTTTGAGATCTTCTAAAAAGTGAGTCACTTCTTTGGGGGCCATCGTCGCTCTTTCCTTAAGATCCGCTCCCGCGCAAAAAGAAGGTCCGATTCCTCCTAGAACCAAAGCGCGAACCGATTTTTCGTTTTTCGCTTTTAAAATCGATTGATGAAGTGTGGAAAGAAGTTCTTTACTGATTGCGTTTCTTTTTTCGGGTCTGTTCAAAAGAAGAACCGCGATTTCTTGTTCGATGGAATAGATTACTGTGCCGGATTCGCTCATTTCAATGCACCATTTTCTAGGCAGAATAATTCTTGCCGAAACCTTTTTGTTCCGATAAACTAGATGCCCGTCGTAAATTTTTCAAGCCAAGTAAGGTTATGTTACATAAATCGAGAAAAATTTTCCTAACAATTCTGCTCTTATCCTTCTTCTTTCAATGCAAAGAAAGCGACTCCAGCAACGATTTATTTACCGGACTCGGTTTGGGGAGTCCCGTGATTACTTCGATCGATCCGCCGTCCGGATCTCCTCCGCAGACGGACGGAGTTTCTTATACGGGAACTCAGATTACTATCACGGGAAGAAATTTCGCTCCGAGTTCCGCGGAGACGTTCGTGAAATTCAACGGACTTTCCGGCACGATCTTTTCCGTGACTACGACGGAAATCATCACCACCGTTCCGTCCGGAACTACGGCCGGATTTTTGACCGTCGCTAAGACCGACGGTTTTTGTGATACGGTTTACGGGACCGACGGATACAACTGTTCGGCGAGACGGTTCTACGTAGACTGTTACAAAGCCTACTCGAATATCTACGGCGATGAAACTGCAGTGAATTATCCCGATTCACAAACCATTAAATTTACGGATGATTATTCCACGAAGGCGTTCCGATCCAATCTCCGAGAAACGGGCGGGACGATTCTTACCTTTGAATGCGATAACTTGGTCGCTGTGAAATATTTTACGACCAGTTGTACGACCGTCGACGTAGGAACACTCGCTGCTCCGGTATACAACCCGACGATCAATTTTGCGGACAATTATGCCGTTCAATATTTCATAACGACGGGAAAGGGAAGTTGTAAGATCGGATTTCAATAAAAAATGTTTGGTTTTTTTAGGTAAATCTGTTAGAGTTCGACTAGGAGTTGTATCATGAAGGTAGTTTCCTCCGTTCAGCTTGGGCTTCCGGAAAAAGGAGTCAAAGATACAAGAAAAATCCCCAAAGAAGAGGGGATGATTCACGTCGAGCCTTATGAAAATAAACAGGCTAACGTTTCGGACAAAAGAGCCTTTGCAGTCGAGGCCGGTCAAAACGGGGATTTCTACAAGGTTAAGGGTACATTTATCGATAAGGTAGGCTGAATCGGAGGAGAATGATTCAGAACTTTAAAGAATAAAAAAGCCTCTCAAAGAGAGGCTTTTTTGTGTCCGAAGATTGTTTTGACTAAAATCAATCTTTATAACTGATTTCTAAAACGTTTCCTGCCGGATCCAGGAAGTGTAAGAATTCTCCGCCACTGTTGGTTTCCGGTCCGCGAACGATGGAAATCTTATTCTCTTCAAGTTCCGCGATCGCTTCGGTAAAATCATCCACATCCAAAACAAAACTTAGCACCGGAATCTTGTTTTCTCCGAGGGAATTTTTGAAACCGGAAATTTTCTGAAGTTTGATATTGATCGAATCGAGTCCCATTACGACGTATTCGCCGGACTTTTCATCCACCGATTCAAAATCGAATATATCAGAATAAAACTTGGCAGAGGCTTCCGGGTTCTCCGCAGGTATTAAGAAATAGTCGATTCCTTCAACGATAATCATGGATCAATTCCTGTTTAACTTTTTCGTCATTATGGAAGGAAAACCTGGATTGTCTATTTAAAAACGAAACCCCATTCCGAATGTGTTGGAAATTCAAAACAAGGCATTTATCAGCTCTTGTCCGGAATTTCAAAAAAATGAAACAACCTCGGATTGGGCTCTCCGATCTTCCAAAGATACGCATCCAAAACGTAATGGGTAAATTGTGGTAGAAAAAGTAAGGAAACCAAAAGTGCGGAAACGATTTCGGGAAGTTCGAAAGAATAGAAACTCGAATTCTTAAAAATCTGAGAATGGTCTTTCCATATAAAACTGTCCCAAGTCCATTCTTCGACGAACGCAAATACGAACAAAACGCACACAAAACATACAAGAATCTTAATCCACGACCCCGTTCTAAAAATTTCCAATTTGATTTCGGAAGGATTCCGTGCCGTGTAATAGAAAAGTAGGAATAGATACGGAACCCCGTGATTGATTACGTTCGTAACCGTAAAAGAAAAGTCGGAATTAAAATAAACGATTCCGAAATACCATACGATCCACGTATTCAAAACAAGAAGAATCTTCCCCAATGGAAAGGAACGTTCCTTTATAAAAAGAAATCCATGGGCGAGAAGATAAATACCGAGCCAAATAAACTGAAACCAAAGCAAAGCGTCCGCGACATTCGGCAAAGGATAGATCAGAAAGTCTCCGTCCATAAACCAGGAGAATTCCCGCTTTTGATCCGTTAGGTGCCAATATAAGATCGGAATTCCGCCCATTAGATAGATCGTACTCTTATCTAACCAAAACGGAATTTGTTTTGAATCCGTTTTTTTCCGATAAAGAGCCATAAATCCGAACTGCTGCCGTATAAAGTGGAAGACCGCGACGTAACTCATCACTCTCCAAAACCAAATCATTCCGAACGAATATAGAAACACGGAAAACAAAAAACAAACGATCGGAACGGTTATTAGAAGAGTTTTCTTTTCCTTCCATTCTTCCTCGTTGACATAGGAGCGAAACAATGTCGAGTAAACATGAGCCACGTCGATCAATAGAACTGTACAAAACCAAATCCACGGATCGACTTCGGAAGGAAGAATATTCCAGATTTTGAATGTGAGTAAGAGTGCGACCGAAACGATCCCAGGAAGAATAATAAACGCGAGATCCAGAGACGATCTAAAAATCCATCCCCTCGAATTCATAACTTTTGTTCCCCGAGAACTTTATTGGCCGCATTGTGTCCTCTGACGAGGGCTTCTTCAAAGATGGAAATTCCACTGAGGTCCGAATGCGCAAAGTGAAGATTCGGATACGAGACGGAAAGTTTTTCCCTTTTTCCGCCCCATATCAATTCCGGAACCGGCCGAATCATTGCATGTGCATAAGTCATAATGTCGATGTTTTGAATTCTTTTTTCGATATCCGAATGCGCTCTTTTTAAATCGAAGAGAATGGATTCTTTCCAATCGGACCAAGAGGTTCGCATCATTTTTTTTCGGGTCGCGAGCGTGTCCGCGGCGCCGAATGCTTGGTAATATGTTAAAACGGATTCTTCCCTTCCCGCGCGTAAATCTTGATGTGTGGATACGATGTATCCTAATGAAGGACTTTGATAGATGACGTTGTCCCAGCACGGAGGAATTCCTTTTCCCGTTGGAATTTTGTCTACGCTTAGATTGGCGACCAGCCAAGGGGAATAAGTAAGTCCTTCCGCGACGCCCGTTTTCTCTTCGAGAATATATTTTCTCGTGAAGGATGGCAGTGAATACACGATCGAATCGCAAAGGAGAAGTTTCTGTTCCCCGCTCACAGGAGAATACGTTTGAACCGCGAAATTCGCATCTTTCGAAAAGTGCGGAATCACTTTTTCGACCAGAGTTTCGGTTTGAATCTTCGATCGAATCGGAGCCCGTAACTTCTCCGTTAAAAAACCGTTTCCTTCCGGCCATGTTAGAAGCGTAAGATCTTCCCCCGTTGCGTCTACGGGTCGTGAACAAAAATAATGCAGGCCGATCCAGGCGGAAACCGTTTCCATCGAACCGCCGAAGTCGTCTCGAACGGAATAATCCAGAAACCAGAACAATTCTTTCGTTTGAAATCCTTGTTCCTTGATATATTCAAAAAAGTTAATTTTATCCAACTTAAGAATTTCCGGATCTAGCGATGAAAGATCGATCGGGATCGAAAAGGCTTTTTTTCCGTCTCTTCCGATTTTGGATCTCCAGCCTTGAATGAACTTTTTAAATTTCTTTTCCTCGTTTGCGGCGGGCGAGTTCGGAGATCCGATCGGAAAAAGGCCTTCGTTCCATCTTCCTTGGTGGAAAATTCTTTCCTCCGGATCGAAACAAAGATATCGCTCGTCGTAGATCGGTTTGCCTTGTTTGTCCTTGCCGATTATGATTCGATTTTCTTCCAAGAATTTTCGGACAAGAACCGCTTCTTCTCCCGGTTGAGGAAGATAATGCGCGCCCCAAGGATAGGAGCCGATTCGATTCGTTCCCGATTTTGAGTTTCCTCCGCTTTCGTTTTCCAACTCGATAATTTTGAAATCGTTGAAGCCCGCTTTGTGAAGATAATAACCCGCGCTGAGTCCGGCGATTCCTCCGCCCAAAATCAACGCCTTCGTTTTTTCGGAAGCCGCGAGATGGATGTTCGATGAAGGAGCCGCATCCTTGTTGTTTCGAATTCGATGCGCGACGTTTCCGTTCGGACCCACGATCGTTCCGGTGATTCTATGTATGAATTTTAAGAACCAAACTCCTCCCGCGAGCGCGGAAATACAAAGACCCAAAACGGTGAGAAAGGATTTTCTAGAAATGGATTTGGAATCTTCTTCTTGCATCGTTGTTGAGAAGAATGAAGGGAATTCGAATTCGTGCAAGGAAAAATGGAGTAAAAGAATTGCGTTTGAAGTCGGAAAGATTCTTTTGCAAGGAATGGCTCTTTTTTTGGACTTCGATAATACGTTTTTGGATTCGATCGGAATCTACGAAGATACGATAAAACGACTTATTCGAGACGCGAAAGAATACGGATTCTCCTCCGCAAAAGAATTTTCCGAGTTTTACGAAGCCGCACGAAAAGAAGCGAAAGCCGAACTCAAAAATTCCCCCTCCAATCGTCTTCGTTTGATCTATTTCAAAAAAATGTCTTTGTCCAAACGGGGAACGCTGGATCCGAAATGGATTCTTCGATTGGAAAAAGATTACTTCAAATTTTTTCGGGAAGGAATCCAAGTCCGTAAAAAGAAGTTTGAGAAAGAATACAAGGAAACGTTCATTCTTCTCAAAACGATTTCTGAGAAACACAAACTTCTTTTTTGCACGAACGAAAATCTCAGAACGCAATTGATCAAGTTCGATCTTCTGTTTCCGAAAACGTTTTCGTATTCGATTTTGAGTTCGGAAGAAGTCGGAAAGGAAAAACCTTCCGAAGAATTTTTCGCGACGGCACATCGGCTTGTATCCGGAGAAAAAGTGGATGCGATGATCGGAGATTCCTTAAAGGACGATGTGGAAGGAGCGCTTCGATTCGGAATTCCCGCGATCCGAGTCCAATCCGTGTTTTCTAAAACGAAACCGTTTGTTACGGAGAAAACGACCGCGTTTGAGATCAACGGAAACGACCGCGAATTTTCCTACCGCGAAACGAGCGATCTCAGAGCCGCGTTGAAGTTATTTCTTTAAAACCGCGAATAACGTGTTATTCAGATTCAAAGTTTTGAATGTGAATAACCAAAGAATCTTAGTCGCATAATAATACGCTTTCTTAAAAAGAGATCCGAGACTGCCTCCCCCGCTGCCGGAAACCGAGGCGATCGGTTTTAGAATCGTGAATTTGCAATCCACGAATCCGGTTTGTTTTGCGAGCATCCTCATCGTTTTTTCGGTGTAGTCGTTGATATGATCTTTGGCTTCCAGGTAATGTCCGTCCGGTTTCATTCCTTTGAGCATAACTTTCAACTTCGCTTTAAAAAGCTGAACGGGAAAGTTCGGAGTTTGTAAAAAAAGAATTCCGCCCGGCTTTAAAAGAGAATGCAAATATTCTAATAAACTATGGGGTTTGGGAATATGTTCGATCACGTCCCAAAGAGTGATGATGTCCAGAGATCCTTTTGCGATTCCGGAGTTTTGAACGATTCCCGGAAAAACGTTTTTCAATCCGTTTTTCGTTCTCGCAAATTGAACCGCTTTTTCCGAAATTTCGTAGCCGGTCGCTTGCCAACCGGGTCTTTGATCTCCGATTCGTTTTACGAAAAATCCGAGTCCGCAGCCTACGTCCAAAATCTTACCGGAGGGCGCGGTTAAGAATTCTTCGATAAAGTCCTGATAAATTTCCCTGTGAGCGTTGTCCCACCAGCCGAGATCATACGAAGAATCATCGTCCCAATATCCTTCGTAGTGTTCTTCCTGTTCATACGTCGAAAAAACGTGACCGCAATTGGAACAGCGGACGATATCGATTCCATTCTCCACAAAAACCGTGGAATGTTGCGTGCTTGAACAGAGATAACAGGTTTGATTCAAAAAAGCCCCCAGGCGAGTCGCCCGATTTTCAATGTCTCCGGGTGAAGCCGGAAAAGCCAGAAAAAAGTATCCCTTGTTTTCCCGTTTTTGAATTTCCCCCGGAACAGTCTAAGAAAAGATAGAATTCAATTTATCTTAGGAGTTCCCGTGGCCTCGCTCAAATTCACAAAAATGGAAGGAATCGGAAACGATTACGTTTATATCGATTCCACTCAAACCGACATTCGCCTTACACCGGAACAAATTCAAAAAATATCCGATCGCAATTTCGGAATCGGAAGCGACGGGGTGATTTTCATCCGTAATTCTAAACAAGGCGATTTTATGATGGATATGTACAACTCGGATGGAAGTTCCTCCGAGATGTGCGGAAACGGAATCCGCTGCGTCGCGAAATACATCTACGATCACGGTTTAACAAATTCTAAAAATCCTAGGATAGAAACCGGAGCTGGAATTCTAGAAGTCGATTTAAAAGTCGGATCGGGAAACAAGGTGGATCTAGTCAGCGTGGATATGGGGAAGCCGATCTTGGTTCCTTCCAAGGTGCCTGTGATCTGGAAGAACGAAGATACGATTATCGATCAAGTTTTGGAAGTCGCGGGCAAAACTTTGAAATTTACCGCCGTTAGTATGGGGAATCCGCACTGTGTGATCTTTGTCGACGACAGCGATCAGTTTCCCGTAAGAGAAATCGGTCCATTGATCGAACATCATTCCATTTTTCCGAAACGGGTAAATGTGGAATTCGTAAATTTACGCGGTAAGGATCATCTGTATCAAAGAACCTGGGAAAGAGGGGCGGGAGAAACTCTCGCTTGCGGAACCGGAGCTTGCGCCGTAATGGTCGCCGGAAATTTAACCGGAAGATCGGGAAAGGACGTTAGGATCGATCTAAGAGGCGGAACTCTGAGAATTCAATGGCAGGAATCCGGAAGCGTTTTAATGACCGGACCTGCGAGAGAGATTTTTTCGGGAGAGATAGAGGTATAAAAATTTAAATCGAGTTGTAGAAACCGATTTATAAAGGTGATATTCGTAGTTTAGAATTTTCTAAATTACGAATATCTTCGTACGCATCTTAGGCCACTTCGGTCTTTTGAAGATTTTCCATTCTGACTCGAACTTCGTCCGAAAGTTTTTTCAGATTGTCTTCGAGCTTCCCTTCCAAATACGGTCTGTGATCGATTTTAGGTCCGTAAAGAACGCGGACTTTTTTGTAGATCGATCTGCGTTTTATATCGCAGACTTCTTTCGGCATTCCCATAAAAGAACGAACCAAAGAAGGAATAGGAATATCGGAATAACTTTCCTCGATCGGAACGATCACGGAAGGAAGAATGTCGACTTTGTTCCGAATCGAGAAGGCCGCAAATCCTTCGTGAAATTTCACCATTGGACCGGAGAAATCGTTTTTGACCATATAGTCGTGGCCTTCGGGAAAAATTCCCAAAACGCCTTCTCTTTTAAAAACCTGCTGCACCATTTTGATGCTCGCCATGGAAATCTTTCCGTCGATCGCCATCGGAATTCCTCCGGCTAGCTTGGCTAAGTCTTTAAAAATCGGGATCCGGAACGTATAATCGGCGGCAATCCAGGAAATATATCTCGGAAAAGTATAGGAAAGAATGAACGGATCCATATCGGATCTATGATTGCTAACAAGGATTAGCTTGCCTTCCTGGGTGATATGCTCCGTTCCATACGCGTTGATGTTTACGGCAAAACCCAAGAAAGGAGCCACAAACTGTTTCAGTCTGAGATATGTTTGAGCTTCCTTTTCCATGATCTACTCCCTCGAATCGTTGCGACGAGGCCGGCTATTTTACTCCCCCGTAAAAATAGACCACCATTTCTTTTTTTCTTCCGGAGAATTTGCGTTTCTCGGATCGGAAGAAGAATCAGAATCGTAAGATCTTTCTCTACCGAGGTCGTGCGGACGCGACGGATCTCTTCTCTTTCTAACATTCTGCGGAACGGAGCGTCTTAATTCTTCCAATTCTTTTTGAGCGGAAGCGCTGGACTTAATATAATTTCGTATATCTGCCCATTCGGGATCGTGTTCGTTCCCGTAGACGGCGTAATTCATAAGATCAATCGAATCAAACTCAGGCATAGAGCTTCTTTCCAGGTATATTTATGTGAATGGGTAAAATTCCCACAATCTCATATAGTCTTCTCAGGGGAGCGATGTTGCAAGAGTTTTCATATCGTAAGTTCTAAAAAATGCGGTCTGAGCGTTGAACACCGAAGGTACGGGTCGAAAAAACGGAAAAGAATTTAGTCTTCGAATTTTCTTTTTTATTCTCCGTTTCTGAAGATCGGCCCTTCCAAATCCGAAAGTACTATTGATGGAGAATAGAGAGCCTGATTTCGGAAAACGACATAATCTTAGAAATACGGAAGTGAAACAAAATGAAAGTCTAAAAAAGAATGAAAAAGGAAGAATCCTCCCGTTTCCCAAAGGAGTTATTTGGAATACGGAAAAGATAAGAAAACTCTGTGAAAAGTTGTTCTTTCAGTGAAGGCTTGCGCGACGAGAAGATCCTGAAAGATTGTCTTTTTTTTAAAAATATAAGAAATGCCTTCCTACTTTTTCAAGAGTTGGGATATGATTTTGTTAAAAGGATAACATCTTTTTTTTAGGCGTAGTGGTTAGAATGGAAATTTCAAAAGAAGATTATTCCGTTGAAACGGAAAAAAATCGCGGAAGAATCAGAATCTCCGGAACGCTTCGTCTCCTCAACGTCGAAGAATATGATCCCATCATCAACCAAATCGAAACGATGCTCGACGATTCCGGTCGCGGAAAAGCGGTCATCGACATTAAGAATTTGGATTTTTTAAACAGCGCCGGAATCGCGAGTTTATCCCGATTCGTGGCCGCTTACGATAAGAAGAATATCAACAATGTCGAGATCAAAGGAAACAAGGATCGATATTGGCAGATTAAATTTTTGGAAAATCTTAAAAAGCTTAGATCGGAAATCAAAACAACTCTTGAGTAACGGGTTTTTCCGTTTCAAGCGTTGATGGATTTCAATTTTGTTCTTTCAACTTCGTTCAAGTCCAAATAAGCGCGCACGATGACTTCGTAGGTTCCGTACGAAATTTCGCTGATCAAAAAACCGAGTCGCACGGGAAAGTCTTTCGAAAGAAGCAAAAGGCCGATTCCGGAATTCGGCTCGTTTCCTTCTCCGTCTTTCAACTTGCTGAGATAGAGTTCGTCCGAGTTTCGGCTGATCAATGCGGAAATGGATTTTTCGAGTTTGTTTTTGGAAGTTTCGTCCGTGGAATTTTTAATTTCGATTTTTATGATTTCGGAATAATACTTCAGATCTAAAAAAATTTCCCCTTTTCTATCTTTGGAAAATTTCGCAGCGTTTTCGATGAGTTCGTTTAACACGATTGAAATGGTATTGGAAGCGTCGGGATCCAGCGTTTCCTGAAAAGAACAGTAGTTGGAAACGTAATCTGCGGTGAGAGAACAACGTTTCCATTGAACGCGCAAATCCATCGGCCGAAGTCTGAGAGTGAATTCGCTTTCGCTGGGAAGAGAATCCGGTATCAGATTGTAATGGCCGTATTTTACAGGATAACTCATAACGTTTCTTCGGACCTGTTTAATCCGACGACTAGGATTTCCAAAATAGAAACTTTGATCTTCGCGCGGGAAAGTAAAAAATCCGTTTCCACTAAAAAAGGAAGTCGCTTTAAAAAAGGTTTCTTAGTTTTTCCAGATATTCTAATCGATCTGAATCCGATTCCGACGGCGCCCAGGGCGCAAAACCCTTGTCAGTCGCGGGATCGTACGGTCCCGATTTTCCTTCAAAACAGATCGCGGTTTCGGAAAGACAAACGAGAGTGTGGTATACTCCGGGTGAGATATCGATTCCGTATACGGGACCTTCGGAGCTTAAAAGATGCGTTTCCCTAATCGAACCGTCTTCGTTAAACAGAACAAAGCCGAGGCTTCCTTTTAAAACCAAAAACGTTTCCGGTTTCGGCGGGTTTTTATGTCTGTGTGCTTGGATGTACGTGTCCTTTGTGAGGACGTTTAAGAATCTCTGGTATACTTCGGAAAGTTCGTGAAAGTTGTGATTGGCTCTCTTTCGAGGGGAGGTATTTGCCTTTTGCAGTACCTCCGAGAAGAGGGAATCCGTAAGAAGTTGTTTAAGCGGTTTGGAGGAGTTCGAGTCTGGATTCACAGTACTCAATAAGATACGACTTACACGCCGTGCAAGTATTTCCTGCATCGACCCTTTCCATTATTTCTTGGTAGCTTACGCCTTCCGATTTTGCAGTCTCTACAATCGTTTCGAAGGCTACTTGTGCGCAGTGGCATTTATCCATTTTGAAATCCAACTCTTCTCTATCAGCGTTCCCTTACAATGGAAATGAGACTCAGTCTTAGTGTCAATTCGTACACTGCACTTTCGGAAATAATTTCGGTAAAAATTCAAAAAGTGAAAATTTTACGTTCGCTCATTAAAAGTGACATAATTTTCCAAAAGAGGTCCAAACAGGAAATTCTCCTTGGATTCAAAGATCAGTTTGAGATATCTTTCTAAAATGTAACGAATCTTCCGGAAGAAAAGTTCTTTGTAAGCTTAGAAAATTCTCCCGCAAGAGAAGCCGCAGAGTCTCTGCATAAGAACTCGAAACTGTTTGATCGAATCAAGTAAAAGAGGAAAAAGTTGGTGCGCCCAGAAGGAGTCGAACCTCCGACCTTCTGATCCGTAGTCAGACGCTCTATCCAGCTGAGCTATGGGCGCGGGTATCAATGGATATAGGATTCTAAACGAGAAAGGTGTTCCTCAGGAATCCTGAGTGCAATCTTTTTTCCAGTGGCGTAATTGTATAGCAGTAATCCTGAAATCCCTAGATAAATCAAAATCCCCGCAAGGTGAACCAAGTGACCTAACCAAGGTCCGGCAACCGGAATCCAGGAAACGAAAACACTTCCTAAAAGAAATCCAAGGAAATACAAAAAGTTAAGAAAGGACAATCCTGAATATTTTCGAACGACCGAATTTTCCCAATAAAAAGTAAACCCGATCAGCCAAGTTCCGAAAAGCGGTAGAGAAACCAGATACACTAAAAATCGCTCGGATCTTAAAAATCGATTCGTTGTTTCGGGAAGATTACGGAGAACCGGTTCGTATTTTTTTAAATATTCTTTGAATTTCATTTTCTATCTCCGGGAAAAAAGGCAGGGTATATTCTTTTTCTTGAAACGCGTTCCATGCTCCGAGCGCGCTGTAACCTAAAAATGCGATCCAAGAAACATAACTGATAAAGTCGGTGACGATCGGGTTGACTCGAATCAAAGAAAGAATCCAACTCACGATCGGAAATTCTCTCAAAAACCAAACTACCGAAGAAATCGCGATAAAACCGACGTTGAGTTTCAATGCTTGTATGATATGAAACGAAGCGAACCTCTGCGTCCTACGAAAAATCCAAAGGAACAGCCAACCGAAAAAAGGAACGTAAGAGATCGCGGCGATCAAGCCGGGGAATTCTTCGCTCTTTAAGATTCTCAGTGTTTCCTGAATAAATTCCTGGGTTTTGAACCGCTCAGAGGACATAGAGGTGAGAATTCCGGGTATCAAGTAAAATGAAAGCAAAATCCGGAGACGCAGGGATTCGAACCCTGGGTACAGTTACCCGTACGACAGTTTAGCAAACTGCTCCTTTCGGCCACTCAGGCACGTCTCCAAAGGTTGTCAGCGGAGAAGGTAGGATTCGAACCCACGGTGGGATTACCACGACGGTTTTCAAGACCGCTGCTTTAGACCACTCAGCCACTTCTCCTGACGGAATTACTTTACCGCGAGAAAACCCCCCTGTGTCAAGGTGAATTGTTCTTTGCATTCCCGGATCTTCGGATTTCCTGGAAGACGTTGTGGAACGAGATGAAAACCGACTCTGAGGGACATAAAGGTCGTCCTAAAAAACCCACCATGAACAAACTGACAGGTCCGATTTCGCTTAGGCCGCGTTCTTGGGTAAACTTGGGTTATTCGATCGCCAATTCGGAAGAAGGAACTTTCTTTTTAAAGAACGCGATTCCAGGAGAAGAAGTTCAAACGACAATTTTGAAACGATCCGGTTCTCTTCATTGGGGAGTTGCTTCGCGGATTTCCGATCCGTCTTCGGAAAGAATCGAATCGGATTGCGTTTCGTTTCCTCGATGCGGCGGTTGTTCCTATCGTCATGTTTCTTACGGAAAGGAGCTCGAAATCAAAACGTTTCTTCTGCGGGAAACTTTAGAACGCGCTTTTTCCAAAAATCATATTCAAATTCCTGAAATCGAAATTCTGAGCGCCGAGCCGAACGGATATAGAAATACGACTCAGATTCAATTGGGTTTTATCGGTTCCAAAAGAATCGCCGGATTTTACGAAGAATTCTCCCATTCGATCGTTGAACTTCCCGAAGACGGTTGTAAAAATCTTCCGAACGAAATGAATGCCGCTTTGTTCGAATTTCTCAAAAAAGAAAGAAGCGAATCGGCTCCTCTTTCCAAATCGAAATCCCTTTCGCTTCGGTTGGAAGGAAACAAGGCAGTTCCGTATCAAAAAGAATCCGTACGATTTCGGGAAACGGTTCGTGTTCCTGAATCCCGCGAAATCTTCTGGAACATACCGGCGGGCGGATTCTCGCAGGTGAATCGATATTTAATCGCACCTTGGCTGGAAAAAATTTTTTCCTTAACTCCCGATCGACAAACGGGAATATTAGAATTATATTGTGGATCCGGATTGATTTCGATCGCGCTAAAAGGTAAGGCGGAACGGTGGATCGGGTACGAACTTTCTTCCGCTTCCCTAAAACAAGCAAGGGAGAATGGAAAGCAAAACGGCGTTTCTTCCTTTACTTTCGAGGTTTTGAATTTGGAAACGGATCGGATTGAGTCGAAGGAAGCTTTGAATTCTCCGTTTTGGATCATGAATCCGCCTAGGGCCGGGTTGTCAAAAAAAGTTTCACAGTCGCTGATTGAAAATAAACCGAAAGGATTTTTATATTCCAGCTGCAACCATACGACTTTGGCAAGGGATCTTTCCTTGATTTTAAACGAAGAGTATCGACTTACGAACGTCGTTCTCGTCGACTTCTTTCCCCGAACAAAACATTTCGAAGTGATCGTAAAAGCGGAACGAAGAGAAGTTTCGGATTAAAAAATTACGATATTCTTTTTCGAAAATTTATTGATAAACCTTGCATGTTGACAGACATTTCTTTTGACCAAAATGATACACGGTCTTTGTAGGAGATAGTATGCGTTTCAATCTACTTTTTCGCTCTTTATGGGCGATCGTAATCACCGTAACTTTCGGTTTTTTCGGAACCGTTTCCCTTTCCGCGGACAGCGCTTGCCAGGGACTTTCGGCTTCCTCTTGTAAATCCAACGATGATTGCACTTGGGTAAGCGGTTATACAAGACAAGACGGAGTTTCCGTCGACGCTTATTGCAGGGCAAAACCGGGTAAAGGCGGAGATGACGATGGAGATCGTAGGCCGGTAAAGAAAAAGGATAAAGACGATGACGACGATTCTTCCTCTAAAGAGAAGAAGTCCAAAAAGAAAAAAGATAAGGATGAGGACGGAGACGACGAAAAAAAGTCCAAACGCAAAAAGAAGGATAAGGACGAAGACGATTCCGATAAAGACGACGACTCTAAAAAATCTAAAAAGAAAAAGAAAGATAAAGAGGACGACGGCGACGATGTAAAGAAGGAGAAGAAGTCCAAGAAAAAGGATAAGGACGACGATAAAGAGGATTCCAAAAAGTCTAAAAAGAAAAAAGACAAGGATGACGACGATAAGTCCGAGAAAAAATCCAAAAAGAAGAAGAAAAAAGATAAGAACCTGTCCCAAAATTGGGACAGAACCTTACAGCTTAATCTTTTGGTAAAACATAGTTAAGCGTTAGGACGGGCTGTAAGAACTAATCCCGATTCTATCTGGGTCGGAATATAAAAAGCCGGATTCACATCCGGCTTTTTTATGGTGATCGAAAATTAAGTAATTCTAATGTATCGTTCGATCGAATTCAATCGATCGTAGATTTCGACTGAAACCACTTTTTCGGACTTTTTCCGGTTCTCTTTTTAAATTCTCGGATAAAATGCGCTTGGTCGTAATAACCGGAAAGATAAGCCAAGTCGGTTAAATTGGATGATTCATCCTTGAGACGAAGCGCGTTTCGAAATCGAACCAGCGAAGCGTAATCTTTCGGAGAAAGCCCTAAAAATAGTTTATAATCTTTTTCTAATTTACTTTGGCTGATTCCCAAATCGGCGGCCAGGGTTGAAATCGAAATTTCTCCCGCCTGAGACCGGATTTTTTTGAGCGATTCGGAAATATACTTCGGTTCCTCTTTGTGAACCGTAAGACCGGATAAAAATCGTTTCCAAGCCCATCCCGATTCCCGATTTTCGTGGAACTCTTGCAGACAATCCTCTCGCAAATCATCGACTACGTTTTGAGTAACCAGCGTTTCCAAAGGAATGCTTTCGTTTACGATTTTGCTCATAGGAAGAGGTAAATACGGTGCGAGTGCATTCGGAGTAATTCGAAGCAAAAAAGAAATCGTATCCTGTTCCGATCGGAATGTTTTTTGTTCGGTCATCATTCCGGTAATTCCGATGACATTCAGCGCTTGGAAAGAATTCCCCTTAAGTGTGTGAATTTTCCCACGAACTTGGACCCCGAGTACGCAATATTCATCCGGAATGATTGAATAATCAGCCGTAGATGCTTGCGTAATTCGCTGCAGTTGAATCGATTGGAAGTCCAAGTTCATGTGTTCAATTGAATGTATCCGCTCGAAAACGAAAGATCAATTCTTTCCCGGTGTTTGAGAGAGAATTTTTTCGGTCATCGATTCGAATTTGAGTCTTTCTTCCGAAGGAAGCGTGGGAGCCACATAGCGAATCCAAAGTTTCAAGTCTTCAACCTTTAAAGAGGCCATGATTTCCTTCCGGTGATTTTCGAGTTCCGTGTCGCTGAACTCTTTCCAGAGATGCGATTGAGTTACGGTTTCCTCTTCTTCCATATGAACGAAATATCGGGTTTGAAATCGTATGAGCGTATTATAAAATTCTTTTTTGAATTCGGTCCTTGTCAATGTTTCGGAACCTTCGATTTGTTCCAGCAGACTTTGAATCGTTTCGATTTCTTTTTCCAAGAGGGAATGAACCGTTAAGTCTTTTTCGGAATAGGACGGATCGATTTCGCCGAGATATTTTAAACTGAACGCTTCTTCGTCTCTGGCATGGATCTCCAGGAGATGAATTATATCCGTACTCATTTTTTTTAAACGATTCCATTCTTCTTCGTTTTTGAAATCCGTTTTACCGGTTTCCAAAATCCAGAGGGAAAGAGCGTTTCTAATTCCTCTATGAGGAAAGTCATAAACTTCGATTCTTGCAGCGGTTTGTGGAATTGTATTCATGAGAAAAGTGTAACATTCCTTACGCACTAGGAATTGTATGAATTCGGATTTGGGAAATATCTTCATGACAAACTTCTGTCACAATGGTTTTATATCGAACGTTACGCCAAATTGGAAAAAATTTTTCTGCGTTAGGATCAATTTCAGTATTCCTGTTGACTGACCGTTCGTTACAGACCTACGATTGTTCTGGGCCAAAAACCCGGGCCGGCAGATGAACGAGGGATGGGACCTTGCTTACAAGGGCTTTTCGTTCTCCAGGCCTAAATGAAAATGGAGAATAGTGAAAGATGAAAAAAGCTAATTGGATTGCGACTCTTCTGTTTGTGCTCGGACTTTGTGCGGGAAGTTTATCCGCTCAGACTCAGGCTCAGCTTTTTGCAAAGCCTGGCGTTATCGGTGATTCTTTGAGTCACGGTTTTTTCGGTGCAACGGTTGAGAAAAAAACTCAGGATTGGGCTTATCCCGTTCTGGTCAGTAAACAAGCCGGATCTTCCGTTTCGTATAACGTTCTTACCGGACCTTATATCAACTTGGAAGACGTTCTTAAAGGCGATTGCGGAGTTTTCTGCATCGCAGGTTCCATCATCGGAGGAAACGGGTCCACCGTAAGCCTTCCGACTCACGCGGGAATTACGGGAGCTGAATATACTTCCGTTCTGAGAACTTCCGGTAAATGCGAAGACGTTACCGCAACAAAATGGGAGAAAGATTGGTATTGGGCGACATGGTATTGGTATACTTATCGCTGGGTACAAGTTCAGGATTGTAAAGAACCTGATAAATTCCATCAATTCGGTCTTCGGAGCTCCGGAACCCAAATTGAGATCATGGAAAAAGTCAGACCTAGCTTTCTTTTCGGAACCGTAGCCGCGAACCATGTACTTTGTACTGCGCTTTCCACCACTACTGCTTGTTTGGACGAGGCTCGTTATAAGAGAGACATTCGCGAAGTGATGAGACGTTTGGCTGCGATCGGAAGTTTAAAAGGCGGCGTGCTTTTTACGATTCCGAACGTGACTGCGATCGCATTTCTCGAACCTTATAAAGATCCACAAGGAAGAGCGAATTACACCGGATTGAAAGCATTCTTCCGTAATTCGGTATCCGATCCGAATCAAGTTTTGGATGCGGGTGAAGTCGCAACCATCACCAACTTCTTAACCATGTTGAACAACGAAGTTAAGGCTCAAGGTGCGGCGATGGGGTTTGCTGTCGCGGATCTGAAAGTTGTCTTTGATGATATCAAGGAGAACGGACGTCTTGTAAAAAGCCCTTCCGGTTGGAGCCCGGGTTATGCCCGTGCGAATTGGCCTTTGCCGAACCAACCAGGAGTTTTCGGTCTGGACGGAGTGCATCCGAACATGTTCGGACATTCGGTTTTCGCGAACGAGTTGATTAAGGTCATTAACGCACGTTACGGATTGAACATCGCTCAAGTCAGCGAATACACCGCTTGGTACTACGACAGCCTGAATAGAAATCCGGTGGACTTGAAGAAATTCCTGACCGAAACCATTTTCGGACAGTTCATTTCTTGGGTTATCGGAATTTTCGTGTAAGAAATTCTTCCTCGTTTAAACGAAGAAGAAAGAAGAATAAAAACGTCGCCTCCAATCAAGGCGGCGTTTTTTATTTTAAAAAGCGGGTTTTATGGAATTCAGAAAGAAACTCTTTTTTGCAGCGATCGCACTTGCAGTTTTATTGATATTATTCATCCTTTTTTGGCCCGAAAATCAGAAAAAAGAATCCCTCTCCATCGCGGAAGAAAGCGATGCCGTATTAAAAACAAAATATTATTCCGAAATGGATCCGTATTTTCCGGACGCTCCTCATCCGTTCAACGAAGATCCGGAGCTGGAAGGTCAGGCCAAAAAACTCTGGCCCGAAGCGTTTAAACCCAGAAAAACTCCAGAAGAAAAAGAACAGATTCGGAAAGAATGGACCGACTTTATCGCAAGATATCCGAAAAATGTGTACATCCCTTCGGAGTTCCGACCGGCTCTCAGCGAGGCCGAAGAAAAAGAGGCGAGAGAACGTCTGGATACGGTTGCGAATATGGAATCGCGGAACGCGATCGTCCGGTCGTTGGGAAAATACGCGGAGCCGGGCAACGAGCCGAAGGCTCCTTCGGAATCGAGCGTAAATCCCAAGGAACAGCTCGCTTACATCAATTATAAAATCGAGGAATTGGAATCGAGAATTCAATTGATTGAATATACGATTCAACAGGGAAAATTGAATCCGGAACAAATCGGAACCGCCAATCAGGATCTGATCGTTTGGAAAAAAGAACTTTCCACTTTAAGACAGGTGCAAAGTCAAATTCCGGGATCGTAATTCGACATCGCATGTCGTTGGACCGGGTCGATCTATAAACTTATCAGGAGATTTTATGCGATTCTTAATGGAACGTATTCAAGAATTCAAAGTTACAATTTCAAAAAAAACGAAAATCATAAAAGTATTATTTTTCATTTTGGTAATCTTGGGCTGTGGAGGACCGCCGAGGCCCGATATGCTTCCCGTCGCGGAAGCGAAACCGGAGTTGCCTTTGGAACAGATTCTAAAGGAATTGAGTTCAGAAAATCCGCAGATCCGCGCCCAAGCTATTTTAGAAGTTTCTAATAGAGATTACAAGCCGTCGATACCCGCCGTCCGCAATCTTTTGAAAAACGAATCCAATCCTGCGGTGAAAGGGACTGCGGCGATCGCCCTGGGAACTTGGAAGGACGGCGCTTCCACTTCGGAAATCATAAAACTGTTTTCTTCCGAATCGGGCGTAACGCCCGACATCGTGATGGAAGCGCTCGCGAGAATGGAAGATTCCTCCACTGCGAAAGTGATTCTTCCTTTTTTGCAGTCTCCGGACGCCACCTTGCGATTGATCGCAGTCGATACTTTGGTCCGCATCAAAGCGGTTTCTTCCGGCGAGGCGATTTTAAATTTAGCTCGTAAAAATAAGGATGTGGAACTCGCGAAAACATACGCGATGGCATTAGGAAAATTGAAAGTACGTTCGGCGGAATCGTATTTGGTCGAGCTGGCAAAAACGACCGAACCTTCACCGACGTTGGCGGCTTCTTATTTGGCTTTGGGAAGAATTTCGAGCAAGGGCGCGGTCCCTGTTCTGGTTCAAGGACTCGGTTCCGATTTTGATAAGGGCAGCGAGAATTCCATGATCGCTTTGATTGAAATTAAAGATGCGTCTGCGATCGCCCCGACGGTTCCGATTTTAAAACATACGAATCGGGAGATCCGTTATCGTGCGGTGAACGTTTTGTCCGAAATTCCTTCCTCTGAAACAGGACCCAAGGTTCAGAAAATTTTGGAAGAGAATAATCCCGATGCGATCGCCCCTGCCGCCTTGGTTCTCGGGAGAATTCGTTTTAATCCCGCTCGAACCGCGATCGAAAGAAAATTAGAAAACTTGCAACTACCGGATCGCGAAGTGATCGCGAGGTCGCTCGGATATCTCGGAGATAAAAAAAGCATTCCGGTTTTATTGAATGTTTTAAAGGAAAAAGACGGAGAAGGTCGATACGGGGCGGTTTGGTCCCTCGGGATTCTACAAGCGAACGAAGCGCTGGAGGATTTGATTCTCGCGTCCAAGTCATTCGATCCGAAACTTTCCTCCTTGGCCGTTGAATCCTTGGGTTTATTGCGTTCTCCAAAGGCGCTTGCTGCTCTGGTTGAAATTGCGGAGAAGAACCCGAATTCCGCATCGATCGTTATTCCCGCAATCGCTGCGATTCCAGGAGAAGAATCCCGCAAGATCCTGGAGAATTTTGCGCAGAAAGACAACGTTTCGCTGCAGCAGGTTGCGATTTCCGAGTTGGGAAAGAGAAAGGATAAAGCCAGTCTTCCGATTCTCATTAAAATTTTGGACGAGAATCGCGCGGCGAGTTCCAAACTTTTAATGTCGTCTCTTGCCTCGATCACAGGAAAGAACTTTTACTCTCGGAACGAATGGTTGAACTGGTATAAACTCAACTCGAAGTAATTAGGTTTATGTTTGATTCTAAATCGATCCCGCTCTTAGTAGCGGGATATATTCTTCTCTACGCAAGCTGTAAGACGGCTCCTCCGCCGAAAGATCCTTGGATCGTTCCTCCTTTGGAAGAATCGGAAAAGATTTTTCTGGCTCCTTTGGAGATGGATGAATTCGAATCCAAAGATCTCGGTGGAAGACATTATCCCGCTTCGAACGAACTTCGGATCGATCTATTCAAACCGTATATAGAAAACTTGGAAGGCGGTTATCTCGGCGCGGGAACGGATCAGAATTTTACGTTTATCGCGTGGGCTAAGAGCAAATACGCTTGGCTGATGGATTTCGATTATACGATCTGCTTGATCAATCGGATTCATCTTTTGTTTTTTAAACTTGCACCAGATCCTGAATCCTATCGCGAACTTTGGTCGCGCAAAAATAAACAAACATCCTTTCAACTGATCAAGAACGAATGGGAAAAAGATCCGGAATGGCCTTTGATCCGCGAGGCTTGGGAAGTGGCACATCGGGGGAAATCCGATATTCCGCAGCGATGGAACGAACTGGATCGAACCTCGCAACGATTCGGACTAAAGACGTTCATTCACTCCAAAGAAGAATACGATTACGTTCGGAACATGGTTCTTCAAGGGAGAATTCAAATTCTGAAAGGAGATATCAACGCGGAAAAGAGCATGCGTTCCGTGGGTGAAAGGGCGGCGCGTTTGAACGTTCCGATTCGAGTCGTTTATCTTTCCAACATCGAAGATTATTTTTCTTATACGCCCGGCTTTCGCGATAATCTATTAAGTCTTCCCACCGATTCGAAAGGAATCGTTTTGAGAACGATGCAAAACGGGACCAAGGAAGAATACGGATCGCCGGACGGAGAAAAAATTCCGGTCGATTATCCGTTGCATTACAACGTTCAATCCTTGGAAAATCTGCAGGATTGGATGCTTTTACCGGGACATCTCCATAAGGGAATCCTAATGCAATTTAGGACTCCGATACAGAAAGGATTTTCTAGGATTCAAAGCGAACCCGTTGAAACGTTGAAATGAAAACGATTCGGTTTGCCTTCTGTCTGCTTTTCGTTTTAATCTGCGGCTGCGCCGGTAGGAATCAGGAAGCGGTCGAGAACCGATCGAATTCGAAAACGAACGTTTCGAAAAATTGTAAAACCGATTTCGGTTTGTACGTTTTTTCCTATGGAAGAAGTCTATACCCCGATCGTTTTTTGAATGTGGAAGAAGACAAAGGAAATCGCGAAATCGTATACCTCTTTTATCTGATTCGCGTTCCCGGAAAAAATATTCTGATCGATTCGGGCTTTTTTAACGACATCTATCGAAAGAAATTCGGATTCTACAGTTTTGAAAGACCCGACGTTCTTTTAAAACGATGCGGAATCGATCCGAAAGAAATCACTGACATCGTACTCACACATTTTCATTTCGATCACGCGGGCGGAATTTTCCTGTTTCCTTCCGCGACGGTCCATATTCAAAACCACGATTTGGATCTTTTGAAAAAACAATCCTACTTTCCGAATCAAGCGAACTACATCCGTTCTTTGAGTTCTGTAAATCGAATTCACTCCTTCGATGGAACGTATTCTTTGCTTACGGATATGCGGATTCTTTTTACCGGAGGTCATACCCCCGGGTCGCAAGCGCTGGAATGGATCGCTTCTCCCGAAAGGCGATTTCTGTTTACCGGGGATGAATGTTATCTCATCCAAGAATGTAAGAATGGAATCGGTCTTCCGCAAGGCGCGGTATTTTCCACAAAACGAAATCGGGACTTTATCGAATACGTTCGAATCTTAAACGAGAAAGGAATCAAAATTCTTACCTTACACGATCCTTCGATTTTAACACAAGGCGAAGAACTCGCTCCCGGCGTTAGAATATTAGATTATTATTAAGTAAAACCCGTCTCTTAGGATAAACTTTATATTCGGCGGTCGCCAACGATTCTTTCCCAAAGCGCGGATGAGGGGATCACGACGCGGAAATAAAAAAGGCCCGAAGGAAAATCCCCCGAGCCTTTCGTTTTTACGGACGCAAGTTAGTTTGCCGTTCAGTCTTTGTCGTAGACCTTCTTGATTTCCTTGCTGTATTTTTCCGTAATCACGTGACGTTTCATCTTGAGAAGGTTGGTCAATTCGTCCCCGACCTCGAAAGGTTTTTTGGTGAGAATGACGTGCTGAACCTGCTCGAAAGATTTGAATCCTGTCTTTGTGCTGTTGTAGCTACGAACTTCTTTTTTGTAGAAGTCGATGACTTTCGGATGTTTAATCAGCTCTTCGAGTTTGGAAGTATCGATTCCGTTTTCCTTGCACCAATCGGTTAACTGGTCGATGTCCGGAACGATGATCGCCCCGAGAACCTTCTGATCCTGACCGATGACCATCGATTGTTTGATAAACGGTGATTCGTCCATCTTGTTCTCGATAGGAACCGGTTCCACGTTTTCTCCGCCTAACAATACTACGGTGTCTTTCGCTCTTCCGGTCAAAGTCAGGGTTTTCTTGAAGTTGATGAATCCGATATCTCCGGTGTTCATCCATCCGTCCACAATGGTCTTCTTAGTAACTTCCGGATTTTTGTAATATCCCTTCATCACTTGAGGTCCTTTTACGAAGACGACTCCTTTTTGTCCCAGCTTACCCGCGAGAACTTCGAACTTATCGTTGATGTGCGTCAACACATGACCGTTATCGTCCTTGATCATCAGTTCCGATTTAGGAACTAAGAATCCAACCGAACCGATAATCGGTTTTACGAAAGGTCTTACCGAGATTACGGGACTGGTTTCGGTCATACCGTAACCTTCCAAAACGAGCATTCCGATATCGTTGAAGAAGTTATCCACGTGCGATTGGAGTGCGCCCCCACCCGACATAGATCCCTTGAGCCTTCCACCGGTAGCTTGGCGGATTTTGGAAAGAACGATCGCATCCAAAGTCTTAGCGTTGAAGATCAATCCCAAACCCGCGATCGTTAAGAGGATCCAGCTTGGAACATGCACTCCGTACGCGGGAAGAGCCAAATACGCGAGAATCGCCATCGCACTTACGGTAAACGGTCCGGTTAGCAGAAGAACGATCAGGGATTTTACTCCGATTGCGAGGGATTTGAAAATATTTCTGTTTTCATAATCCACTTCCAATCCGCTCAAGAATCTTCTAGAAGCATTGTAGTGTTTCGAGAAGAAGTAAGCGAGTTTAAACAAACCTCTACGGATCGGCGGGGTTTGTTTCGGATCGTTTACTTTATTGTAAATTCCGGTATAAACGCTTTCCCAAACGCGCGGAGCGGACGCCATAAAGGACGGTCTCGCTTTCGCTAGATCGTTTTTAAGATCGGAAACTTTCGTATAATACGTTTGGATTCCGCTCGAGATGGCTCCATACTCATTGACCCTCTCGAAAATATGCCAAATCGGTAATATGGAAAGCATACTGTCGGTAGGTTTGATGTCCGTTAAAAGCATCGGCACAACATAAATCATCTGGTGAATCATGTTGGAATGCATGAGCATCACACCTTTCGGCATTCCCGTAGTTCCGGAAGTATAGATGAGGGTAAAGAGATCGTCGGGTTTGATTTCCTCGATTCTTTTCTCAGCTTTTTTGGATCCTTTGGCTCTAAGGGCTTTTCCTTCTTCGATCAGATCGTAGATTTTATGGATATTCTTTCCTTTTGCAGTGGAAGCCTTATCCATAATGACGACGGTTTCGACTTTATGAAGTTTCGGTTTAACTTTATTGAACTTTTCCAGCATCTTATCGTTTTCGATAAAAACGATTTTTGCTTCCGAGTGATTGAGGATATACTCGAGTTCGGATTCGGTTACGTCGGTTCCTCTAGGAACATTAGCAGCTCCCGAAAATTGAACGGCATAATCCGTAATCATCCACTCAAGTCTGTTGTCCGCTAGTACTCCGACATGTTCTCTCGCTTTCAGTCCCAAATGAATGAGCGCTTCGGCAAGAGAGATTCCCATGTCGTACAGCTGTTTATAAGAAGTAGGGTGGAATTCCTTATCTTCTCCTTTGCTCCAGAATACGGGTCGATCTCCAAATTTCTCGGTGGATTGTATCAACATATCCGCGAGGTTTTTATACATTTCCAATTCCTCTTTAGTGAGTTTTTACCGGAATGATTTCCGATAGGGTAAAGGCTGAATTAAGCTAAGGGAAAAATTGCGTGAGTCAACCAAATTTTGGAAAGAGGAAGGAGCGGGTGCGGTGCAAAAAGAAGGGAACCGTCTACCTCCGGAGAGATAGACGGAAAGAAGATATTATTGCTCTTCTCCGGCCGGAGCAGAAGATTCAGTGGAAGGAGCTGGTGCTTCTTCTTTTTTGCTTTCTGCTTTTTCCTTCTTGGACTTTTTCTTAGATTTTTTTGCCTTTTTAGCCTTTTTGGATTTCTTAGATTTCTTTCCTTTCTTTTCAGACTTCGTTTCTTTCGGGCTTTCGGTTTGTTCCGTTGGAGCGTCTGCAGCAGGTTCTTGTGCGACGAGTCCCGCGAATCCGGTCAACGCCATCGCTGCGATTAAAAGTTGGGCAAGAATTTTCTTAAAAAGGGTCATTGTAAAGTTTTCCTATTGAAAGAGTGATTGATTGGAGAACTCCAACATCCGTAGAAAAAAAGTAAATACGTTTTTTTTAAGGAACGGAACGGGAAGGGTTCCATTTTTTTCCCGAGGCGACGGCCGATTCCAATCGTTTGAGATATTCTTTTTTCGGAATTTGATACGCCCCAAGTCCAAGAGTAACAACGTTTAGTTGCTGCGTATCGAAAAGGGTAAAGTGATCTTTTTTAAGAGCCTCGAATAAATGGAAGAGTGCGATCTTTCCGAAATCGGGAACGAAGGAAAACATGGATTCGCCGGCAAAAAAATTTCCGATTGCGATTCCGTAAACGCCTCCTCCTAATTTTCCATTCTCATCCCAAACTTCCACCGAGTGAGCATATCCGAGTTTGTGAAATTCGGAATAGCCTTTGATAAAAAGATCGGTGATCCAAGTTTCTTCTCCGGGCCGATACGCGCAACAGCGCATGACTTGTTCGAAGGCCCGGTTGAAAGTAATCGTATAACGTCTTTGATTGATCTTCCGTCGTAAGCGCTTGGAAATATGCAAACGGTTCAGATCAAAAATCCCCCGGGGATCGAGACAATACCAAAGAATGGGCTCGTCCGACCACGGAAAGATTCCGTTCTTATAGGCGTATAAAAGTCGTTCGGGAGAAAGGTCTCCTCCCACCGCAACGATCTCACGGTCCCATACGTGAGGGTTTCGAAAAAAATCAGAGAAATCTTTCAAGACAGGCGCCTCATTCGAAAACGTTCTGAATTCTCCATAATTTTTTAAGACGGTAAAAGTGAAAAAGATTCTTCGATGAAATAGACGGGTCCGTCCGAGAATGTTTTGGATGAATAGATATGAAATTCGGAAACGGGGAAGTCCGAAGTGGAAAAGTCGGAGAATTCCTCCAAATAGGTGAGAACTCTCGTTCCGTTCGTATTCTTAAAACGGCCGATCGTTAAATGCGGATGATAATCCTGGCGGTCCGGGGAAAACCCAAATCTGCGAAGTCCGCCGTCCAAGGTTTTTTGGAGCTGTAAAAGTTCGGGCGGAGCGCTTACCTCCGCAAAAAGGATGGAAGGAGACTTTTGTTTTCCGAATGTTCCCACCGACTTCAAGTTTAAGTGAAACGACGGGGAAGAAACGGTGGAACAAAACTCGGATAGAACGTCCAGCTTCTCGTTCGATTGTTCGCCTAAAAAGACCAAGGTTATGTGAAAATTTTCCTTAGGAACCCAGCGCACGTCCGGTATACCGTAACAGATGGAAGTTAGTTGTTCTTTTACTTCTTCCGGAACGGAAATCCCCAGAAACGTTCTCATACTTAAAAGTTTAGGACCCCGTTCGATTTCCGCAACTAGATTCCAAATATCCGCTTATCTAAGAATTTCGAACTTCTTCTATCCTTAAAATTCCGCGTAACGAGTTGCAAAGAAAAGCGGAATTCGAGTTTGTTAAATCCTCTATGGAAAGAATTTTCTCGTAAAATCCATTTCGTTTTAGCAAACGTTCTCTGAACACCCCCGGAAGAACTCCGGCATCGAGCGGAGGCGTAAAGTAAGAATCTCCGATCTTTACGAATACGTTGGCGATGCTTCCTTCCGTGATTTGATCCTTCTCGTTTAAGAAGATTGCATCCAAACAATCCGCGTCCCGCGCGAGTTTCCCTTCCCGATCGTAAATCGCACGTAAATTCGTTTTATGTTTTCTGAATTCGGAAGTGGAATCCATTTTGATTTTCGAGATTCGAACGTTTCCTTTTTTTTGAAACCGTGAAAGTTCCGAGTGCTCCCAGCGTATCGTACCCGAAACATGCAGGCTGATTTTGACTCGGTGGGAATTTCGTTTAACTTCGGAGCGGATTTTTTGAAGGGTTGAATTCCATTTTTTTTCGGAGAATGGGATTTGCAGTTTTTGGGCGGAATTCCGGATTCTTTCCAAATGCTCTTTTAAAAAGTAAAATATTCCATTTTTATAAAGTATCGTTTCGAAAACGGAAAAATCGCGGGGAGCTTCGGTAAAGAACTTTGCTTTTTCGAAAATTTCGGACCATTCCCTTTCAGGATCGGAATCCCAGGTGATTCCGGAACCGATTCCGATATTTCCCTTTCCGCGTTCGAGTTCCAAGGTTCGGATTGCGATCGAAAACACCGCGTCCTGATTCGGTTGAATGACGCCGATTGCTCCCGTGTAAATCCCCCTGGGCGGTTCGAGTTGTTCGATAAGTCGCATCGCCCTAAGTTTCGGAGCGCCAGTGATCGATCCTCCGGGGAAAAGTTGTTTAAAAATTTCTTTCCAACCCGCGGAATCCGAAAGTTCGGAACGGATGGTGCTGGTCATTTGAAAGATCGTATTGTATGTTTCCACGGAAAAAAGCGCCTCCACTTGAACGCTTCCTTCTTGACTGATTTTACCGAGATCGTTCCGCATTAAATCGGTGATCATGAGATTCTCCGCTTTTTCCTTTTCGGAGTTCTGAAGAAGTCGGATGTTCTCTTTGTCTTCGTTTGCGGATTTTCCTCTAGGATAAGTGCCTTTCATCGGTTTCGTGACGAGCGTTCGATTCTTTTTTTCGAAAAAGAGTTCCGGAGAAAAAGAAAGGAGATCCGTTTTTCGGAATCGAATCCAAGATCCGTAAGATACGGGTTGTCGTTCCGAAAGTACTTTATAAAATGATAATATATCACCTTCGAATTCGAAACCGATCCGGTCTGTGTGATTGATCTGGTAGATTTCACCTTGAAACAAATGATCGCGGATCGTTTTCAGGTTTTGAAAATAGGTTTCCCGATTCGGCGTTTTCGAAATATAAAAGCCGTAGTTTTGAGCGGATTCGGAAAGCGGTTTAGAAATTCTTTCCGGCTTTTCGAAAACCGCAAAATACAAAAGTGGTAAAATTGTTTCAGTTCGTTTCCAATTTGTATCGGAAAAAAAATATCCTGCCTCATACGAAATAAAACCCGCTAAGTAATATCCTCGGTTTAAAGAATCTTCGATCTTGTGAAACGCTTCGGTCAGCCCTTCCGAGTTATAAGCTTCGATCGTTGTAATGGGATTGCGAAAGATAATTTTTCCGAAAGGATGGAATCCTTCTTCAAAAATCATAAAAGGCTGGTCAGAGAATAGGAGCTCTTCAATGCTCATTTTAGAACAAATTGAATAGGATTGATGATTTTGTCTCTTCGTTTCAAAGAAATAATAAGAATCTCCGGAATCGTTTTTATATCCGGGTTTATTTATTATATTCTCGCGCAGATCGGAAGAAACACCGCGATTCATCCCGGTTACGCTTCCGCGATATGGCCCGCTTCCGGTGCCGCGCTCGGACTTACGATTCTATTCGGAAATTACGCGATCATCGGAGTTTTTTTCGCATCCTTCTTTTCCAATTCGGGAACGGATCTTTTCTCGGGGATCTGGATGGATCCCGGAAAGAATTTATATCTCAGTTTTGTGATCGGGCTTTTCTCGGCTCTTCAATGTTACGCGGGAAAAGTCGTTCTTTCGCTGAAAATTCCAGGATGTAGAATTTCCGAAAAGACCCAATACGTTTTTCTTTTTATCGCTTTGGAAGCGATCGTATGTACGATCAGCTGTACCGGTTCCGTAACTTTCATGTATCTTTTGGGAGAAATCGATCTCTCCTTGGTTCGTCAAAGTTGGCTGACATGGTGGGCGGGCGACACGCTCGGCGTTTACATCGGCGCTCCCTTTGTCCTTTTTTGGTTTCGAGGCGCGTATAAAATTCCGCGTTGGACCGAATTTTTGGAATCGATCGCGCTTCTTCTTTTGATCGTATTTTTTTCCCTCGCCTCTTTCGATTTGGTAACTCCGATCGTTTCCATCAGTTATCCTCTCGGTTATATTTTAATTCCGTTGATCTTATGGTCCGCGTTTCGATTGGGAGAAAGGCCGAGCAGTTTGGCGGTGGTTCTTTCTTCGATCATCGCGATCTTAGGAACGATTTCAGGTTCTCCTCAGTTTTATGCCGAATCGATGAACGCTTCTTACATTCTTTTACAATTCTTCGTGGCCGTGTTGTCCATAACGAGTCTTCTCGTTGCAAGTATGGTGAATGAAAGAAAGGATGCGGAGAATCAGCTCCGCGTTTCTCATCAGAGTCTGGAAGACAAGGTAAAAGCAAGAACGCACGAACTTCTTCGTTCCAACGAAATTCTTAGAGAAGAAATTCACGAGAAAAACGACGCGAGGGCCGCGCTGGAAAAAAGTCAGATCCGCTATATGGGTTTGTTCGAACATCTTCCGGTTGCGATCATAGAAGCGGATTATTCCCAGCTCAAAAAAGTTTTGGACGGTTTACCCGAAGATATTCACGGAGATTCGTTTACGGATTACGTCGAAACGCATCCCGATTTTGTCCAGCTCTGTTTCGATTCGATTCAAGTCGTCGGGGTCAATCAGGAGACCGTCAATCTACTTCGTGTCGAATCCAAGGATGCGGTTTATAAAAATTGGAAACGGTTCTTCAGTCAGGATAATTTCAAAGTATTCAGAAGAGTTTTAAGAAAGATCAGGGAAGAATCCTATTTTTACGAAGTCGAAGTGGGTTTCCGCGTCCAAGATGGAACGAGACTGGATATTAAAATTCGTTGGTCAGTTCCTCCCGGGTTCGAATCGTCTCTTTCAAGCGTAATCGTGACGCTATTGGATTTTACGGATATTAAATCCGTGGAAAGGAAACTTCATCTTTCTCTGGAAGAAAAGGAAGTGATGCTGAAGGAAATTCATCACAGGGTAAAAAACAATCTCCAGGTGATTTCTTCCTTGTTGTCGATGCAATCGGATTATGTTCAGGATAAACAAAGTCTTTCCGTATTTATGGAAAGTCAGAACCGACTCCGAACGATGTCTATGATTCACGAAGAATTGTATCAATCGGAGAATCTAGGAAAGATTCAATATTCCGTATATATCGAAAAACTATTGAACCAGCTCTTTCAGGTTTACGGAAAATCCGATTTGGTCGAATTGATAACCGAACTGGAAACGTTGGACATCAGCGTAAACCGTGCGATTCCGATCGGACTGATCATCAACGAGCTCGTTTCCAATTCTTTAAAGTACGCGTTTCCGGAGGTGGAGAATTCTTCCGAAAAACCGGAGCTTAGAATTTCTCTCGCTAAAGTGGAGGAAAATCTGGAGATGCAGATCGAAGACAACGGAATCGGAATGCCTTCCGGTTTCGACTTAGAGGATTCCAATTCGCTCGGTTTAAAACTCGTGTATATCCTGGTGCGACAACTCAAAGGGAAAATCGATTTTTCATCGGATTCGAAACAAGGCACACGCTTTAAGATTCACATTCCTCTTACCGTCGATCTTGTCTGAAGAATCTTCCGGTTTACAAAAAAACTCCGAAACAAAACATTCTCCCCGAAGATGAAAAAGGAAGAAAAGATCCTGGCGCGCCGAGAGGAAATCTTAGACGCCGCCCTCGACATTTTTTCGGCGAAAGGATTTCACGCCGCGGGGATCGCGGATATCGCGGGTAAGTTGGACATCGGTCACGGAACCTGTTATCGTTATTTTAAGAATAAGTTGGATATCCTACATGCGCTTTTGGATCGAGTGCAGAACGGGTTGTCCGAAGTGATTTCCCGACAAAGTCCCGACAAATCCAATTCGTTGGAAGAATACCGTTCTCAAATCGCAGAAATCGGAGTCGGGCTTTTCGAACTTTTTGGAAAAGACACTCGCATCGGTCAGATTTTCTTTTTTGAAACGCAGGGGATCGACGAAACGGTGACCGTCAAGATTCGAAAGATTTACGAACTTTCCGCGCGCGTTACCGAGCTTTATTTGATCAACGGTGTGAAGAAGGGCTTTTTACGAAAGAATCTAGATACGGATGTCGCATCGAAAGCGATCAATTCCATGATGTTTGAAGGAATCCGCCAATCGATTTCCCACAAATCCGATCGAGACTATGCGATTCGCTGGATGAAAGCCGTTCCCGATCTGATGTTAGATGGGATGAGGGAAAACCAGTGATTGGTTTCAAGTTAGAATTCTGCGTATTGTCGGAACTTATGGTTTTTAGAAACGTCCAGAAGTGGGTTTGTTTTTAATTTGGCAGTTCTGAAGAGAATTTCCGTTTCTCTTTTGAAAAGTATGAGTTCCTACATTCTTTCAGAATTAAACTAGAATTTACGGATTTTCGACCCGAAGAAGATCTTCATACTCGTTTTGCCCTTTCGGAGCCGTTGAACACCACCATAATAAATTTATGTCTCTTACGGTGGAAATTTCAACGGATTCATCGGAATTTGAAATCGAAGGAGTTCCCACATTTTTTACTTGAAAAAACTGAATGATATATCATTCTAAATTTAGATTAAAGAAATCAGGAGAATTGAAAATGGTACAAGTTGACGTTTTCTGGGCCTACGGGTTGGGTGCAGGGTTTGCAATGGCGGCTTCCCGTCAGATTAAAAAAATTCAGTCGGGAGATTCCCTCGGTTCGGCTTCTTTGAAAGAGATAAAACCGAAGAGTTCCGACGAAAAGACTCCTTTTTGGAAGACAACATACTTTCTCATCAACGTGTTGTTTCTCTCGTTGGTTTTCGGACCTTCGGGTTTATATCTTGTTTGGCAGTTTACGAGTTGGGAAACCATGCAGGCCTTGGACAAGTCGATGCCGGGTTGGCTCGTGACGTTATTCGGCTTTACGAACGTGTCACAGGGAATTCTTGCGTTTTGGGTCGTTTGGAAATTGCTCGAAAAATCCAAAGCTTTTTACGGTTTTTTACAGGTTATGCTCGGTTACTTCGGAATGTTTTTTATCCTCGTTCACGGTTGGGATGGAGAAGGGTATAAACGATTTTTTTCAGCAACCAGAGAAGAATATCTCAACGATTGGACTTGGGGCACCGCACTTGCCTGGTTAACATCCGACGTCGCAATCACGCTGTATGTCATGGGAATCGTAATGATTCCGATTATGATTTCGATCCTATCCAACTGGATTGAAGAAGGTCTTGAAATCCGCGACGTTACCCTCGGTCAAGAAACCAAGGAAACCAAAGGAAGCGTAATCGCGAGAATTCTTTACTTTTTAGGTTCTGTGTTTATCGGCGCTCTCGGGCTTGCAATCTTCTGCAGCTTGTTGATTCACGCGCTCGGTTGGACGTTCGGAACGATTTTTTCTTTAGGAGTTCTTTATATATTAGGAATTTCTAAATATGGAATATTGTTCGCCTTTTACAAGGGGATCTTCCATTTAAAAGGGAATTCTTCCTCGGCATCAGGAGTGATCGCAGGAGCAAGGGCTTAAGCTTCGAAGGCTTTTTCGTATTCCTGAATCAAAAGATCCGGGTCTTCCGTTCCGACGGAGATTCGGATCAAGTTCGGATCGAGTCCGTTTTCCTTCAGAAATTTTCTTCCTTCTTCCCGAGTCACCAACTCGTAATGTGCGAGATAAACGTAGAGCATATTAAGGGTGAATTCGGTTCCGAAACTCGGTCCTTTCAGCAACGCGAGTCGATCGTAAAATTTTTCCAAAGGAACCGCGAGTTCGATCGATAAAACGCCGGATTGAATTCCGGGAATTCTCGTGATCTTTTCAAAGTTTGCGGAAGAATCGGCGGAACCGGTCCAGAATACGTTTCGGATTCCAGGATGTTTTGAAAAATACGCGGCGAGTTTTTTCACATTTTCGCTGATCTTCAATACGCGTTCTTCATAATCTTTGATTTCATACGCAAGACGCTCGCAGTCCCGAATATACGGTTCCTCGATCCATTCTTTGCAGATGGAAAAAATTTCCGAAAACCATTTCGAGTGTTTGTTGAACACGACGGCTCCCATCATAAGATCGCCGTTTCCGCACGCAAACTTGGTTAAACTTTCCACGATCACGTCGACATACGGAAGCACATCGATCACCGCGGACCCGGCGACGGAAATATCCGCGATCAAAGGAATCTCATATCGGTCCACGATGGATTTTAATTTTTCATAATCGGGAACTAATAAAAGCGGATTGGTCGGACATTCTGTGATGATTCCGGCGACTTGCTGCGAATTCCGTTCGAGAAATTGTTCCAAGTCCTGAAGATCCGTGGCGTTGTGAATCACGTACGAATCTTTCGTATATTTTTCCAAGATTCGAATGTTGTCCACATACAACCAACCGAGACGAATCCAAATCGTTTTTCCTTTTTTTCTTTGAACGCGATCCAATGCTTCGAACGCCGTGTAGACTCCGTTCATTCCCGACATGGAAAGTAAAATCGGAGGATTCGCATTTCCATAAAAAGAGGAAAGCTTCGAAAGAATTTTCGGAACGGGAGAATCCTTTTCCGCCTTTTCACGGAAAACTTCCTGCAAGATTCCTTTTTTTAATAAGAAATCTTCCGCCATTCTCGAAGACGCAAGGCATCCCGTGTGTTGTATGAAGGAGAGAATTTCTTTTTCCAAATCCTTGAGATTCGGAATGACCAAAGTGAAAATTCCTTCGTCTTCAAGGATTTCGTATTTTTCTATGGAGAACTTTTCTACGATTGCGTTTGCCGCTTTTTTGGAAGAGACGATGAACTGAGGAGTGGAGACGTTTTTTACTTCTCGGTTGTAATCTAAAATTCTCGCGATATAAGAATGCGCTACAAACCTCGGATAACCTGATTTCAATCGGGAAAGCGTTTCGGTTCTTTTTTCTTCGTAACCGATCACGTCCGCCAACTGGGGAAGACTTACGGAAACCGCGTGAATGTTTTCAAACGGAATTCGTTCTCCGCAAAGGGTCCGGTGGGGTTCGTTGATTTCTTTTAACATCTCTATGATTCCAGTCGTCAATCGATCCGGGATTTTTCAACCCGGATTCGCTTGAAATTCTTCAATGAGTTTGCGTTTCCGAAATTTTACGCGCTCTATCTTCTTCGGTCAAAGCTCCGATCAATTCGTCCAGATCCCCTTCCATGATCGCGGAAAGATTGTGGCTCGTAAATCCGATCCGATGATCGGTACATCGTCCTTGCGGAAAGTTATAGGTCCGCACTCTTTCGGAACGATCCCCGCTTCCTACCATCTGTTTCTTGATCGCATCGGACGCTTGTTTTTTATCTTCGGCTTGTTTTTCCAGAATTCTCGCGCTCAAAATCCGAAGAGCCTTGGCTTTGTTTTTATGCTGCGATTTTTCATCCTGACAAGCGACCACAACTCCGGTGGGAATGTGAGTGATTCGAACCGCGGAATCCGTCGTGTTTACGTGCTGACCGCCCGCACCGGAAGATCGATATACGTCGATGCGGAGATCGTTTTCGTTGATTTCGATTTCTTCTTCGTCGGCTTCGGGAAGAACCGCAACCGTGACGGCGCTTGTGTGAATTCTTCCCCCGGATTCTGTGCTCGGAATTCTTTGAACTCGATGTGTACCGCCTTCGAATTTAAAAAGGTCGTAAGCACGATCGTCTTCGAGTGCGAAAATAATTTCTTTCAAACCGCCGATTCCCGTAGGCGACGAATCGATGACTTCGGTTTTGATTTTTTGTTTGTCCGCAAATTTGGAATACATTCTGAAAAGATCGGCCACGAACAAACCGGCTTCTTCTCCTCCGGTCCCGGCGCGGATCTCCACAAGAATATTCTTTCCCGAATTCGGATCGGGAGGTAAGAGAAGAATTTCGAGTTCCTTTTCCAACTCTTCCAGTTTTTGACCCGCCTGACGGATTTCTTCCTTGAGCATGGAATGCATTTCTTCGTCCTTTTCGGACTGGATCAATTCTTCGGCGTCTTTTCGATCCTGATGGATTTTCAGATATTCTTCCACCTTGAGATAAAGAGGAGTGAGCCTGGATCTTTCTTTGTATAGATTCTTTAACGCCGAAGGATCTTTCGCGAGATTCAACTCTTCGCTGATTCGAAGGTATTTTTCTTGTATTTTTTCAAGTCTATCTATCATTGAATGAACTCGACCTTTCCTTTGTAAATCAACGCACTCTATGGAAAACCATATTTCCGTCGCAGAAGCTTTTTCTGAAAAATTCTTATCGCTACTAACGGACCTTCGAGGTTATCGGAGTCCGTTCGGTAAAACCGTGGGTGATCCTTCCGATTTCGTTCAGGAATGCGTTCAAAAGGCTTCGATCCGAGCCGGAGCGATCAGCGCGGGGCTTTCGATTCCGAAACGGCATCTCGGTTATCTGACTTTGTTACCCGAAATGATCTTATTCTATAGAATCCAAGGTCATCTTGTAAAAGACATCGCCGCTCTTTACGGAAAAGAATCCCAGGTTTCTCCCGAAATTATGAGTTATTGTATCTTTCCGGATAAGAATCACGCGTTGATCCGTTCGATCGTCCGAGACGCCGGAAGCCGCGTATTAGTGAGACCCGCTTCTTTGGAAATTCTTCGTTCGATCGGATTTCATCTCGGTTGGAAGTTGTTCCGCAGAAACGGAAATTTCTCCTCCAAGTATGCTTGGCTTCCGTACATCGGCGCGATCTTAAACGGGGGAATTTCGTTTTTGGATACGAAAACGACGGGAAGAAGAGCCGCTGAACTCTTTCAAAAGGAATTGGAATTTACGGGCCGCATCGAAGAATAGGTCTGAGACCGATTTTGACTATATTATGAAACTTGAATCCATTTTGAAAAAAAGAATCGCGTTAGCCGCTTTTGTTAAAAAGAATATGATCCTGGTTTTGTTTGCGATTTTCTTTTTCAATCTCTGTAAAAGCAGTCACGAGACTTTTATCGAAGAGATTCAGGAACTCGTAGAACAGGAAAAATACGAAAAGGCCTCCGAAAGGTTGAAAGAAAAACTTCAATCGCCTAAAGACCGGGATGAGATCCTTTCCTCGGAAGCTCCCGATTCGGCGCGTATCATCGAATTTTCCAGCGATCGTTTAAAGCTCGTTTGGACCGAGGACCAGAAGATTTACTTTCAGGATCTTGCCTCGGGCGAAACCAATTCACGCAGCCTGGATCAAACCCCTTCCAACCTTTCTCTTTCACAAAACGCAAACTATGCCCTTGTCGAATATACGATGCAGGCTTCGGGGGGTTGCAGATACGTTGCGATTTCCTTAAAAGATTCGAGTCTTTCCTACGAAGCCGGCGCTCAGGTTTCTTGCAAAAGCAGGGGTTCGATTTTGCCGGACGGTTCCAAAATATATTACTTCGTGGACGACAATCTTTACGAAGAAAAAACCGTGGAACCGCGAAAGCCCGTTCTCGTTTTAAACAAGGAAAAAATCGTATCACCGTTTCCTAATTTAAAAACGAGATTTCTCATGTATCCTTCCGGAAATTCGTTTTTGATCTTTTCCGGAAACGCGGGCGCGTACAACTTATATTGGTTTCATCCTTCTCAAAAAACGGCGGAGAAGATCGATAAGGATATTTTGAGTCCAATCTTGTATTACGGAAACGGAGAAAGCGCGTATTACGTGGGAGGTGAAATCGGAAAACTGCATCTCCGAAGAATCAACTTTTCCTCGAAAGGAAAACCTTCCATTACGAAACTTTTTACCGTAAGCCGGAAGGAAATCAATCCTTGGAAACTTTCCAAAAAGAACGAGTTTCTTTCCGGATATTCCGGAAAGGTTCATCTTTGGGGTCCGGCTAAGAAAAGTCAGAATCTTCCGATTCTTTGTGAACGCGCTTATTTAACCGGAGACGATCGGATCGTTTGTGAAAACGAACCCGGACAATTGCTTCTCAGTAAGCTCGACTTTCAACCGGAAGATTGGAGTATTTGGAAACTTTACGAAGAAGTTCGCAGTAAGTGACGGATCGATTCCCGTCGATCGAAAATCAAGAGCAGCGTTATTGAGTTTTCTTTGGGACGGGTTCTTATAGCAATCACGGAATCGGTTCGCGCGGCTTTTTTACACCGCGCGCAATTTCGTTTAACAATTAGAGAAACAAATTTAAAATCAGGGGTTCTCGGCTATTTACGCCGGGGGTCAAAGCGCCGTATCTGGTTTTGATATAACTTCCTCCGCCGTAATTCCGGTCTAAAAACGAACCGGAAGGAATCATACGGACCGTCGATTCGATATTGGATTTAACCGCCCATTCTTTCAGTTCCGCTTCGGAAGAATCTTCTCCGATCGCGATCACTCTGGACACGAACGTCTTTTTCACTTTCTCTTGAAATTCGGGATTCTTAAAATCCTCCAGATAAAAAATTCCGAATCTTGCAAACGGAAATTGGAATACGGCCAACGGTCTTTCGGCCGTTTCGGTTGTTGCGGAATTTTCCGTAGACTTCAATTTCTCCAGCGTATTCTTCCAAGCTTCCGAAGGAGCTCTTACAAAAATCGTGTCTTTGAAAGTGATCGATTTACTCGGATCGAAAATATAGACGGCTTCTTTCCAAATCGTTTGCGACGCGTTATCCGTAACGTCGGATTCGGAATTTGCAATCGGCAAAAGAATCGAACCGGGTAAAATATAAATTCCGTAGGTTCGGGAGAGATTGGAAAAAATTCTCAAGTAGGTGGCGGCGACTTCCTTATAAGGATCCGATTTTTTTCCGGAGTTAAAACCGATCGTGCTTTTAAAGAGATTCTCCCATTGAATCAAACGGAACGCTTCTTCCAACGAAGATTGTTTGAAGATTTCCTGACGGGAATTTAAAAAATACAAAAAACTTCCGGTATGGGCCGGGTAAACGACGAGCGTATTCTTTTTTAAAAGTCCTTTTTGTTTCGCCTGTTTGAGAGGACTTTCCACCGATTTTAAAAATCGTTCTTCGGAAGAAAAATCTTCCAGTTTCCATTCGGGTTGAATAACGAGAATGTTCCCGGCGTTTCGATCGTAACCGCTCGCTATAATCTGATATTCTTTATTAGGAAAGGAATTGTATTGTTCGGAAGAAATCGGTTTTCCCGAAAAAATATAAGCGATTCCTAAAAAAATCGGAATCAAGATCAACGAGGCGATTGCGTTTTTCCAAAAGGGAGTCATATTCTATTTTTCTAATGCACTAAAGATGCATATTCCTTAAGATACAGATTTACGGCGTCGAGCATGTATTCCGTAAAAAGCGGACTCGGCTCGTATGTGCGGACGTTTTCCCAGGCGATGTAGTCGTGTTCGTCGGAAAGGACGATTTCTCCTCCGAGAAAATCCGCGTGATACGCGATGATGATGCAGGGAAAATTTCCTTCGTTGACTCTGTGTTTGTGAACGAACAACGGTTTCGGGGAGACTTCGATTTGAACCTTCGAACCTAATTCTTCCTCGATCTCGCGTTCCATACTGAGGTTCCAGTCTTGGAAGAATTCGTCTTCGTTCATTCTTCCGCCCGGAAGATCTCCCAAGCCGGATTTACGGTCGCGGAGAATGAGAAGTTCGTCCCCTTTTCTAAGAAACAGTTTTTGAGTGATTTGAAAAAAGCCGTGTTTGCTCAAGGGATGATTCGTTCTCCGAGTTTCCTACAGGGGCTTATATTTTTGGCGGGCTGACAATCATTTTTATCTTTGTTTGTTCTTCAAAGTCGAGTCGGCCGTTATCAGATGAACCGTTATCGATTGGTATAAAAGAACGCCAAGATCAGAGTAAGAATGATGAAAATCAGGTTGAGAATAAATCCGGAATGGAGCTGTTTCCGCTCCGTCGGTTTTAGAAAATAAGCGGCGAAGATCACGGAGATAAAACCGCCTAAGTGCGCCCAACGTGCAATTCCATCGTCCGAAAATACGTTTGTAATATCGGAATAGACCATGATCCAAGCGACGAGAAAGACCGGGAAAGGAATATTCTTTCCGTTGAATCGAAGCGAGAAGGGAGAAAGCAAAGCGGCGACGGCGGCGATGCCAGAAATCGCACCCGACGCGCCGACTACGGGAGTCGAGTCATGGAGAATGACTCCTCGAATGAACGAGTCCAACAAAGATGAAATCAATGCCGCCATAAAAAAGAACAAGAGCCATCTTCCCTTACCCGCTTTGAACTCCACGGCTCTCCCAAGAAAGAAAAGATAAAACATATTTCCGAATAAGTGTATTAGATTTCCGTGATAGAATACCGCGCCGATCCATGCGATCGGATGGATTCTTCCGGGATGATTGAGAAAATAAAGCCGGATCAGATGTTCGGGTACGAAAATGTTCACGAGAAAAAAAGTCGCAACATTCAAAAAAACGAAAAAAGTCGTAAGAGGAAATTCAAAAAGGAGAATTCGAATCAAAGTGTTTCCTGTCCTTCGGGAAAATATCGGGTAAGATAGGATTTAAGAATAATCTTCAGTTCGATGATCATTCGATTTGAAAATTCCTTATCTTTTTGTTCGCGAATCCAGCGATTGAGGATTGCATCCGTAACTTCGACGACGATTCTTGAGATGATTTTATTTTCGGCTGGTTCGACGTTGAACTGGGAAAGAATCATCGAAACATTTTCCGCAATCTTAATGTTGTTTTCGCGGTCGATTTCGATCAGCTCTGGGTCTTGTTTCATGGAAGACCAAAGAGGAGCGAAACCTGGTTCGGTAAGATAAAAGTTCGCAAAAGAATCGATCACTGAGTCGATCAAATCTTCCCAGGATTTTCCGGAGAGATCGGATTCAAAAATCGCGGAAAGCATTAGGTTGACTCGTTCCAAATGTCTTTGTCCGACCGCGTTGAGTACGGCGTGTTTGTTCGGAAAGTATTGATACAAGGATCCGATGGGAATTTCCGCTTCGAGCGCGATCATATTCGTGGTGATCGCTTCCGCTCCGTGTCTTTCTAAGAGAACGGCGACTACGTCCAAAATTTTCTGAACTCGATCAATGGATCGTTTCTGAGACGGTTCTTTTCTCGGGTTCAGAAGAGACGGATCTTTCCCTGTTTCGCTATTTATAACTTTCTTAGCTTTGACTGTTTTCTTTGAAATCAATTCCGATCTCCGTCCCAAAGAGGATCTGTCTCCATTTATGGATTTCGTTGGATAAATTCAAGAAAAGTTATTCATGGAAACATGAATTGTTTTGAGATTCCGATTCGATTGAAATTGAAATTCATTCTAAAATTTGAAAACGTTTTCATCTTCGAATTCGATTGAATTCTCCCATTACGTTTCTCGAAAATCCCCTTTGGTTCTTGTAATTTCGCAGTTTAAAAAAAAATCGGCTATCTCGATCGAATCGGAACGAATTTTTCCGAGATTCATGCCGGTTTTCGTACGCTCCAGAACCGTTGAAGGGGAAAGAAAAATGCGCTTGAATTCGAATGAAGAGGAAGGATAAATTATGATGTCGGATTTGGTTCATAAAATTCCACCTCGATTAGAAGAGATTCTCGGGTCGGATGGAAAGGAACAATTTTTGGTTTTTTTAAACGAGGCATTCATGATCTCCAAAAACCTGATCTTAGAAGCGGGACATCAGCGTTTTGAAACGACTTTGAAATCCGAAATATCGAAAATCGAAGTTATGATGGAGACGTTTAAAACGAACTTTTCCGGAAACTTGGAGCGGCTTCAACATAATGTGGATCTGAAGATCGTAAAAATTCACGGAGAAATTTCCGAACTTCGTGCGGAACTGAAAGTCAATGTGAACGAACTTCATTCTAAGATTTTATTCGTTCAACACAAGTTGGAAATGGACGTCGCTGAACTTCGACAAGAGATGGGAGAATTTCGGATGGAACTGAAAAATGAAATGGCCGCTCTTCGATCGGAATTAAAAACCGAGATGGCTAATTTTCGCGCAGAATGGAAATCGGATCTTTTGGAAGTGCAAAAATCAATCGTCGACATTCACAGAGCGATCGCACTTCAGACGCGCTGGATCCTCGCGGGAATGGTCGGTGTCGCAACTCTTTCGGCGGCGATCGGAAAGTTGATTCATTGATTTGCCGAAGAAGGGACTCGCCCCTTCACAGTCTCGCATCCCTGCTCGACTAAGTTCCGGGGCGTCTCGAACTTGCCTCAGCACATCGTGTGCTTCGGTCGCTTTTTACGAAAGCTCAAACGCTTTCAAGTTCTCGCTTCGAGTCCTTGTTTGATTGTTGATTATAATTTTCTGCCGAAGAAGGGACTCGAACCCCCACGACCTTGCGATCGCTGGCACCTGAAGCCAGTGCGTCTACCAATTCCGCCACTTCGGCGAGGTGGAATGCAGAGATAAACTGCTCTTACAATTTCGAGAGACTTGGGTTTTCCGTCATCCATTATTTTGGAATTCATTGACACGGAGGTCGTTCCGATTCTATGATCCAGTTAGAATGAAAGCAGAAAGAAAAACCTCCGAAACAGAGATCAAATTGGAGATGAATCTCCGCGGAACCGGTAAGTATCAATTTGATACCGAGATTCCTTTTTTCGAGCACATGCTTTCACATATTTCCAAACACGGCTTGATCGATTTGAATCTTTGGTTGAGAGGGGACATCGAGATCGATTGTCATCACTCGGTCGAAGACACAGCCATTTTAATGGGATCGACGATTCACAAACAACTCGGCGATAAAGCCGGAATTTTTCGTTACGGACATTTTACTCTTACGATGGATGAGGTTTTGACGACCGTTGCCGTTGATTTGGGGGGCCGTTACTTTTTTAAATACACCGGCCCCGAGTTGACCGGAAAATTCGGAATTTATGACGCGGAACTTTCTCTGGAGTTTCTGCAAAAACTCGCACTGAATGCGAAGATGAATCTCCACGTGGTCGTTCATTACGGTGATAACAGACATCATATTCACGAATCCATCTTTAAGGCTCTAGGCAAGGCGTTAAGAATGGCGATCGCGCAAGACGCTGCCGCAGCGGGCGCGATTCCATCTACGAAAGGAGTGTTGGAGTGATCGCCATTCTCGATTACGGAATGGGAAACATACATTCCTGCATCAAAGCCGTTTCGCTTTATACGAAGGATTACGTTTTTACGAATGATCGTTCGGTGATTGAAAATTCAAAAGCTCTAATATTGCCGGGCGACGGTCACTTTGATAAAGCAATGGAGAATTTGAATTCCACGGGTCTTCGCGAAACGATCGACAAACACGCGAACGCGGGAAAACCTCTTTTCGGAATCTGCATCGGCTTCCAGATTCTTTTCGAATCTTCCGAAGAGACGGCGCAAGGTACGAAAAAGGAACAGATTGAAGGTCTGGGTTACATCAAAGGAAAGATCAAAAAGTTTCAAGGCAAGGATTTTAAGGTTCCTCATATCGGATGGAACCGTCTTCAAATCCGCAGAAAGGATAAGAGCGTTCTTTTAAAAGGAATCCAAGATCAATCCTTCTTTTACTTTATTCATTCTTACAGACCGACTGAGGCGGAAGGAAACGCGATCACCGGCCTTTGCGATTACTATCAGGAAAAATTTCCCGCTGTAGTCGAAAAAAATAATATTTTCGGGACTCAGTTCCACCCCGAAAAATCTCATACTCACGGACTTAAACTTTTGGAGAATTTCATTCATTCCGTATGATCATCATTCCCGCCATCGATCTATTAGATAATTGTGCCGTTCGTCTTTTCAAAGGAAATTACGAAGAAAAGAAAATCTATTCCTCGGAACCTTGGAAACTCGCGGAAGGTTTCGCGAAGAACGGCGCGACCTTGCTTCACTTGGTCGATTTGAACGGAGCAAGAAATCAACTCGGCGTCAACGAGCTTTCCATTCTGAAAATACGCGAAACGACTTCCCTCAAAGTGCAGTTAGGCGGAGGAATCCGGGACAAGGAAAAACTCGCTTATTACGATAAAATCGGAATCGATCGTTTTATTTTAGGAACGGCCGCGGTGACTGATCCGGATCTTTTGAAATACGCTTTGGATCAATACGGAAAAGATAGAGTCGTCGTAGCGGTGGACGCGCGCGACGGGATCGTAAAGATCGCGGGATGGGAAAAAGATTCCGGCGTTCATTACCGAGATCTAATGGAACGTCTCGCAAAGGCGGGCATCGAACACGTGGTCTTTACGGACATCGCTCAGGACGGAACTCTCGCAGGGCCGAATCTGGAAGCATATCGGGAGATTTTAAATTCTTATCCGTTTCAAGTGATCGCTTCGGGAGGAATCTCCTCCTTAAAGGATCTTATGGATCTTTCCTCGCTCGATACGAAGATTCCTTTGTTCGGTGTGATTACCGGCAAAGCGTTGTACGAAGGAAAGCTGGATCTTGCGGAAGCGATTTCTTCCATCTAAGGAAACCGAATTCGAAATTAGTTTTTTCTTTTCATTTGAAAAGGAACCATACATAAAGGTAAATCGATCTTACAGGATCGGGGAAACTCATGAGCCAACTTTCTAAAAATAAAATATCGATCATTCTTTCCGCATTAGGATTGCTTCTCTCGTTTTTATTGATTCAAAAATATTACGGAGATCCAAGCTCCGTCGGCGAAACTCTTTGCAACGCATTGAGCGAATCCGGTTCCTGCGACAAGGTTTCCGAAAGTTCTTATTCCGCGATCCGGAACGTTCCGGGTTTGGGTGATCTTCCGATCGCTTTGTTCGGCTTTGTATTTTACGGTTTCGTAGGTTTTCTTTTCGTATTATCCGAAATCAAAAAAGAAACGGCCGAATCCAATCTCAGACTCGCATTTTACGTTTTGGTTCTCGGTTTAGTTGCGGATGCCGGATTGTTCATTATTTCGGTCGGAGTGATCAAAGCGTTATGCGGTCTTTGTGCCGCAACGTACGCGGTTACGATCGCGCTTCTCGCCGTTAACTTTTCCGAATTTAAAAAACTTTCCGATAAATCGATTCGGGCCGTTACGAATTCCTTAAACGGAAATATATTGAATCTTTTGATCGTGGTTCTTTCCTTTTTCGTCTTTGGTCTTTATGGAGGGAGAATTTCCACAGGCGGCGCGAGACTGGTTTCGGGCTCGGCAAACGGAGAAAAATCCATTCCCGAGCAGTTGAAGGAATTTGAAACCTCCGCTACCGTTCCGATCGATCTGAAGGATGTTCCGGTCGTCGGCGATCCGAACGCACCGATCACGATCGTAAAATACGCCGATTTTAATTGCGGTCATTGTATGCACACGAGCAAGATTTTGAAATCGTTCCTGAGCGAATACAGCGGAATCATCAAAGTCGCATATAAGAATTTTCCGTTGGATGGAAACTGCAATCGTCTCGTGGGAAGGAAATCGCCCGAAGCGAGTTCCTGTGTTGCTGCGAGCGCAGCACTTTGTGCGAATCAACAGAACAAATTCTATCCGGTCTACACCGGATTGTACGATGATAATGAAGCCGGTGTAATGCACACGGCCGTAACCGTGAGCCGCCTTGCGGAAAAGAGCGGATTAAAAATGGATCAGTTCCGGGCTTGTATGAGCTCTTCCAAGATTAGAGATCAGATCAATCGGGAAGTGGACGAGGCGGAACAATTGAAGATCAATTCCACTCCGACGTTGTTCATCAACAACAAACCTCTTCCGAAGAGCGGAACACCGGACGTTGACTTTTTACATCAACTGATCAATCAGCTGATTAAACAAAGCTGACGTTCATATCGTTCGAACATGGAGACGGATAAACGATTCTGCAGAAACTGCGGCACTCATATTTTAACCGAGTCCGTTCAGTGCGTTTTCTGCGGATCGTTTCAAACTCCCGGTTCGGTTCCTTGGTATCGATACGTTTCCGAAAGTAAATTCTTTCGGACAAAGCTGCTTTATCCGATTTTTCCCGTTCTGGGTTTGCTTTTACCGGTGCTTCACTTCTTTTTTTGGATTGGAAAGATTCCCTTTTTCGCTTCTATATTATTCTTTTTATGGACGCTGATCTTTTCGATTTCGGGTTGGATCGGGGAATTGATCTTGGACTTGAAATTTCGCGGAGACGTAAAGGACTTTAAGGAAGGATTTATAGAATGGCAAAAACATCTCTATGATCGTTCTCCGTATCTTTCTTATTTCGGTATGATCCTATTCGTAGCGACGCCTTTGATTCAATGGCAGAATTCCCTTTGGTTCTCCATGGCTTCCGCGAGCATCTGGACTTTATTGATTTCCTTTATTTCCCTAGTCATCGTTCCGCTAATTTAGAAATTTATGAATTTCTCAAATTTAAAAAGAACGCTCCGGCTTCCGGTTACGTTGAACTGGATTTTCGGAGGAATGTTCGTATCCGTATTATTCTCCGTTCTCAAGTTTTTCGATACGGAAGGATTGGAAAAGATTTCGTATTCCGAGCTCACGCTTCTTGTAGTATTGAATATCGCGGCTGCGCTTCCTTTGAATTATCAGCTCGCACGAGGAAAATGGAATCTTCAGCGATGGATGAAGTTTTCGTTTTATTGCTGGTATGTTCCGATGTTGCTATACAACGCTTGGCTTACCGTTCAAGTTCCCGATTTTTTAGTCGTGATGATTACGACGCTTTACGCGGGTTATCTCGCTTCCTTCGGAGTAATGGAGCGAAGATATTTTATTTTCGGAGCTCTGATCTACGCGTTCGCTCTGTTCGTTTTTTATTTTACCGGAATCGCGGGAACTTCTCCCGTACGTCTGAGCGATCGGACCTTGGTGATCTTTTTTATCGTTTTCGTAGTAACGGTATTGTTATACTTTTACTGGATGAGCGAGGCTTCCGGATTTTTAAAGACACAAACGTCGACCGTTCAAAAACTTTTGCGCGAATCTAGAAAGGACAAACGAAAACTTTCGGAGGAAAGAAGGACGATCGAAGAGCTGATGGCTCAGTTGAATAAATCGTTTCACATCATCAAAAAGGATCTTTCGACCGCAAAAAGAATCCAGAAGAGTATGCTTCCTTCCGGGTATGAAGAATTCTCCGAATTGAAAATTCGCGCCGAATACATTCCCAAGGACGAAGTCGGCGGTGATTTTTACGACGTAACTCGAACCGGTCCCGGGACATATCGTTTGTTTCTCGCAGACGCAACGGGTCACGGGGTACAAGGGGCTTTGATCACGATGGCAATCAAAGTCGCGTACGAGTTCGTAAAACAATCCGGAAAACGTCCCGGTGAAATATTAGAAATATTGAATGAGGACTTTCTTTCGAAGTTTCGATCGTTGAATCTATATTATACATGTATTCTCGCCGATTTGGACTTGAACACGGGAGTTTTGCGGTATTCCTCGGCGGGTCATCCCGAACAAATTTTATTGCATGATTCCGAGTTTATGCTTTTGCAGAAAACGGGCAGAATGATCGGACTTTCTCCGGCTTCGATCTATAAGGATCGGATTCAAAAACTTCTACCGGGCGATCGGTTGTTCTTATTTTCGGACGGTTTGTTTGAGGAGCTGAATGCTCGGAAGGAGTTTTACGGAGAAGAACGGCTTCAAGCATTGATCCGGGAAAATCTCGATCGAACCGCAAAGGAAATCGTCGATCTCGTTTTGGAAGATCTCCGCGACTTTACGAAGGATAACAGTTTTCAGGACGATTTGACCGTCATCTCGATTCAAATTCCGGATATGATTCGGTAAAAAATTTCTCACTTTCCATTCGCTTAACAAAAATAGAATTTTCTTTCTTTTCATCCTTTCGTATTTTGTTCCACTATGTCCAATCACTCCTATTTAAAAAGAATTCTAATCGGAATTCTTTTTTTACTTTCGCTTTCCTTAACGTTATTGCTTCATACGATTTTTTTTAAACCGCTGACTCTAGGTTTATTTTACGAAAAGATGTTTTGGGAATCCGTTCTGGACGATCCAGAATATCTGACTTCTCTAGGTGTTTTAAACGGATTCGGTATCAACGGCTATCAAAGAAAGCTAACGGATATATCGATCGATAAACAAAACCGTGATCTGGAAAAAGCAAAGAGGAATCTTGAAACTCTTTTGTCCTATGGCAAGGAAGATTTGTCCGGTCAGGAGTTGTTGTCCTTTGAAATTTTGGAATGGTCTCTCCGATTAAAAGTTTCGGGAGAACGGTTTTTATTCCATGATTATCCCGCCAATCAGTTGTTCGGCGTTCAAAGCCAGCTTCCCACCTTTTTGGCGACTCAACATCCTATCCAAAATTCGCAGGACGTGGAAAATTTTATCGCGAGGCTGGACGCGGTTCCGCAAAAGATCGATCAGCTTTTAGAAGGAATTCTTTATCGCGATAAAAACGGAATTCTTCCGCCGGATTTTATTCTGGATCGTTTGATCTCCGAGGTGAAAGGTTTCACCGAAATTTCCGCGAAAAAGAATCTTCTCTACGCGGCTTTGGAAAGGAAAATAGGAAAGCTCGATTCGATTTCCAAAGAAACGAAGGATCGATATTTGAACCAAGCCGAACGGTCGATCCAATCCGGAATCTATCCGGCATATTCAAAATTGCTAAATCTTTTTCTGGAACAGAAAAAACATTCTGATTCCAACGCGGGAGTTTGGAAACTTCCCGACGGTGATTCCTATTATTCTCAGGAGTTGAAAAAACATACGACCACCGATTTGTCCCCGGAAGAAATCCACAAAATCGGATTGTCCGAAGTCGCTCGGATTCAAAACGAAATGAAGACCATCTTAAAAAGTATCGGGAAGAATCAACCGATTCCGATCGCAATGGCCGAACTCAGAAAAGATTCCCGTTTTCTATTTCCCGATACGGAAGAGGGAAAACTGCAGGCATTGGAAGAATATAAGAGAATTCTAAAGGAAGCCGAAGATAAAACGAAACCTCTGTTTTTGAGAATGCCTAAGAGTAAAGTCGAAGTGGAAAGAATTCCGGTCTTTAAGGAAAAAACCGCTCCGGGCGCCTACTACGACGAACCGGCGTTAGACGGTTCGAGGCCGGGAGTATTTTACGCGAATCTTCGCGATACGAAGGAAATTCCGAAATTCGGAATGAACACATTGACGTATCACGAAGCGATTCCGGGGCATCACCTTCAGATCGCGATTATGCAGGAGCTGAAAGGACTTCCCCGTTTTAGAAACACGATCACGTTTACGGCTTATGTGGAAGGTTGGGCTTTGTATGCGGAACGACTTGCCAAGGATTACGAATTTTTTACCGATCCTTATGCGGATCTAGGGAGGTTGCAGGCGGAGTTGTTTCGAGCGGTTCGTCTCGTGGTCGATACGGGTCTGCATTACAAACGCTGGAGCAGAGAACAAGCGATCTCTTATATGATGACTAATACCGGAATGGCTCCTAAGGACGTAACGGCTGAGATCGAAAGATATATCGTTTATCCCGGGCAGGCTTGTTCGTATAAATTGGGAATGCTGAAGATTCTCGAACTAAGGGAAAAAGTCCGCGCACATCAAAAGGAAAAGTTCGATATTCAAAAATTTCATTCCGTCGTTTTGGACAGCGGTTCCTTACCGCTTACGATTTTAGAGAAACTCGTACAAACCGAATTGTTAAACGAAATCAAATGAGTTCATTTTAGAATTTAGGGGTATGATTTAAGGTTTTATCTTTTCCGGCGGTATAAGCTTGTTCGATGGCTGCATGAAGATATTCTTTCGCGGAACGAACCGCTTCGAATAACGTTTTACCGTGTGCGAGATAGGATGTGATCGCTGAAGAATACGTACAGCCCGTTCCGTGCGGATAAAACCCGCTGATGAACGGTTTTTCGAATTTGGAAATCGTTTTCCCGTCGTATAAAATATCAAGAGCGACTTTTTCGTTTCGTAAGTGACCGCCTTTGAGCAAAACGGGAACTTTAAATTTTTCGAATATTTCCTTGGCGAGACCGGGCATTTCCTCGCTATTTGAAATTTTTTTACCGGAAAGAATTTCCGCTTCGTCAAGATTCGGAGTGATGAGATCGGAGATCGGAATCAACTTTGTCAACAAGGCTTCGATCGCTGAATCCTGCAAAAGTTTGGCTCCGCTCGTTGCAACCATGACCGGATCGATCACTAAGGAAAATATTTTTCCTTCTTTCTTTCGCAAAGTCAGAAACGAACTCGTTCTTTCGATGATCGCAGTTGAAAACAACATTCCCGTTTTGATCGCTTGGACGGGAAAATAATCGAGAACCGCCGCAATTTGTTTTTCTAAAAAGTCCGCATCCACTTCCAAAATACCGGTTACGCCGGAGGGATTCTGGGCGGTTAAACAAGTGATTGCGGACGTTCCGAACGTATCCAACGCGGTGAATGTTTTGAGATCCGCCTGAATTCCTGCGCCGCCTCCCGAGTCCGAGCCGGCGATCGTAAGAGTTACTGGTTTGATGATATGAGTCATGGATGAATCTTCCAATTTCCGGGTCGTAAGAAACCAGGAAAAATTTTATTTTCTTTTTTTCCGGGCGGTCTTGTGAGGAATCGTGTCCGGCCATCCGAAAACTTTCAAGTCTACCGTTTCCGCGGAGTTGAAACGAATTCCTTCGTCTTCGAGCATTTTCTTTTGTAGAATCGAGCGCCCCGTATCTCCTCGAAAGGAAATTTTTCCCTGGCCGTTGATCACTCTCTGCCAAGGAACTTTTTGTTCCTGACCTTTGGATAACGCGTTCAAAGCATAACCGACGGCGCGAGAGGCTCTCGGTTTTCCCAAAAGGGCCGCGATTCTTCCGTACGAAGTGACCTTGCCTCGGGGAACTTTTTTTACCAACGCATACACTTCCTTAAAAAAAGAAGTCTCAGAAGAATTTTTTTCCTCTTTCACGTTATGCGTCTTTGCTTTGAGTTTCGATTTTAAAACCATGATTACGTACGTGCGATTTCCGTTGGAACGGCTTCCGGGTTAATCGGAAGTTCCACCCGAAAAACGGTTTTACCCGGGTTGGATGTCAGGGTGATTTTTCCTTTGTGCTTTTCAACGATTCCCTTTACGATTCCAAGGCCGAGACCGGTTCCTTCTCCTTGATCCTTCGTCGTAAAGAACGGATCCCAGATCCTATCCTGGATTCTCGCTGGAATTCCGGGACCGTCGTCTTCGATTTGAACGATCACGGCGCCGTCCGTTGGAAAAACGGAAATCTCGATTTTTCCTTTGCCTTTCATAGCCTGCACCGCGTTCTGAATCAGATTCGTCCAGACTTGATTGAGTTCGTCCGGATTACAAATGACGAGAGGAATTTCCTGAAAGTTTCGAATCACTTCGACTCCGTATTTCACTTGATTATGAAGAATAACCAACGTAGTCTCCAAACCTTCGATGATATTCGCCGGTGAAAACGTTTTGGACTGATCCAAGTGAGAATAGGACTTCAAGGCCTTTACGATCCGAACCACGTTCCGAATCGCATAACGTATGTTTTTGATATTCCGGTTGATATTCGTCGCGTTTTTGAGCATCAAGTAACCGCGATCGTCGTCTTTGAGAATGATACTGTAGATATATTTCCGTTCCTCTCCGATCTGATTCTCTATTATGAAATTTGAAAGTTCCGAAGTGAGAGCCGGACCGAAGTTCATATCTTTCATCTCTTCCTTCAGCTCGTTTTTTAAACGGAATTTTTCTCGCGAATCCAATTCCGAATTTTTTTTATCGCGAAGCAAATGAAGAAGGGCGAGTTCGAAATTCTTACGCAGCTTTCTGTTTTTCGCAAGAAGAACGATGTCGAAAATATTTCTTACGAGATAATTCATGTTTTGATCGAGATTATCCGCGGCTCCGTTGATGACGCCGGCTGGTGTGTTGATCTCGTGCGCGATTCCGGCAACCATGATCCCGAGAGAAGCCATCTTCTCGGACATGATGAGCTGCGACTGAGCGTTCTCCAATTCGCGTGTGCGACTTTTTACCTTTTCTTCCAAGGTTTCGGTCAACTCGATCAGACGTTCGTAAAAGATCGCGTTGGAAAGGGACATCACGGAAACGGAGCGGATCTCGTTGAGCTTTTCGATTTCGGAGGAGGAATATTTTTTTCGATTCTTCTTTTCTCCGAGAACGATCATACCTAAAAGACTTCGGTTTAAAATCAAAGGAACAACGAGTTCCGCTTCCGTCTTTGTAAAAAAAGATTCCGCGGATTTCGCGATCTTACTCAAACCGGGATTGGTTTCGAATTCTTTGAGATCGTAGATCTTATCGTTTTCCGTGACCCAAAGTAAAAACGGATCAAAGATAAAGAATTGAATTTCACCTTCGTCCGGAAACGGAGCGAACTTTCCCATCTCCTCCTTCCATAAAAAGATCGTTACTTTTTTTGCGGGAATGATCGTCTGAATGAATTTCAAAATCTTTTCGCACACGAGCGCGGTTAAGTTCGTGGCGATCAGATCGTTCTTAAACTGATCCAAAACGGAAAGATAACGAACGATTTCGGTGTTCGAAGACTGTAGAAACGGAAAGAGTCGTCCGAGAAATTTTCCGGAAATTCTTCTTAAAATTCGAATCGAAAGAATATAGACTATAAATCCTAAGATCACGCCGGGAAGAAGTGTTATGAGAATTCTATAGGATTCGAAAGAAAAGAAATGGAATGACTGTAAAGTTAGCACGGAGATAAGCTGAAATCCGGCTATCAAAAGAATCAGATAAACGATTGGCCCTAAGGCGTTGAGTCTTTGGGTCGACATAGAAAACGCGGTTGAATCATGTTAGAGTCGGATAAATCAGTCAAAGAATTTTTTACCATTTCCCGCGTTTACGGAGCTTACTACGAAATTTATTCTCCGGAGCGCGGAACGGTAAGAGCGTTTTTACGCGGTAAACTTAGGACCATCTCCGCGGAGGAAAGGCATCCGTTCGTTGTCGGAGATAAAATTCTCGCGGAACATTCAGCCGGCCAGGATTGGGTGATCTCCGAACGATTGGAAAGAAATTCTTTCCTGACGAGAAAAAGCCGCGAAGGCGACACGCAGGTGTTATGCGCGAATGCGGATCAGACCGCGGTTTTGGTTTCTCTTAAATCTCCCGAAACCAAGGACGGTTTTATCGATCGTTGTTTGGCGGCGGTCTTTACTTCTAAAACGCTTCCCTTAATCGTTTTTACAAAGTTGGATTTGGCCTCAAAAGAAGAGGCGGAAACACGGCTGAAATTATATCGAGATCTCGGTTATCAAACCTTGGGAATTTCCTGTTCAACCGGCGAAGGAATCCCCGAATTACGGGAATATCTTCGAGGAAAAACGACGTTTCTCGTCGGAAATTCGGGAGTTGGGAAGTCTACTTTAATCAATGTGCTGACCGAAAAGCAGGTTCAAAAGACGTCGGGGATCAGCGTATCCAAGGATAAAGGAAAGCATACGACTACGAATTCTCTTTTGCTTGTCATGGAGGACGGAACGACTTTGATCGATTCTCCCGGAATCAAGGAGTGGGGGATTCTCCATCTAAAAAAAGAGGAAATCTTGGAGAGTTTTCCCGAGCTCGCGAGTCAAAAAAAGCATTGTGAAGAATCAAATTGTTGTAAATTATCTTCTCATTGTGCGATGTTATCCGCTCTTGATACTGAAATTATAACTTCGGAAAGAAAGAAAAGTCTGGAATCGATGATCGCAAGCCTTGATAACCCGCATAGAGTCACACGGAGAGATAGAATTTCAAAATGAAAGTGACCCATTCTTATCTGGAATTTGATTCCATTGAAGACCTGATCGATTTTACGAAAGAATTCGAAACGGGATCGATGATTCGTTTTCTTTCCCCGATTGAGGACAATTCGGGAAACGTTCTCGTAAAGGAAGAAGTGCAGGTAAAAGAATCAGCGCTCGCCCGTTTGAAGGACATCAAAGGACAATATACTCCGAAATTCGAAGTAAAGTTAAACAAAGAACTCGTAGAACAAATCCAAAATATTCTCGCGATCAAGATCGTAAATCAGCTCAAGACTTCGGAAATGAAATTCCTGAAATTCATGTATGAAAATACGACCTACAATTACAAAGGAATCATCCGAAATTCACTTCTTTCCAAAAAGATCGTTCTTGCTCTTTTAAAAGTATATAATCAAAACATAAACTTTTTTCGATATATCAGCGAGTTGGGTCTTTTGACCCTCGGAATCGTCATGATCCCGGATACGATGAAATTTCGTCTTCTTCGGAGATATGCGTTTACCGCCGGAATTCTGATGGATATTCCGCGGATCAATGCGGACCGATTCACGAAACTTCCGGCCGAAGACAGCGAAAAAGTTCGCGTTGCCCATAAGTGTTCCGATATATTACAAAAATTGGATCTTGTGGAATTCAGTTATAGCGCGATTTCCAATCACATGCCGCTCGGAATGATGGATAACCCTGATAAACCGATTTCGATCGATAAGTCGGGTCAGGAAAATCCGGACGAAGCTTTTTTTGACGATATTATTTCGAACGATGGGGAGAGCGATTCGAAAGAAAACGATAAATCCCGAGAAGACGCAATTCCCGAAAAATCCTACGACTTTTTCCAAGCTCTCTTGACCGACGCTTTGAAACTGGCTCGTTATATCGCAAACGTGAGCCACAATGCGGCTGACAAGGATTATGTGATGGAAGAGTTAGTGTATTACATCGCCTATAACACTTCCAAAAAATACTTCGACGAACTTCTGGCCAATCCTCTCGTTTCGATTTTTAAAGAATTCGAAGTCAACGTAAAACGAATGAGGAAGATCGCGGAAGTGGAGATGAAATGTGTGTATCCTCCGTCCGCATGGGCGTATCCGAAGCCGAAATCCAGTCAGGTTCTCTGCAAAAATAAGGTTTGGGGTTGCCCGAACATCGTTATGGGTTGGGACATTCACGTAATTACGGCGCAAGAAGCGTTCGGTTGGGTGGGAACGAGTCTTCCGATCGATAATTATCCGAAATGTAAGTTGGAAGAGGAATTGGATTCGATTCACGTTGAACCGGAAAATCCGAAGAAAACCTGAATTATCCTTCGATTCAGGGCATTTTTTATGGAAATTAGTTTTATCTGTGGTATAACTAATTCTGAATTCTTGCAATTTTTTTCTTGTAAGCCTGTTGTCTAGAATGCAATCTTTTTAAAGTTCGGGGGTTAATATGAATCGTTCTCTATGGGTTGCGGTGACGTGCGTATTTTTTACGTTATCCATCGCTTGTAGCACTAATAAATCGTCCGGTACGGACCAAGTAAAAACGGAATCCGATACCGCAGCGGCGAGAATCGTCTGGGTTCTTGGCGACGTGAAAATTCTTTCCGATGCCGGTGAGAAAAAAGCGGAACTCGGAACCGCACTCGCTTCCACCGATCGCGTTGTAACCGGATCTAACGGCGGAGCGGAGATCATGGTTGCGGACAGCGGTATTATTAAGATGTCCAAAAATTCCGACATCGAAATTTCCACTCTGATGAATCCGAACGGATCGGATACAAACGTTCAAGTGAACTACGGAAAAATCGTGACCATGGTTAAAAAAGGTCAGAAAAGCACCGAGTTTACCGTTTCTACTCCGACCGCACTTGCAGGTGTTAGAGGAACTTCTTTCTTAACTTCCGTAGAAAGTCCTGAAGGATCCAAAATCAACTGTGCGAAAGAAAATTGTACCGTTCGTTTTGCCGTGATCGAAGGAACAATCGCGGTTTCTAAAAAAGGAGAATCGTCCGAAGTCATTCTTAGCAAGAATCGCGAACTTAGAATCGAGAAGAATCAAAAACTTACGGACAAGTTGATTCGTTCTCTTCAAAAAGATTCTTTGACCGAAATGAAGGAATTGATCGTTCTTCATAAAAACGAAACCTTCGAATACGGAAAACTCGTGGAAGAACTGAAATCTTCCAGCGAAGAACTCAAAATATTGAGTCAATCCGGTTCCGTCGAGGAGGCGAAAGCCGAACTTCAAAAGCGTGAAGCGAATCGCAACAACGCCGATGAAGTGACAAAGACAGCTAAGGCAGTCAATGAAACCAAATACGTTCAACAAGACGTACAAAAGGAAAAGCTGAAATTAAATCCGAAAGAAACTTTCTAAGTTTCAGCCAACCCTGAACACCGCATAAACCGGGGAAATTTCCCCGGTTTTTTTATTTTTAGTCGGATCATCGAAAATTACGGATGATCGATCCCCCGAAAGTTTTTATAATGGATTTCTCATTCAACTAGGTAGAAAATTATTGACTCCGATGAAATTTATTTTTAACCCAAAACGACTCTTCGTATTCTATATTCTATTTTTATTAATTCTTATAGATTGTTCTTCCGTTCAAAAAATCGAAAATTTCAATTCCGTTTTGCAGGAGCCCGTATTCAAGGCTCTCAAAGAGGAGGAGGCGATTTTGGGAGGAAGCTCCGATGCGGACTATAAGATCCGTAAAACGGGGAACACCGTTCCCATTTTCGCGTTAGCTCCCATTAACGTCCCTAAGGAGATGGATCCGAAACTTGCTTCGTTTTTGAGCGACGAGGTCCGCCTGATCTGGGCTAAAGTAAAAGGCAGGCAAGTGCGCATAACGGATACGTCCTGGAAGAATTCTTCCCTGCTTTCTCAAGAACTGAAACGTTTGAACGTCGATGCGGTGATCAAAACCGATATCCGCGAAGTCTCGGGAAAGTGGGCAGTAACCCAAAAAATCACCGACCCGGTTAAGGAAATCGTATATGGAACCGTAGACGCTTCCTTTCAACCTCCTCAGATGCAGGATGATCTGCAGGCCAATCAAGTTTATTATCTGAAACACGGTTCGGGAGTTCTCGCGCTGGATCCGAAGTCTTCTTTGGTCCCGATTTGGGAAAAATCTCTGAGTTCCGGCGAGATCGATTCTATCCTTAAGAAATCGATTCAAGGTTATCTTTCTTTCAGTGCTTCTTCCGCGGATACGGAAGTTACGTTTCAGGGTGAGAAGATCGGAATCGCTTCTTTTCGCAATTATCCTTTGCCGGAAGGTTTGCAACAGATTCAAATCACCCGTCCCGGACAAAAAGATATAGTCAAATCCTTGCAGATTCGTTCGGGACAAACCGTTTCCATTTATCAAGAGTGGAAAGAGGATAGAACTCTCGGCGGTTTGAGAATTTTGAGTTTTCCGGAGGCGCTCCAAGTTGCGTTAGACGGCTTTCGAACCGGGGAAACTCCGTTTTACAGAAGTAATCTTGCTCCGGGGGCGATGCAGCTTGAATTGGTTCGCGATACGGAAAACGGTCCTCTCGTTTATTACGAAGGACAATTGATCGTCGAAGCCGATAAGATCACCGAAATCGCGTTACCGTATAAAACGGACAATCTCGTTTCCGAGCCCGAATTCTGGAAACTTTCCGGCGAAAAAGGATTTCAGGCTTTTTCCGGAAAAACATTAGATTTTCAGAATGTTTCTTCCTCCTTGCCTCCGGGTTGGTACGGGGTTTTTTCCGCTCCGTTTGTTCCGGAAAATCTCGAGTTGGAAGGAATCCTTCCCATCAGCTCCGAACTAGATTCCGGAATCGTTGCGATTTCGTTTCACACACCGAAAAAAACGATCAGCTTGGAATACGAAAAGGAACGATTGAGCGTTTACTCCTTTCCATCCACCGGAAACAACGTCGGAACCTATAAATTTAAACAAGAAACGAAAGAAGACGGACGCCCTTTCCGCATCGTAACGGATACGAAAGAGGGAATCATCCGGCTGTATTTGGGTTATTCCAAAGTTCTGGAAGATAAGTTCGAACCGAACGGCGGCGTCTGGAGAATTTCGGTTCTTACCCGAGGAGAAAAGTTTTCGAAACGTTCTCCGCTTAGAAACCTCAAGATCGAATACAAGGGATACAAATGAAAGGTCTGATTTCCATGAAAAAGAATGTCGTATTAATTTCTGTTATCGTCCTGATCGGCGGACAATTCACCATCAACTGTTTGAGCAAGGATTTCCGAAAGTCCCAAACGCAGGATTCCATTATGGAAAAGGATTCCGCCGCCCGCGAAAAGCTCAAACGTGTATCAAAGATTTTGAATGAAGGAAATTCCTTTTTCCAAAAAGGAAATTTCGATCGATCTCTTGAAAAAGCGAACCTCGCCATAAACACGTATCCTACCGCGCCCGGTTATTATCTCGCGGGAATTTCCGAATACAAACTCGGTAAAAATCAGGATGCGCTTGTTTCTCTCAGAAAAGGAACCGAAGTCGATCCCGAAAACGAACAGATTCTTCTTACGTTGGGAATTATTTATACGGCTGAAGGAAAAAACGAGGACGCGATCGAAGTTTACGGAAAATTGGAATCCCTTCCCGTTAAAGAGAAATACAATTATTCCTTTAAGAAGGCGGTTCTTTTAAAGAATCAAGGTAAGTTCGAACAATCATACGCGACTTTAAAAAAGATTCCGGTGAAGGAATTCGCGTTTCCCGCTCAGTTGAATATGCAGCTCGGCGACGCGGCGGTTCAGCTAAAAAAATACGAAGAAGCCGAAGTTTATTTCGAAGAAGCAAGAAAGAACGATCCTGAGTTGTTGTCCGCGAAAAAATCCGCTTCCGTAACCCGAGTCGCTTCGGCTTTGGAAAACGGAAATCAAGCGATGAGAAGAAAGAATTATAAGGAAGCAGCTTCTCATTTTCAAACTGCGGTTCAAAACGATCCGAAAAATCCAGCGCCCTATATCTTTCTCGGAAACGCGAGAATTCTTGCCGGCGAATACGAAGCCGCGCTGAAGTCTTTTGAAACTTCCCTCGCACTTAAACCGGATTATCAGGAAGCGATTTCCGGAATCGCCGCCGTACATTACAAAACCGGCAACTATCGAAAATCCGTTTCCGTTTTGGAAAAGGCGATCTCCGTATTTCCGAACAACGCGGTTTATCAAAACCAAATGGGTTTGAATATGAAGGCTCTTGGCGAACCCGCAAAGGCCCTGGTATATTTTACAAGAGCGCAGGAACTCGATCCCGCGTTCGCGGAACCGGTGGCAAACTTGGTCTTTCTCTTAATCGCCGAAAATCGCTATAAAGCGGCGAGAAGAGAGGTCGAGTCGTTAAAATCCGAAGCCGATAAAAAGCAAATCCTTGCGTTCATCGACGTTTCCGAACAAATCTTTGAAGGGGATCGACATCTCCGAAAAGGCGATTTCAAAGGAGCAAAATCCTTTTACGAAAAAGCGAAGAAGGCTTCCGCGGAAGAACCTTCCGTTTACAATGCGTTCGGAAGATTGTATTTCGTATCCGGCGAACCTAAGTCTTCGGAAGAGAATTTCAAAAAAGCCCTTTCCATCGATAAACAGAACATTCCGGCTCTTCAAGGATTGATTCGTCTTTATTCTTCCCAAAAGAATCAAACCCTCGCCAATCAATACACGAAAGAACTCGAAAATCTCACCGGTAACGATCCGTCTGCGGCGATCGTTTTAGGAAGAACATACGAGGATAAAAAGGAATACGAAAAGGCCGAAACGGTTTATAAGAATCTTCAGAAAAAATTTCCGAGCAACGAAGCGGTCAACTTCCGTCTTGCGATGTTGTATTATAAGATTTCTCTCGAAGAAAACGAAAAGGGCAATCACGACGCGGCGTTGAATTGGATCGGAAAAGCGGAGAAGTTGTCCAAAGATATTCCCGAGATCGCGGAAACAAGAAAGACGATTCAAGAAAACCAAAAATTCGCGACCGTAATTCCGACCATTCAAAAGGCGAACCGAGCCTTCGATTCGCATCAATACGAAAAAGCGATCCCGCTTTATCAGGAAGCCTTCCAAAAAACCGGAAAACTGACCTTATATATTAAGATTGCTGAATGTTACTTGGCGCTTGGAAACGAGGAAAAAGGGATTTCCATGTTGGAAAATCCGCCTCAGGGAACCCGTAATCTTCAGGCAAGAGAAGCGATCAACGCGTTCTTGCTCCGAAAAGGGGAGATCGACAAAGCGGAAGAAGGATTCAAGGAGATTCTCTCCAAAAAACCGGATTCCTATTACAGCCATTATCAGATGGGAATCATACATCTTCAAAGAAAGAAATACGAGGCTTCGATCGATTCGTTTGATCGATCGCTTCTGTTAAACACCGACTTCGTTGCGGCGAGAATCGGAAAGGGAATTTCCACGTATCATTCCGGAAATAAAAAACTCGCTAAGGAAGAATTTGAAACCGCGATGCAGCAGGATTCCGAAAACGAGCTCGCTCCGTACAACATCGGGATCATTTTGTTCAACGACAATCTCTATAACGAGGCGATCACGATCTTCAAAGAGATTATCCAGAAAAATCCGGAATTCTCTGACGCTCATTATCAGATTTCTTATATCTATTACAAACGCGGTGATCTGGAACAGGCGGAAAAAGAAATCCGCAAGGCTCTCGATCTGGAAAGAAACGAAAGAAATCTTTTCGCTTTGATTCGAATCCTTTCCGAACAAAAAACAAAAATGGGGAATCCTACGTTTAAAAAAGAAGTTTTGGATTTGGGAAGAGAACTCGCGGAAAAATTCCCTGCGTCTCCGCACGCGGCTCAAGCCGAACGATTGGTGATCGCCGACGAGGATACGCCGGTAATTCTTCAATCCTACCAAAGCAGAGGAAAACTGATCGGAGTTCCGTTGTTAATCAACAATTCCGTAATCTTAAATTACGGCACGAGCGTGGAATCTTTGGATAAGGACCGAGGCGTTCGCCAATGGAGAATTCAAACTTCCGTTCCTTATAAATTCCTACTCGTTGACAAACGTTTGATCGGAATTTCAGAAAAGAAAATCGAAGTAATGGATTTAAAGACCGGAATCGTTTTGAGAGACGCGAAACTTCCGAACGGCGAAATCAAAAAAGCGAATCTTTCCGGTGAAAACATTTTAGTCGAAGTCGTTACCGGAAAAACTTCCAAGATTTATAGTTACTCGGATCAGCTTGAGTTGAACGGTTCTATCGCCTTCGAAGGAACGTTCTGGTCCGCTATCAAATCAGGAGCATTGTTCTCTGTAACTCAAAAAGAGGGAATTCAAGCGCAAGTATATGACTCTTCCTTAAAGGACTTGAACGCAAAAAAGATTTCCCAAAAAGGAAGCGGAGAACTTCGTTATCTCGGTTCGTATGAAACGGGACTTTTCTTTCTTTCCGGTAAAAAGATCGTTTCCATCGATAACGACAAGGTTTCTTCGATCGATCTACCGAGCGAAAGCGCCTCACAGTTCGTCGTTCGTTCCCCGTATCTTTGGTTCCACGCAGGCAAACAGGTTTATCGGATCGAATCCGGTTCGCTCAAAGCGACTTCGTTTACGGTGGAAGCAGCGGACATCGAAGGGATTCTTCCGGGTAAAAAGGACGACGGGATCGTTCTTTTCAAATCGGGCAAAGCGATTCGTTACGGCATCGACGGCAAACCGATTTGGACTTATCCTCTCAAAGACGAGGAAGGTAAGGTTTATTCTTTGGTGTATCGTTAAAACGTTCAACGAAGAATTCCGATTCGACCGAGCGCCGGATTTTCCTCTGAAAGTTCGGCGTTTTCTTTTGCGAGAGGATGCGTTTACCGTTCCGCGGTTTTTAGGAATTTACTTTTTTCGATTCCGCTTCCTTCGGTTTTTTGGAAATTATTTTTTGAGGAGGATCTGATCGATGTAATAGATTCTTTTTCCTTCTTCCCTTTTTTTTCTTTCAAAGTGGGAAACGGGGATTTCACTCCGTTCCAATCTCAGTTCGGTGGTTTCCGGCCGGAAAACTTCCGAGTCGCGGAAAAGACGGATGGCCTTTCTCGCATACGGACCGTAGTCGGTGGCAAAGGAAAACTTGCCTCCTTCCGGAAGAAGGACTCGAAGCGATTCCAAGAATTTGGCGTTCATCGTTCTTTTCTTATGATGTCTTCGTTTAGGCCAAGGATCGGGAAAGTTCAGAAGAATTTCGGAAAACGTGTTTTCCTCAAACACATCTTCCAGAAACCAATTGAAGTTAACGCAGAGAATTTTCACGTTTTTGAGGGAATGCTTTTCGATTCCGCGTATCGTATGACGGATTCGATCGAATTTCTTCTCCATCAAAACGAAACCGGTGTCCGGTCTTTGACGTGCCAGGGAGATTGCGACTTCTCCCCAACCCGAACCCAGCTCTAAAAAATATGTCTCGAACTCTTTTGAGAATAAATTTTCTTTTTTCAGTTTCCTTACAGGACTGGCTTGCAAAAAATATTCCGAAGCGAAAGGAATACCGCCTGCGATTGACCAAAGCTTTTGTTCGAGATCCTGGATCATGGTTTATCGTCAGAGAATTTTACACATTTTGTTTGTCTAATATAATACAGTGAAAGTAAAACTATACGGCGTACGGGGCTCACTCCCCACCCCACTGAGCGAATCGGAATACAGGGAAAAAATCCTCAAAATTCTGAAAGCGGCCCATACTGCAATCAAACAGCAAAACGGAAAGTTTTCAGAGGAAGAATTCCTAAGTTCACTCGATCCGTCTTTATCGCGCACGGTGGGGGGAAACACCACGTGCGTTTATATACAAGCTAGATCCGGTGATCGTTACATCATCGATTGCGGTTCCGGAATTCGACAATTGGGCAACGATCTCCTCGCGGAAGGATTGAAGCCCGGCGATAAGATTCATATCTTAATTACTCACACACACTGGGACCACATCCAAGGTTGGATGTTCTTTAAACCGGCATATTTTCCGGGCGTCGACATCCACTTCTATTCTACCATCCCCAATCTTCAGGAACGATTTGAAAGACAACAGAATGAGGAAAATTTTCCTCTTCCACTATCAGGGATGATGTCTAAAAAAACGTTCCATCTTCTTGAAAAGAATCAAAGCGCTCGGATCGGCACGGTGCAAATCACTCCGTTTCTTTTGAGACATCCGGGGAACTGTACCGGATTTCGATTCGAAGAGGAAGGTAAGAGCTTTCTATTCTGTACCGACGTGGAAGTTCAGGAGCCAGACTTGGAAGAATTCCAAGATCTCAAAAAGTCCTTCGGCAAAACGGACATGTTAATTATAGACGCTCAATACAGCTCTGAAGAAGCTGAAAAAAAAGTGGGTTGGGGTCATACTTCCGGAAAAGTCGCCGTTCGCTGCGGGGAAATATTGGAAGTGGAACGTTTGGTGCTTACACATCATGAACCCGATCACAAAGACGAAGACATTCTTAGAATCTTTCATCAGGAATCGGGCGCTTCCGCAAAGATGCAAGTTTTGTTGGGACGAGAAAACGATTCGTTTTCTCTCTAAAGACTTTCCGGTTTATTTAGATCGTTTCGTTTTTAAGAATTCTTCTAAAGAAAATCAGACTGTGTTATTCGGCACTTTCGTAAAAATTTTCTTTTCTTTCATTTTATTTGAGTTATGCTGGATCGGCTATGCACACAGAGATGGGACAACAAAAAAAGAATGCTAGCGATGCGTTGGATGATAAACGTTTTTATAAACGTTTTCAGAAGAACAACCTAGTGAAGATGGTTCTTGGTAAGAATGAGATATTGGGAAATCTCGAAGACATCAGTATGATCGGAGCTTCGATTAGCTCTAGAGAAGAAATTCTTCTCGGTGAACGCGTCAAGTTTATGTCTCCAATACTTTCCGTCGAAATCGAAGCGGATATCATCAGAAGGGATTTAGTTCAAGAGAAGTATAAATACGGACTCGTATTTCACGATCTTTCGGACGCCGCCATCGTTGAAATCCTGAATAAGATCGCTTCCACTGATTAAACGGGTTTATTACGATTTCTTTATCTTTTTTTTCCGAAGAATCGAAACGATTTTAGAAATATTTTATATACTACCCTTAACTTAGGTATGTACAAGCCGACACTAGTATTAGAATGAGAATCGGCGGAGAACATAGAATGCAGCTCGGAATTCCACGAGATGAATCTTTGCATTATATCGGTCACGGACAACTTGAGAGTTCTCCCGCATCCACTTCCGTCCTTCACGTGATCTCGCACGAACTCGGGCACGTAGCCGAATTTCGCTCCGAAGCGATGAGAGACCGGGCTGAAATTCGTTCGCTGGATATGAAGATCCATTACGAATTTCGAAACGGAAAACTCGTCGCGGTTTCCGGTGAAACTCAGGCGGTCACTGCAAAGAAGTCCGAAGAATCTTCCCGCAAAAACGAAATCATTCCGGATAATCAAAAATCTGCGGAATCCGCCGAAACTTCCCGAGAAAAAGAAACGCGTCAAAAAGAAGAAAAAGCCGATTCTTCCAAGATGCGTTTGGAGGATAAGGAAAAACAGATTCTTTCCGAAATCCGCAAAATCGAATCCGAACTAAAAACGTTTGAAACGGAGAATCAAGGCGCCGAACAAGAAAAGGGCTTCGATTCCACCCGCAAAACGGAGTTAGAAGAAAGAAAAAGAAAACTCGAAATGGCACTCAATCAGGAAAAGTTGAAGTCGATTTTAGAGGATACGATGGAAACGTTCCAGGAGTTGACGGATAAACAAACTCAGATGAGTTTACGAATTTTGAATGCGAATTCTTCCGATAAACTCGGAAATCTTTTCGACGAGAAAGCCTGATTTTATTTAAGAGATTTCCTCGATCCGTTCCGTATAAGTTTCAGACGTAGTTCCGACCGCACTAATCAAAGAATCCACGATTTTTCTCAGTTCGAGCAAACCCTTTCCGGACTTATTCGATACAAGAACCGTTTCGAGCATCGGATATAATTCGTGAATATTTTTCATTTTCTTTCTTAATTTGGAAAGATCGCTTTGGTTGAGCTTATCGATCTTCGTTCTGACTAAAACGGGTTTGATGTTCCGTTCAAAACAAGTTCCGATCAATTCCAATTCCTCTTCGGGAAGTTCTCTTTGCGAATCACAAACCAAGAACAAACACTTTAGATCTTTTGCGAGGTTCAGATAATCCATCAAAAGGTCCATCATCGCTTCGTGATCTTTGTGGGAATTTGCGGAATAACCGAACCCGGGTAAATCGACAAGATAAACGGAATGATTTACAAAAAAGAAATTCAGTAGTTTTGTTTTACCGGGTGTGGAAGAAACTTTTGCGAGGGATTTTCTTTCAAGAATCGCGTTGAGCAAAGAGGATTTGCCCGCGTTGGATCGGCCTGCGAATGCGATTTGCGGAACCCCTTTAGCGGGAATCTTGTTCGCTTCTCCGTAAGACGCACTGAATTCTACGTCTTTGAAGAATGGTTCGTCCTTTTTCTGAGGATCCTCACTCATCATCCGGGCTCCAGAAGGTCAGGTAAAATCTCAACTTCTCTGTCCGCTACGATATCGCTTATCCTAGTATCCCAAAGACTCAGACAGATCACATCAACTTTCCCTTCCCCGTAAAGAATGGGTAGCATTTTTCTAACCGGAACGGGAATCTCTTTCTGTCTAAAAATTTCTGAAATTTCTATACTCATCCCGTTTTTGCGAATTTTGGCTCCGGGAGGGCATAAATCGGGAATCAATCCGGGAGGAATCTTTTTCTGGTTTCCGTTCCATCGAAGAATCATCTCTTTCGGCTCGAATCGAAATTCTTTTAACGCTACCGAATTTTTGGGAATGATATACAAATCGGAAGAAGTCGATTTCCAAAACCAGGCTTCCTTATTTTCAATTCCGAAAGAATTCTCCCGTTGAAGACAATGAGTAAGATCTTCGAAAAAATTTCGAGTGATCGGATGCAGATTCAACGAGCGCAGATAACGGTCGATGAAGAATTTTCTTTCTCTTCGTGAAAGATCGTTTAAAACCCAGATATCGATTTTCAAATGAGAAGGAATCTTTTGGGGACTTGTTTCGGCTTCTTTAGAAAAAAGTTGCGCTGCAGGTCTTTCCATCCGGTGAAAGTTCTTATAAATCCGATCCGGATCGGCTCCTTCGTTTAACAATAACGGAACGATATCGTTTCGAATTCTGTTTCTAAGATATTCGTTGCTTTGATTGGATTCATCTTCGAACACCGGCCAAAATTCCGTTTGTAACACGATTTTGATTTCTTCCTTTGTAAACGCAAAGAGAGGTCTAAATCGATTCTTCTCGTACCAACCCAAGGTGCGTAAAGCGCCCCAACCTCCGCCGCGGATCAGATTCAATAGGATCGTTTCCAAATAATCGTTCGAATGATGACCGGTAACGATATACCCTTCGTAACGATCCGAAATTCGTTCCAGATCCTTATAACGAAAAGCCCTCCCGGTCTCTTCGAGTGTCTTTCCTAACTTACGCGATAAGAGTGGAACGTTTTTTTTTTAAAGATTCTCGGAAACGGAAAGGTGGTTTCCGCATATTCAAGAATTTGTTTTTCCTGTTCCAGATTGAAACGGATCGAATGGTCCAAATGATAAATGCAGGGCGCGGGAATTTTTTTTTCGACCCAGAGCCAAAAGTAAAAATGAAGTAAAAGGGAAGAATCTTTTCCGCCGGAATACGAAAGAATCGCGGGACGAGAAAGGATCATTTCTTGAAAGGGAAGAATTCTTTCCCATACGGTTTCGAAAATTTTTCGAGTGGATTCGGAGATCTTATCTCTCATGGCAATTCGCAAATGCAGGTTTAACGGATCCTCCGGATTGCTGCAAGAGTAATATCGTCCATCTGTTCTTGGTTTCCCGTAAATTTACGGATCTCGGAAACGATTCCATCCAACATCGCCTGCAGAGGTTCGGTTTGAAAACGGAGAATGGAATTCTTAAATCGTTCCGCTTCGAACTGTATTCCGTCCCGATCGGAAGCTTCTAAAACTCCGTCCGTACACATGATTAACAGATCGCCGGGCTGCATTCTAAATTGGTTTAGATTTTCGAATTTGGAAACGTCCGGATCGATTCCCAATATGATACCGCCCGTTGCAATCTCTTCGATTTTTTTCGAAGCCGCGCGGTAAAGATAAAGATTTCCTTGTCCGGCGCCGCTGAAAGCGAAGTCGTTTCGGTTCATTTCCCATTTGATAACGGTCATCGACATGAATCGCGGCGAAGGTGAATCGTTGTAATTCTGAAAGATGTAAGTGTTTACCGTATTGACGATATCCCAAGGGCTCACCTTTTTTCGGACGAGAGAATGAATGATGGTTCTTACGGTCGCCATGACGATTCCTGCGGGAACACCTTTGCCGCTTACGTCGCCGATGCAGATCACCGTTTCGGTGTTAAACGGGTCCGTTATAAAATCGTAATAGTCCCCTCCGACTCCTCTCGCGGCAACCATTGTTCCCGCGAATTCGTATCCGGGATGTTCGGGCATTTTGCGGGGAAGAAGCGATCTCTGGAGTTCTTTCGCGATTTCGATTTCCTTATCGAGTCTTTCCTTTTGGGCTCTTTGATCGAAGAGGTGATAGTTTTGGATCGATATTCCGGCTTGAATCGAAAATGCATTCAAAACTTCTAATTCTTCGGCGTTGAATTGAAGCCCTTTTCTTTTTCCGAGAATGACTACAATGTCCGATTTGTCCGTATGAACCACGGGGAGAATCGCAAGATTCAATCCCAACATTCCGAATTTTTCGAGCTCCGGAAAATCGGAGGAAAGAGCGAGTTTGGACTCGGTGAGTTCGAAAACTTCTTTGAGAAAGAATTCGTATCGATCCATAGGAAGGGACATTTCTCCGGGGATCGGTTCCAATTCTTTTCTTGTGATTCTTTTTTTGAACGTTTCCGCGGCTTCTCTTTCCTCCGCTGTCGTTTGGATACGAACCTTAAACGTGGACTGTCTCGCTAAATCGACGTCCATTCTAATTTCAGGACTTGTGATATTCCCCGTAAGAAAATGTCCGAACAAAGTATGATTGTCTCTGTTCCATTCGAAGAGAGAATAAAGGTCGTTTTCCGAAAACTCGGTCAAAGACAAAAGGATGACGCGAAAAATTTCCACCTTGTATTTGAATCCCAAAGAGGAAAGTCGCAACGCTGCGGAATGGAGCGATCTGAAATTGCGGGATTGAGTTTGAGAGACCTCGAATAAAATTCGGTTCTTTAAAGTGACCGCAAACTGAGCCGCGATCAATTCCAGAAAATACCGGTCATTCTCCGCTTTCTCGGGATCGTCCGTTTTATAATCGACGGAGATGATTCCTAAGACCTCTCCGTTGAGATGGATCGGAATCGCAAGAGAAGCGACGGTCCGGTTCAGTCGCGCGTATTGTTTGAAGTGTTTGTGTTTTTGATCGGCGAATCGGTAATAAATCGATCTGCAGTTTTCGATACATTCGGTCAAAGCTCCGTTGTCTTCTCCCTTTTTGATCTCGAAATGAAGAGCGACTTTGGAGAGGGAAGTTTTCTGGTTTTTGACCGACATTACGGTCATACGATCCAGCTTCGGTTCGTAGATCATCACACTTACGCCCGGGATTCCGAGTTTGTAAAAGGCGAGAGAAGTAAAACTTTCCAACAGGTGATTTAAATTCGGACTCGTATTGAAAAGAGAAAGAAATTCGAGCAAAACTTCGTTGCTGAATCTCGTATCCGTTGGGGGTTGCAGCCTTGGATTCTTCCTTTTTTCTAAAATCCATTCTCGGCCGCAAGATCTGCAAAAAAAGCGACCTCCATGAAACATTCCGTCGGGAGTTTTAAATTCTGAGCAGAATGCACAGGTCATACGCGTAAAATTATAAAGAATATGGTTTATACTGATACAAAATTATTTGAGATTTTCTTTAAAATTCACTTCTTTCCGTGCAGAAAGCCCAAATTCAGTGAGGCATAGATTCTTATGAAATCAAATCCACAGAGATACGGAATTTATAGGCATAAGTGATTATCAGCACCTCTTAAAAAAATCGTTCCAAAAATAAGCGAAAAATAAAAATTCGATTGACCCCAAAAGTATCAAATCGCAAAAATTTTAAGCATGTCAGGATATGTGAAGCCAAGTCCATTAAGATCTATACAAGAAGTTGCAACCGCTATGAATTCAACTTTAGATCCGGATAAACTTCTGGATTTGATTCTAGAACGTTGTATTCAGATTTGCGAAGTTGGTTCGGGCTCTCTGATGCTGATCAACGAGAAAGAAAACGTTTTGGATATCGTTACCTTTCGGGGAATGAATCCATCGATCCGTACAAAAGTAAAACTCAAGGTTGGGGAAGGAATTACCGGAATTGTGGCCGCTTCCGGAGAGGGGATGATCGTCAGCGACGTAACCGCGAACCCGCATTATATTTCGATTAAGGACGATATCATGTCCGAACTTGCGGTTCCTATGATTGTGGAAGACGTAGTCATCGGAGTGATATCCTTGGATTCGAGCCGGAAAGGCGCCTTCAACGATGAACACTTGGAAATCATTTCCACGCTTGCCAATCAGGCCGCACAGATCTTCAAGAACCTGCAGATTTTCAGACAACTGGAGCAGAAGAATAAGATTCAACAGGTGTTGATCGATATTTCTAGAACCGTAACTTCCACTTTGGTTCTTCAGGAAATTTTCGAAGACATCATGGATCGACTTGAAAAATCCCTGAACTTGGAACGGGGAAGTATCGTTCTTTTCGAACCAGAAAAAGCGATTTTAAGGCTCGAGGCAGCTTCCGGTTTGACCGCGGAAGAAATGGAGAAGGGCGTTTATCTTCCCGGAGAAGGAATTACCGGCAAGGTTTTTGAAACGGGCGAACCGATCATCGTGGAATCGATCGCGAACGACGAAAACTTTTTGAATCGCGTCGGAAACGCCGCGCACTTTAAGAACAATCCGGAGAACGTCAGCTTTCTCGCGGCGCCGATCAAATCGGATACGGACGTTCTCGGAGTCGTAAGCGTTTACTTCGTCCATAAAAAATACATAGATTTAAAAACTTATTTAGACTTTTTGCAAGTAGTCGCTTCGGTGATCTATCAGGCGATCCGGATTCAAAAGCTGATCGACGAAGAGAAGAGGGAAATTTCGAGAGAAAACGTTCTTCTCAAACGAGAATTAAAGAATAAATACAAGTTCGGTTCGTTGATCGGTAAATCCAAACCGATGGAAAAACTTTTCGAGATGATTCATCTCGTTTCCGATTCTCGCGCTTCGGTTTTAATTACGGGAGAATCCGGAACCGGTAAAGAGATGATTGCGTCCGCGATTCATTACAATTCTTCCCGCGCCGATAAACCGTTTATCAAAATCAACTGCGCCGCGATTCCGGAGAACTTACTGGAAAGCGAACTTTTCGGTCACAAGAAAGGTTCTTTTACCGGGGCCGTTGCCGATAAAAAAGGAAAGTTCGAGATGGCGGATACGGGAACGATCTTTTTAGATGAGATCGGTGAGATGGATCTGAATCTTCAGTCCAAGCTTTTGCGAGTTCTTCAGGAAAAAGAAATCGAAGCGGTGGGTTCCGTTAAACCGAAGAAGATCGACGTACGGATTATCGCAGCTACGAATGCGAATTTGGAAGAGTTGATCACCGAGAAGAAATTCAGACCGGATCTTTTTTACAGACTCAATGTCGTCAACATGGTAACTCCGCCACTTCGTGAAAGAGCCGATGATATTCCTCTTTTGATCAATCACTTTATCGCGAAATATGCGGAAGAAAACGGTAAAAAGATCACCGGGATCACGAGAGAAGCGCATAAACTTCTGATGAACTACAGTTGGCCGGGTAACGTTCGAGAACTCGAAAACGTGATCGAGCGTGCGGTGGTTCTTTCTCAATTGGAGATGTTAGACATTCAGGACTTTTCCGAGATCAACGGACGGCTTCTTTACGGTGACGAGGAATTCGATCCTGAATCGGGCGATTCCGAAACGTCGGTCGAAATCGCGAACTCACGATTCTCTTCTTCGCATTTGGACGCTTTGGACGGAAGAGCGATCGAAGTCGTGGTTGGGGAAGTGGAAGCCCGTTTGATCAAATACGCGATGAAGAAGTTCAAATATACAAAAACCAGAGTGGCAAAGTTTTTGGGGATCAACCGAAACACTTTGGATAAAAAGATCAAGGATCTGAAGATCGACTATTGATTCTCGCTAAAGAATTACGAAAGTTCCGACAGAAAGCAAGGATTCTGGGTGACCTCTAAGGATTTTTCTGATATAGGAAAATTCGTTCGAACACTTCCCACGAGGCCCGCCCCTCCACCCAATTAGGGTGGGGCCGCTTTTGTTTCACGAAAGATCTGTCGGAACTCGAATGGTTTTATGTCGCTCTTCCCTGCCGTTCTTCTACGACAAAAATAAGTATGAAATTATTCAAAAACGTCTAAGAATAGTATTTCGATTCATGAAATGCGGCTCGAATACGATCGAATTTTCGACATTCTTCCTTTCCATTTTTCGGTCGATCGAAGACAGTTTTTAAAATTCTTTTTTCCATAAAAATATAAACCCGATTAGGTGAACGAGATGATCGAAACTGCGGATAAAAAACAAACTCTCAATACTCACAACTTTTACAAATATCTTCCTGCGCTTTCTTCCTTTCAGGAAATCATAGAACCTTCGAATTATTTCACCGTTCCCGACGATTGGAATCTTGTGATCACCGATGTAGTGAATTCCACCGATGCGATCCGCAACGGAAACTACAAGGACGTAAACATCGCGGGCGGCGTTACTGCAATGGCGGTTTCAAATCTAATGGGTGATATGGATTATCCGTTTTTATTCGGCGGGGACGGAATGACTCTTCTTCTTCCGGATAGCGTTCTTCCGGGGGTAAAGGATATTCTATTTTCGATCCGTGAGTTGGTTAAAAACAATTTCGGATTAAAACTCAGAGCCGGAATCGTAAACGTAGGCGAGTTAAAAAGAAGCGGAAAAGAATTAAAACTTTGTAAACTAAAAATCTCCGATTTTTACAATCAGGCGATTTTGACCGGAAACGCATTGGATGCCGCGGAACGTTTCGTAAAGAACGACGATTCCACGAATCCTTATATCATTCCTCTCGCTCATAAAACGAAAATCAAACCGGACTTTACAGGCTTTACCTGTCGTTGGCAGGACATTCCGAGCCACAGAGGGGAAACGGTTTCTTTCATCATTAAAACGAATTCGCCTACGGTTGCGGGCGATCAGGAATTGTTGAAAATCATATTAGATAAAGTAAATGTTTTTTTGGGGAACGACACGGAGATTCATCCTTTGAAGGAAGAGGATATCAAGGTGGACTTTTCGGGAAAATATTTCGATAAGGAAGCGACGGTTCACGCCGGAAACCGAAAAGGATTTCTCCATTTCTTAAGAATGCTGAAGATAAAGATCGAAGGATTTGCGGTGAATCTCGCTATCAACACTCAATGGAAGTTCGGTCCGAAAGTCAACGGAATGGAACTGAGAGAATTAAGAAAATCGCAAGTGATTGCGTCCGATTTCCGCAAATACGACGGAACCTTGAAGATGGTTGTCGCGTGCGATTCGAAATCCAGGGAATTGTTTTTGAAATTTTTGGAAGATCTGCATCGGGAAGGAAAACTATTCTACGGGTATCACGTTTCGGACCGTGCATTGATGACCTGCGCTTTACACGAAGGATCGGTTCGAGAAGTGCATTTCGTCGATTCGGCGGACGGAGGTTACGCTCTTGCCGCCATTCAACTCAAAGAGCAAATCAAAAATTCAAGAATCTGATCCGAGTTTGATCGTCCAGTTATCGTCAAAGAGTTTGTAATTGCAGGTCAGCTCTTCTCCTTTGAGAATCAATCGAGTCGCGCTGTCTTGTCCCATCGGGTTCGTTTGATCGCCCGTAAAATCTTCTTTCGTATTCGGATCGTCGCTGTGATTCATAAACTTCGAATTATCGGAGCAATAATACCATTTGCCGTCCGTTTGATACGAATACGTGCGGAACATTTCTTGAACGGAAGGAGGTAGGGAATTCAGCTCTTGATCGGTTAGAATCCAAACCGTCTTCGGATGATATTTCCAAATCAATTCTCCTTTTTGAATATCACGGCCGGCAAAGAGACCGAAACCTCCGATCGGAGAATTAGCGATGTATGTGGGAACCAAGAGCATTGGAAAGAATGTAAATTAGCGGGGAAAAAAATTGCAAGTAAGAAACGAAATTCCTTAGAGAACCATCGCTTGTTGTTCCGGCTCGGGAACGGAAAACCGTTCCAGCTTACCGTTGCGCATTTGAAAGACTTGGTCCGCTTCTCGAATCGTGGAAAGTCTATGCGTAACGGAAATCACGGTTCTTCCCTCGCGCAACTGGGAAAGGGTTTTCATGATTCTCGCTTCGGTAACCGGATCCAAGGAAGAAGTCGCTTCGTCCAAAAGAAGAATCTGCGGATTTCTAAGGAATGCCCTTGCGATCGCGATTCTTTGTCTTTCTCCGCCGGAAAGCTTGGTTCCACGATCACCCGCGTTCGTTTCGTAACCCATCGGCAGGGAAAGAATCATCTCATGGATCTCGGCCCGTTTTGCGGCTTCGATCACTTCTTCCAAAGTCGCGCTCGGTTTACCGATGCGGATGTTCTCGAAGATGGTCGTATTAAAAAGAAACGTTTCTTGGAACACGACTCCCACAAGCGATCGAACCGAACTTCTGGATAAAGAATTCAAATCAGTTCCGTCGAACAAAATTCTTCCTTCGTTCGGCTGGACCATTCCCAAAAGAAGTTTGATGAACGTGCTCTTTCCGACGCCGGAACCGCCCACGATTGCGGTATAACTTCCTTTCGGAATCGTTAGAGTAATATCGCTTAAATTCTTAGAACGTCCTTTGTAACGGAAATGAACGTTCTCGAAATGAATCGCTTCCTTCAATTCGGGAATCGAAGATTCTTCCGGATCCGATTCGAATACGGGAGCGCGCAACAATTCTAAGATTCGTTTTGCCGAACCGCTGGCGTGGTTTAACGCGGGAAGATATTGGGAAAGATACAATAAAGAATAACTCAAGTTCAGGAACGGAGGCAGGAACGCAGCCAGAGTTCCGATGCTAAGTGCATTATGATATGCGAATGTTGTTCCCACGAGCAATAGAACTCCCTGTAACAAAAGAATTCCGGAACCGGCGGATCGTTCCAAATACGAATTCGTCAAACCGAGTCGCAAGGAAACTTGAAACAACTTCTCGCAGTTGTTTTTAAATCGAGTGAAGAAATAATCGCTTAGGTCGTACGCACGGATCAGGTTTTGCGCGGAGATGGATTCTTCCACCAAACTGAGTACTTGCGCTTCTTCTAATTTTCTCGTGTAACTGATCTCGGTCGATTTTCTGGACAAAAATCCCGGACCTAAAAAGCTGATCGGCCAAATCAACAACGCGATGAGCGCCAACTTCCAATCCAAAAGGAAAAGGAGAATGGTTCCGAAGATCGCTTCCAATAAAGGCCCGAGTCCCCAAGGAATAAACGCAAGAAGAGCGTGTTCCAAAGAGGCGAGGTCGTTGAAAAATCGGGAAAGAATATCTCCCAGTTTATTGTTCGAGAAAAAATCCAAACTCAATCGATCCAAATGTTCGTACATCTGTAAACGAAGGTCTTGGATGATTCTTGCGGAAGCCCAGTTATAAAGATAATCGCGCACGGTTCCGAGAATAGCGAAGGTGATCGTTCCGATCGCGAGATAAGCGCCGATCCAGTAGAGCGCGCTTTGGTTTCGATTGATTAGAGCTTCGTCGATCAGATATTTAAAACTGAAAGGAATGCTCGCATAAAATCCGATCTCGAAACAAAGAAGTCCGATGATAATGAAAATTCTTCCCTTGTATTTCTTAACGAAACGGAATAATCCGAATATGAGAAGGCCCGGCGCGCCTTCCGTTTCCGAACTAGGTTTTTCCTTTTTCGGATTCGGAGCCTTCCATTTTTTAGCCGAGCCCTTCTCCTTATCTAGGGGCAAAGGATCGGACTTTTGGATCAGTTCCGGGTTATACTCGAGGGGTCTTTTCATACAGTTTGGGAAAAATATTGTCCTTTTATTTTCGGCAAATATCTTTCATTTCCACTCTACTTTGACTGTTTTTCCCGGAAATTCCGAGGCAAGAATTTTTCGTCGGTAAGGAGACAGAATGTCCCCGGAAAAGAGTCGTTTTTTTTGAAACGGGCAATTATCTTTGTAACTAGGTCGAAAGAATGGTTCATTTTCACTATAAAGAGAACGACGGGCTTTATACGGTTACTTTGAAAACGTCAGAAACGGCTCCCGGTACTCTTCACAAAATGGTGAAAACGATGTTCTTCATGGGATGGGAAATCGTTTCGGGGGATATCGAGACGATTGAGGAAAACGGACAACTTTTCAGTTACGACGTTTTTACATTAAAGTCGGACGAAACCGATTCTAAAATCAAGGCTTCCAAGCTGGGAATTTTGATGTCCTCGGTCTTTACGGAAGATTCCGCTTTGGAAGAAATCATCCATCATTCGAGCGAGATCGATCTTAGAAATACGTATCATCTCGGCGCGGATTCTAAACTGGAATTTGAAGATATCGAATCGGGAACGAAAACGAAATTCACGCTCGAAGCTCCGGACCGGAAAGGTCTTCTCTATTTTGTGACCGGAGTTCTCAAAGAAAACGGAATTAACATTCATTCCGCAACAATTCGGACGGATCGTACCGGAAATCGAGCGTTGGACACGTTTATACTAACGGATGCAAAAGGAGCCGGTTTTGCCGGTTCTTCCTTAGAAGATCGTATAAGCAGAAATATACTCGAAATCAGTTTGAATTCTTCCTGGAAATAAACGCTAGGAAAATATTTTTTTCGTCTCAACTATAAAATATTCGGTGCAAACTGTTCATTCCCGCCTTTTAATGGATTAAGAATGGAATTCTTGAGCGGCTATTTCACTCTACGTTAGTTAACATTCAAAACTTACAAACCAAATTCCCTAATATACGACTATTCTCATGGATGCTCAAAAAGACTTACAGAAATTCGACTTCACGGAAGAAATCATTCAGCACTTTAAAATCAACAGCGTCATTCCGGTTGATTTTTACAATAAGAACGGCCAAATCCTAATTCATAAAAAAGAAAGCGCCGACGGCGAAGACATTACGAAATTATTAAAGTTCGAAAGCCAGGGGATTTACTTCCTCAAATCGGAATTCGAAAAAATTTCCGGCGGTAAACAAAACGCGGGTCCGAATTCGGTCAACGGGCGAGAGGTCAGTTTTGCGAAACTCGTAAACTCGGAATTGACCGTTGATCTTGCAAAGAACGCTTCGAGTTTCCTATCCGAATTGAAGAAGTTTCCTTTAAACGGAAGTCAAGTTCGACATCTCAACAAATCCATCGACGGTATATTAGAGGATTTTAAATCGACTCCCGATATGGAAAACGGGTTGGTCAACATCATCGAAGTCATGAGCAGCGCGGGCGTTCCTATGGATTCCGAGATGCTCACCAAACGTACGGTGATTTCCATGGCGATGAAAGTAAGAGCGGGAAAAGCTTTTACGAAAGTCGATATGGAACAGAAAAAGATGGATCAGATGAACCTGATGATGTCGTCCTATCTTGCCGATATCGGTTATACCCAGATGAAAATTCCGGTTCAGAAGGATCTCAAAACGGAAGAATTCGAATACATCAAAAACCATCCTCTTATCAGTTATCTAATGGTAGCGAATCTTCCTGATTTGGACGACAACATAAAGACCCTGGTTTTGAATCATCATCGTCCGCATAAAGGCGAGGGAATGAATAACAATTATCCTCAGCCGAAAGTTTTGGTTCAGAAACTCAATCTCTATAAAGATAAATACAAGGATGATCTGAAACGAACCGTCTTAGTCGGCGACATTCAAAAGCAAATTCGGAATATTCTTACGAACAACCTGCCGATGGAAGATATCGGGGTGATTTCCATCGCGGGAGAATTCGCTTCCCTCACGACTAGACAGGAATGGAGAGAACCGTTCGATCCTCTGGTTGCGATGAAGTTGATCTTGAATAACAGCTTTTTTGCATATAATGAAAAGACACTACGGGATTTTTACGATCATATCGGCCTTTCTCTCTGCAACAACCAGCCTTTCATTCGTGAAGGGGATTTCGTAATCGTGGTTACCCAGGATTCGAACCAAAAGGTCTTTTTCGAAGTTTGTATCATTCGTGAAATGTATCGGACGCAAATCCGTCCTATGCTCGAACGAGTTGGGACAATCCGGCCGAATTTCAGCAATATGGGTAAATTGAGAATTTCCGGTTTCGACCTAAGTTCCTTAAAGTTGGACCGCAGAAAAGCGATCTTCAATTTGGAGAAGAACCAAGATCCGAGAAGAATCGTCTATGTCCTCGATCCGAATATGGACGCGCGTCTTTACGAAGAATTAACGAAACAAACAGGCGAAATTCCGAAAGAATCCGCATAATCTACGACCAGCCTCCTAGGAAGTGTCGTAATCAACCGAAGACGAAGTACATTGCTTTTACCTTCGGTTTGTCGAGGAGATATAGGGTGTTTCCCCCTATGGAATGCTCCGTGTCGAAGGGCATCGCCGGATACGGATAATAAAAAAGGAATGATTCATCCCTTAAGCGCGACAAGTTCGGACTATAATTTTTGCGGACATCTACCCCGGCTACTCCTTGGAAATAATTTCTTGATTACTTTTTCTTGAGTCCCTCGGAAATTGAGTTAAGATGTACGTTTCGTAAATAAATTTTTTCCAGTCTTATCCATACAATTACGGAGAAAGGATTGCTAAAAGAATCTACGGTACGTGATTCTTTTCCGAAACGCAAATAACGGTATTTATCCAATGAATTCTAATATGAGTAATAGCTCGCATACTGTAAATCGGGACCTTCTGGAAAAATTCGAATTCAATTCCGATGTGATTAAGAGTTTCATCAGTCAGAGCGAAATCCCCGTGGACTTTTACAACAAGAACGGCCAGATCTTGATCCATAAAAAATCGGACGCATCCGAGGAAGACGTAACGAGGCTTCAAAAATTCGAAAGTCAGGGGATCTATTTTCTGATTTCGGAAAAGGATAAGTTCGCAAGACCGAAACATCCAGACTCCGTTCACGGCCGCGAAGTTTCGTTTACGAAACTCGTAAACTCCGATCTTACGGTGGCTCTCGCTAGAGAGGCGTCCGATCTTTTGGAGGAACTCAAGCATTATCCATTAACGAATCATAATATTCGTCTGGTTCAAAAGGGAATCGACGATATCCTTGTGGATTTTAAGGCGAGTTCGGATATGGAGCTCGGTCTCGTGAACGTCATCGAAGTGATGCGGCAAGCAGGTATCAAAGCGGATTCCGAAATGATGACAAAACGAACCGTGATTTCGATGGCTATGAAACTCAGAGGAATGAAAGCCCTCAGCAAAACCGATAACGATATTCAAAAAACGAAACAGTTGAACGTTATGCTCGCTTCTTTTATGGTGGATATCGGAAAATCCAGAATGAAACTGCCGAATCACCCCGATCTTCGTCCCGAAGAGTTCGATTATATCAAAAATCATCCGATCATCAGTTATTTGATGATCGGAAATCTGAACGGTATCGATTCGGACGTTAAGGCCGCTGTTCTCAACAGCCACAGAACGTTCCGTGGAGAAGGTTTAAACAACAATTACCCTTCTTCGAACGTGATTCTCCGTAGGTTGACCGAATACCTTCAGAAATACAAGGACGATAAGTCGAAACAAATTCTTATCGAAGACATTCAAAAACAGATTCATCATATTCTCAGCAACTCGTATACGGACGAGGATCCCGGAATCATTTCCATTTCGGGAGAATTCGCTTCGCTCAGCTCGGATCAGGATTGGCGTCCGGCATACGACGCTCTTACTTCCATGAAGTTGATTTTGAATAACAGCTTTTTCTCATATAACGAAAAGATCGTACGGGACTTTTTCGATTTGATGGCGTTGAGCCTTTGCGAAAACCGAAGCGTTCTCAACCCGGGCGACTATATCATCGTCGTTTCGATGGATTCTCAGAAAAAGGTCCACTTTGAAACCTGCGTGATTAAGGAAATTTTCAGACATCAGACAAGACCGCTTCTTGAAAGGATCGGAACGATTCGCCCGATCATCACGAACAAAGGTAAAATCAAAATCGAAGGTTACGATCCTCAATCCTTCCGTCAGGACAAACGGAAAGCGGTGTTCGATTTGAACAACAGTATGGACCCGAGAAGAGTGATCTATATCATCGATCCGGAATTGGAACCGAACCTCTACGAAAAAGTGGATCAGAGTTTTCGAGGAACAGCTCCGCGTTCTGTCGCTTAAGTCCGCTTAAGAAAACCAAGGGATTCTTTTAGAAACGCGCTTTATCCCTGGGCTTTACCCTGTTTTCTTGGTATTATGCCTTCCAGTTGGGGAAAAGTTTTTAAAGTCAGTACGTTTGGAGAATCCCACGGTGAATCCGTCGGGGTCGTTGTCGAAGGAGTTCCCGCGGGAATTCCGATTCGTTTAGAAGAAATTCAAAAAGATCTAAACCGAAGAAGACCGGGCCAAAGCGATCTTACGACTCCTCGAGACGAGACCGATACGGTTCGAGTCGTATCGGGGGTTTTCGAAGGGAAAACGATCGGTTCTCCGATCGCCTTGATCGTGGACAACAAAAACACGATCTCCAAAGATTACGAAAATTTACGAACTACATTCCGACCTTCTCACGCGGATTACACCTATCAGGTGAAATACGGTTTTCGCGCTCACGTAGGCGGCGGTCGTTCTTCCGTCCGCGAAACGATCGGTCGTGTAGCGGCCGCTGCGATCGCAAGAATGATACTCAAAGACGATTTAGGAATCGAAACCGTAGCTTGGGTGGATTCCATCGGTACCGTTCAATCCAAGATCGGAGACAAATATCCCCAGTCCAGGGAAGAGGTCGATCAAAACGAAGTGCGTTGTCCGGATGCGGCCAGCGCGGACGAAATGCGTTCTTTAATTCTCAAGATGAAAGAAGCCGGGGACAGCGTCGGTGGAACGATCAAGTGCGTTTCCTACAACCTTCCTCCCGGTTTGGGCGATCCCGTTTACGACAAATTAGACGGAGATCTCGCAAAGGCGATTCTTTCCATTCCGGCCTGCAAAGGTTTTGAAGTCGGTTCCGGATTTTCGGGAACGCTTTTGACCGGAAGCTCGCATAACGATGAATTCTATGTGGAAGAAAAAACCGGCAGAGTGAGAACCAAGACGAACAACTCCGGCGGTCTTCAGGGTGGAATTTCAAACGGAGAAGAACTCGTGATCCGCGCGGCCTTTAAACCGACTTCTACGATTTTTAAAAAACAGAATACGGTAACTCTGAAAGGGGAAGAAACCACTCTCGAAGCAAAGGGCCGTCACGATCCTTGCGTTCTTCCGAGAGCGGTTCCAATTATCGAAGCGGTCGTCAACTTGGTCCTCGTGGATGCGTATCTCTATCAAAGAGCGATCAATCCTTTGTGGTTTCAAAAATGGGCGCAAGTTCCCGATTACTACAAAGACTTAGAACTTTAAGAATCAGTCTCAAAATGAACGGAGGTTTTCGACTTCCGTCCGAGCGAAACTCCAAGAACAAAATTCCACGGACAATGAAGAATTTAGAAACAAGTTGCCAGAATGAGAATGGTACGTTTCTATAGAATTGTTTCCCAGTACCGGGTTTAATCAAAAGGATGATTCCATGGTAAAAATCAAGATCGACGGAATCGAGTATGAGGTGGATGAAAAAAAGAACCTCATATCAGCGGCTAAAGATGTCGGAATCGATATTCCTTTCTTCTGTTATCACCCAAAACTTTCCATCGTGGGAATGTGCAGAATGTGCCTTATCGAAATCGAAGGGGTTCCCCGTCTTCAGGCCGCCTGCAATACCAAGGTTACCGAAGGCCTTTCCATTTTCACGAAAAACGATCGGATCAAAGAGGCGCGCGAAGGAACGATGGAATTCCTTTTGGCAAATCACCCTCTGGATTGTCCCGTCTGCGATAAAGCGGGAGAATGCCAACTCCAAGACAACGCCTTCCAGGAGGGAAAAGGAAATTCCCGATTTACATTAGAAAAACGGAATGTTCCTCAGGAAGAAATCGGCACGAACCTAATCATCAATCATAATCGTTGTATCGTTTGTTACCGTTGCGTCCGTTTCGAAGAGGAGATCGTGGGAGAATCCAATCTCGGTCTTTTCGAAAGAGGGTATCATTCCATCATCGGTCTCGCAAAGAACGAACCGATCCAACACAACTTTCAAGGCGCTCTTGCGGACCTTTGCCCGACCGGCGCGCTTCTCAACAACAAGACCTTATTCAAATCGAGAGTTTGGTGGTATAAAAACGCGGAGTCGATCTGCCACGGATGCAGCACGGGTTGTAACATTACGACCAACGTAAGAGACAACAAAATGTATCGGTATATGCCTCGAATCGACGAGGAAAAAGATATGTATTTCCTCTGCGACAAGGGACGTTTCGACATCGATTGGCTGAACGAAAACCGTCTATTCGCTTATTATCAGAACGGAAAGTCTTCCGAAAGTACGGTCGTATTGCCCGCGATCGCCGAAAAAATCCGCAGCGCGAAAAAGATCGCGGTTCTCGGCGGCGCGAAAGAATCGAACGAAAATCTGAAGACGATCCTGCAAAGCGTGGAATCTTTCGGAAAATCGGTTATCGTAGAAGCGAGGATCGACGCGGTTCAATACAAGGCGCCCGAACAAAAAGACTTTTTAATGACCACGGATTTACGACAAAATACGAAAGGCGCGGTGGACGCAGGATTCGTTTCTTCTCAGGGAATCGAATCGATCCGTAAATCGATCGAATCGGGAGAAATCGATTTGGTTTTCGTCATTCACGAAAATCGTAAAGAATTCTTACCAACCGTTTCTTCCAACACGACGCTTGTGGTTTTGGAAACGAATAAAACGCAAGACTTACCGGACGCTTCGTATGGAATTCCGATTCAAACGTTTGCGGAGCAAGCCGGTTCTTTTACGAACAAGAACGGATTGAATCAACGTTTTCAAAAAGCGATGGAACCACCGAAAGGTTTATTGAGTTCCGGCACCGTTTTTCAAAGACTCGCTGAGTTGGTAAAAGAATCCGCGGATTCTCGCAAGGAGGTCGGTGTTGGGAACCGTTAACGTAGTACGCGTCGCGAGCCGTCATAAACTTTCCTGGTACGAAAAGTTTTATTTTTATTCGATCGGAAAGGGTCTTTGGATCACTCTCAAACACTTTATCAAAGCCGCGATTTTAAGAAGAGCGGTGACGATCGAATTTCCGGAAAAGAAAAGAAAGTATTCCACTCGTTTCCGCGGAATGCACACGATGAAGCGTGATGAACAAGGCCGCGAAAGATGTACGAGCTGTTTTTGTTGTATGTGGATTTGTCCCGCTGATGCGATTTATATCGAAGCGGCCGAAGTAACTCCGGAGATTCAACATCTTCATCCGGAAGATAAATACGCGAAGAAGTTCGAGATCGATTTGTTGCGTTGTATTTTTTGCGGTATGTGCGAGGAAGCTTGTCCGAAGGGCGCGATCTACTTGGATGGACCGGGCGAGATGGCGACCGATAACAGAGAGGACTTGATTCTTACCAAAGAAAGAATGATGCAGCTCGTAGGCGGGCCGATCATCGGCGAAAGAAAATAAAAAATCTCGGATGCAAAGGCAGACGATCTCTTTGTGAGAACGTCTGCTGTTAAAATTCTTCAGCTAACTTTTTGATTCAGATATTGATTCTGCCTTGCGATTTCCAATTTAGATTCCAAAAAAGAAACCGCCGCATCGATATCGTCGTTGGAAATTCCCGGATATTCCCGTAAAATTCCCTTTCTCGACATTCCTGCTAAAAGCAGATCTAATATTTCTAAAACGCGAACCCCAGTTCCCTTAATAAAAGGTTTTCCTCCCAGATAACCTGGGATAGTTTCTATCGAAGTAAATATTTCGTTACTCATATATTCCTATAACAGTAGGACCTTGTAAAAATTGTAACGGAAAATTTTTTTTGTAGGAACGAACGCTTCTTTTCCAAGAACTCATAAGAAAGCGTATACTATTTCTTTCTAAATTTTAGAATTCTTTCGTTGTAAATTTTTGAAAAAGACGTCCCGCTTTATAGCGTAAATTCCGATTCATAAATTGAAATCAATTCGAAGAGCCGCCCGAGGTTTGGGATGAAGAGGAGGAAGAAGGGCATCCCGGATAAATGATCATGCAGGAAAATAACAGCAATACAGGCTGACTTGTGCAAATCGCGTTCAAAGGTTTATCCGTACTCGCCTGGCTAAATGAACAATAGGTGATAACTCTTTCGATACACTCGTTTTGTCGCTTTGAATCGTTGGTGCAGCTTCTGTCATTGACCTTAAGATCTTCTTGCGAGCACTGAAGCATCGCTAACGATAAGGGGAGAAGGGTCCAAACAATGAAATTCGCTTTCAAGGATCGAAAAATCCTCTGAACGGCAGGAATCGTAAGAAAATCTGACATAGTTTTCAAGCGAAGAAGCAATGAATGACCGGGTTTTTAATTTCTTTTTGTGCTTTTAGAATCAGAATTTAACTGAAAAACTGCAAAAAGCCCCGGTTCACCGGCATTTTTCTCCATGGTTCAATCAGATTCTACAGATTTTTCAAGTTTATACGAGGAAAACCACCGAACCGTATATCACTTTCTTTTAAAGATTTCAAGCGATCCCGAAGTTGCGGAAGATCTGACGCAGGAAGCCTTCTTAAAAGCGTTTACGTTTTTTGATAAATTCGATTCTAAGATCGCTTCTTTCAGTACGTGGACATGCTCGATTGCAAAAAATTTGTATTTCAAGCATTATAATAAACAGAAAAAAGAATTCGGGAACCTAAGCCTCGGAGATTTGGTCACCGATATTGAAGTGAATCCGGAAATTCCGGAAAATTTAGAGAAAGCTTTTTTAGAAAAAGCGATAAAAGATTCAATTCAGAGTCTTCCCGAGCCGGAAAAAAGTATAATATTATATAAAGAACTCGAACGGAAAACTTTGAAAGAAACCGCTCAAGCTCTTGGAATTTCCGAAAGAACCGTAAGCAGAAGGCTCATTTCAGCCGTCTCCTTACTTAGAGAAAAAATGGAAAAACAGGGACTGCAATTCTAAGACTCTATCATGAAACTTGAAGCAGACAACATAGAACGTTTTGAAGATCTATTAGGGCAATACCTTTACGGCGAACTGAATGCCGAGGGAAAGCGCGAACTTCTTCAGTTTATTCTCAAAAATGAGAAAGCGCGTTCTATGTACGAATCCGCTACGACAATGAATTCCGTAATCTCGTATGCGCTTCATCCGAACGAATCCGCTTCCGCAAAGTCCGCCCCCGCTTCTTTAGGGAAGATATTAGAATTTCCAAATGCCTTTTTTAAATCCCGTCTTTTGGCTTCCGGTTTTGCGGCGGCCGCCGTTCTTTTAATCGCGGGTGTTGCCGTTTGGCTGAGTTACGGATCTTTTTCGGACTCGAAGCTGGAGCAGGCTTTTATCAATTCATACGGCGATTGTAAGATTAACGGAGAGGTTTCTCAACCGGGTGCGAATCTGCTCAATCGTAAGCTCGTTTCAGGTAATTTTTCGATCTGCGAATTTCAAGTGGAAGGGGCCAAAAGCGTCGCGGTTCGTGTGCTACCCGATACGGAAGTTTCCCTAAACGGAAATAGAAAGTATTCCTCTTTGAACGTTGCAAGAGGTTCCGTACTTGTGGATTCGATTCAAAACGAATCCGACGGATTGCTCGAAATCCTTTCGCCGGATGTGCGTGCGCTTCTGATCGGGACAAAGGTCGTATATTCGCGGGAAGTAAGCGAATCGCACTCGAAACTCGGATTAGACGTGTTAGACGGTAAAGTCGAAATCGAAACCGGTCCTTTGATCGCTTTCGAAAAAACCGCAAACACTCTTACGAACGAGGAAAAAGAATTCTTAAAGATGAATTTTCCGATTCTTTTCCAGAGTAAAAAGGTTCAGATCAATCGCGGACAATCTTTGTCCTGGAAAGGAATTCCCGAATCCAGTTTAATGAAGATTCGTTCTCTCGAAAAAAGTATCGAAGAGGCTAAAGCCAAAGGAGTCAAACTCGAAGAGAATTTCGTTTTCGCATTAAATTCGGACGTTCGTAAACTCGGGGACGAAAGTGTAACAGCGATGTTTGCGATGGACGATGATCTTAGTAAGAAGATCAAAGACATTCTTCCGAATCAGGAAAAAGACTTGGAAGAGAAATTCAAATCGATGGTTCGTTTTGCGCCGGCCGATCTAAAAAAGGTCGAAAAGTTGAAGTCGCTGGTGGCAAAACTCGACAATACCGCATTGATTCAAATTCTCAAAGATAAAAATCAGCCCGACATCGAAAGGGTCATTCATTTCAAAGACGGATCCCACGTAAAAGGTTTCGTTTATCAACACGAAAGTTTTTACATTCTTTTGAAAAACGACGGAAATCTTTTATTTCCGATCGACGCAGTCGATTCCATCGATTTCGAATAACCTCAATTCCTATTTTCAAAACCCGATAAGAAAGCCTTTGACTTCTTCGGCGGTTTCTGAATTGATTAAAATCGTTCAAACTTCTTCAAAAAAGCTGAAAGTCCCTTGCACACGATCCGTCACCGATTGATTCAATTTCCCTTATCTTATCTTTTTATAATTCTCTTGGTTTGTTCGAACCCTGAAAGCGTTTTTGCTGATATCGTCGTTTTACGAAACGGAATCGAATACAAAAACGTAAAAACGGTTTTGGGAAAATCGACCGTAAAGATCGAAACGGAAATCGGCACCGTTTTGAACGTTCCGATTTCTTCCGTCAAATCGATCAAATCCGTTCCGGTTCAATGGCAAAATAGGTTGAAGGAAACCGCAGTGGACGAGGTTGAAACCGAAGAATCGTCGACGGACAAACCGCAAACGGACCTCTCGATGAAAAGCAGATCGGAGATTGCAAAGCGGACGATCTTAGAATCGCTGCCGAGTTTGATTCCGGGTTGGTCCAATTTATTCGTGTTGGGTTATCCGGCCTTAGGGGCCTTGTTTTCCGTAACGGAATTGTATCTCGTCCAATTGATTTCCGTCTATTCGAAACATTCTCCGGGTTATTATCAGGATCCGTTCAATCTCTTGATCGCTTATAACAATTTAAGTCCGGCTGTTTCTTCTTCCAATCCGCAATTTGTGAGTCTGATTTTCGCTTATGAGAACCTTCCTCTCGTCAAAGATCCGATTAGCGGCGGTTATACGACCCGCGATAAAATTTTGGAAGGCAGGGAACGATCGATCTCCGGTTTGATTACGGTTTTGCTGTTGGATTTTTCGATTTCCCAGCTCGTTTCTATGACTTCAAAGTTGAAGGCACAAAGTCAAAGTAAAGCGGAAAAAGGTTCTTTCGATATTCGATTGGGAAGTAAATTTCGTCCCGAAGTCGGTGGGGAACTGGAATCTAGACTTTCGTTCGTGTATTATTTTTAAAGGATGCAAGAGCTGCCGATCGATTCGGCAGCTCGATGAGAATCAAGCGGCTACGGAGTCTCTTCCGATTTTTCCTACGAAATAGAGAATAACGCCTACAACTACCAATCCGGCTCTGATTGCCCAACCGGTTGCGGTTCCCCAATTGTCGATCCACATAAGGATTTTTAAGTTGTAATTGAAAAAGCTCAATGCTGAAGAAGCGACTCCTGCAAAGGAAAGGAACGCTCCGAACGAAGATATTTTCTCTTTAATTTGATCCATGAATAATGCACCTCTTTGTTATCGTATTCGTTAGAAAATCAACAAACGACTTCGGGTTTTTTCCCTGAATTTAAACAAAGAATCCTTGTTTTCCGGAAAATTCTCACTTTGATAAAAAACTTGCGATAGAAGCTTTGTTTTTTAGTTTTGACAGTCTAACTTAAGAACAGCAGGGGACGAAATTGGTTTCGACTGTTGTTGCCAGGGATTATGTGGCGTGTAGAGGTTGTAGGCTCCTCTCAAAACCTTCAAACAATAACCGCTAATAACGAATTAGCTTTAGCAGCTTAATCTCTGCTACGGAACTTTAGTTTTTTCTCCCGAATTCTAAACGTTCTGACACTTATCGGGAGGCGGCTCTTTTGGCTTTCGGTTCCTAAAAGAGACTGTATTCGGACCGGATAGGAAAGAGAATCCTGTCTGTGGGTTAAACTCTTTCCGAAATTTTATACATAGACTACACACGTAGAGGCTAATTTGGGGCGCAATAGGACGCGGGTTCGAACCCCGCCGTCTCCATAGTTCTTTTCCTCCTCCTTCTTTTTTCAGTTTTCTTTTTTTAGGAAAATCCTTCCCTTCCAATACTTTATGTTTGAACCGAGTGGGCTTTCTCCAAGTCTGAGTGAATAGAAAGATTTCTTTGCAATCATCTCGGAAGTTTCATTCCTTTTGGTTGTGTTTCATTCTTCCGTTGGAGTAGGTTAGGTGGAAACTAAAATCGCGGTTTATTCGGACATGGTTTGTCCGTGGTGTTATATCGGAAAAAAAAGATTGGAGGACGCCGTCGAACTTCGAAAAAAGTCCCATCCCGACGATACGATTGAAATCGAATGGAGAGCGTTTCAGCTCAATCCGGATCTTTCTCCGGAAGGAGAGGACCGTCTTCTTCACATGACCCGCAAGTTCGGTTCGCCGGATCGGGTCAAGATGATGGTTCAACGAGTCGCCGATATTGCGACTGCGGACGGGCTTCCTTTTTCAGTCGAACAGGCCGGTCATCAACCCAATACGTTCTTATTACACGCGCTTGTCCGCAAGGCGAAAGAATTCGGAAAGGATTCCGTTCTTTCGGAACTCTTTTTTAGGAACTTTTTTGCGGACGGTAAGAATCTTTCCGATCCGAAAATCGTCTCCGAAACTTTAAAAGAAGCCGGATTGGACGAGAACCTCCTGGAATCCGTAAAGAACGACGAGACACTTTTACAAGAAATTCAAGAAGTCGAAACGAGAGGCCGTCAACTCGGAGTCTCCGGTGTTCCGTTTTTCGTGTTCAACGAAAAATACGCGGTTTCCGGTGCACAGGAAACGAATCTCTTTTTGCAGGTTTTCGATCAACTGGAAAAAGAGAATTCATAATCTGGAATATTCTATTTTTCTAATTTTTTGAATTTTCTTGAACCAGCTTGTAAGCCGGATCTTCCTCTTGGGACCACGGGAGTTTGAAAGGAACTTTTTTCACTTTCATTCCCGAGGTTTTCAAGTAATGTCTGATCTCTCCGTCGCGAAAGATCGCCTCGGAAAACGCGATTTCCCCGGCGTCGGTGATCCCCTGTAATTTAGACGCGTAGTTCACCGTATTTCCGAAGTAGTCGATATTGCTGTTTAAATTCACGGCGAGACATTGACCCGAGTGGATGCTGATGCGAATCTGAATCCGATTTTCCGGCGTTATTTGAAACACTTTTTGCAATTCGATCGAGGCCAATAAAGAATCCAGCGGACTGGAAAAAGAAGCCATCACCGCGTCCCCGATCGTTTTTACCACGGCGCCTTTGTGTTCTTTGATGATTCGGAACGCTTGTACGAAATGTTCCCGTACTTCTTTAAACGCGCCGTTGTCCCCTTCGGTAAGATAGAATCGGGTCGAGCCGACGATGTCCGTAAAAAGAATCGTCTGAACTCCGATGTCCAACTGCAAATCCGATGCGATCGCTTGTTCCGAAAATAAATCCCTAAAATCCTGAAAGTTGAACAGCTCGACCGGTCTGAGTCCGATCGCGTCCTCTTTTCTTTCTTCGATGATAAAAGTTCGAGGCGAATTTTCCGCGTTGAAGATTTGAACCGTAGGCATCGGTTTTGCGGTGAGTTCTTCCGCCGATTGATCCACGGTCCATCGGATCGATTCGGCCGAAGAAGGCTGCAGTTCCAAAAGATTGTATTTCTTTTTTCCTGCGATCCGCAGACGATATACGCCGTCGTTCAACAATAAATTCGTAATATATTCGCTTCCCGGTTGAATCGTTCTTTGAAATCGGATATGTGTTTTTGTCGACGGTTCCGCCGCGCAGAAAAAACGTTTCTGCACTTCGCGAATCGATGGATGAACGTGAAACGTAACTTCGATCGAGTTTAGTTTCGTTGATTCGAAATCGATTCCGCAAACCTCGCAGGAATCCTGCGTGGGAACGTCGCCTAGATTGAACAGCTCGGATCGAACTCCTCTGCAATGCGGACAGATCACGTCCCAGGAAAGCGTAAACAAACCTTGCCTGCATCCGTGTAAGAATATAAAGAGAAGTCTTTCGAACGGAATCTTCCATTCCATCGCCAACTTTTTAATCCGAATTCGATAGAGTTCGTTTTCGTCTTCGGATAGAATATAATGAATCACTCGATCTAGCAAAGCTTCGTCGATTCCCTCGCGCAAAAGATTGGTTTTAATCTGCTTTAACTTAAGGCTTTCTGCGATCGGCGAGGATTGTTTCGAATTTTTATTCAGAAGGAGTGCGGTTTCGTTTTTCTGTCTTGTTTCGATATCTTGTAAAAGACCAGCGAGACCTTTTTGATATTCCAGATACATCTGTTTCATTCCGTACGGAAGAATCAGCTTTCCGACGATTCCTCTTGGAACCCATCCGAAGTAAACGGTAAGTTTGGTTTTTTCTTCGGAAAGTTTTTCGAGAACGTATCTGGTGCGGACATAACGCGCCAAACCTCTGCTATAGATTCTAGCGTTGTTGATTCCTTTGCAGTATTCCCATTCCCAAGGGACTTCTTCCCACTCCATTAGAATTCCTGCATTTTTGGAGCGGCCGAAAAGTTTCCCCTCCTTTTCGACGAATTTCATTTCGGGAATTCCGATCCTTTTGTTAAACGAAGAGGTATCGATCAGCCAAGGCCAAAGCGTTTCGACGTTCACGTCGAGTTCGAATTCCCACAAAGTGTCTATCGTCTTTCCGAATCGTGTCCATTCTTCCGCCCACGGATATCGGTTTAAAAAATCGGTAAGGTCCGATATTTCCGACGCTTTGATTTTATTCTGATTGATTTCCATATAAATTCCATGCTTCCCGATTTTTATGTTTCTACGTTTTCGGATTCTTTGAAAAAGAATCCACAAAATTTATCCTTCCCTTTAGATTCTAGTTCCTGGTTTAGAGTTCGGAAGAATTTTGGTACGATATGCGATATTCTCTTTTTGGAAACAAATTTTCGAGACAAACGGGAATCGGACAATTGATGGACGATCTCGGAAATCCTCCTCCGGGCTCTTGCCTTTTGGGAGGAGGGAACCCTGCCTTGATTCCGGAAGTGAACGAGGTCTGGAGGGAAATCGTTTCCAAACTACTCGAATCGGGGAGCATAGGAAGAATTCTCGGAAGTTACGAATCTCCTTCTGGGGTTCTCGAGTTGAGAGAAACGATCGCATCGATTTTATCGGAAGAATCCGGAACCGCTATCGATAAGGATCAAATCGCGATTACGAACGGAAGCCAGAACGCTTTCTACTTTTTATTGAACTTTTTTTCGGGAAACTTCGGCAACGGAAACCGAAAGAAAATTCTCTTCCCCATTCTTCCCGAATACATCGGTTATACGGATCAAACTTTGGAGGAAGATTCGTTTTTGTCCTTTTCTCCCGTGATTCGGGAGATCGGAGATCGGTATTATAAATATTTTATCGATGCGGAAAAGTTCGACTCCGTTTCGAATTGGGCCGAACAGGCGGGCTGTATCTGCGTGTCACGCCCCACGAATCCAACGGGCAACGTAATCACCGATCAGGAATTGGAATTTTTGATCACAAAGGCGAATAACGCAGGAATCCCTTTGCTCGTCGACAACGCGTACGGGTTTCCGTTTCCGAACGTCGTATTTGGGAAGAATTCTTTCGTGCATAAACCCGGAATGATTCAAGGATTCAGTCTTTCCAAGTTGGGTCTTCCCGGAGTCCGCACCGGTTTCGTTTTAGGAGATCCAGAGACGATCGCGATGTTGCAAAGGGCCAATTCGGTTATCAATTTAACGAGCGCAAGTCCCGGGCAATTTATCGCATTGGATCTTTTTCGAAGCGGTAAATGGAAAAACCTATGTGAAAAAGTGATCCTTCCTTTTTATCAAAAGAAATCGATTTTCGCTCAGGAAACGATTCTAAACCGTTGGAGTTCCAAGATCGATTACCGAATTCATCAAAGTGAAGGCGCTTTCTTTCTTTGGATCTGGGTTAAGAATTTATCTTTGCCCTTTAACGATCTTTATCCGATTCTTAAAGAGGCGGGAGTAATCATCGTTCCCGGAAAAACCTTCTTTCCCGGAGCCGATCCGAGTTGGAAACACGGAGAAGAATGTTTTCGATTGAGCTTTGTTCGAGAAGACAAAGAGATGGAAGAGGGAATTCTAAGAATCGGACGGGTATTGGAAAAATTCTCCAAATAAAGGTTTCGTCCAACCCTTGAAAATGGAACACTGGATACTGAGAACGGTTCAACCGAAAAAGAACGGCGTTGTTGATTGAATAGGAAGCATGGAAGACACGGAACAGGACATAAGCTTTGAGGAACTGGCGGCGAGTAAACCGGTTGAAATCCAGTCCCTCACTCCGGATTACATTTTTTTAAACGAAGGTGCGGTAGGTTTATCCGCGACCGCTCGTTGTATTCTGGACGAACTCAGGGACTGGCATAAAAAAACGGAAAAGCACGGTTCCAAAAGCATTCACCCTTCTTACCTTCTCACGTTAGACAAGCTTGCCGAACTCTTAAATAAATATCGAAACTTAAGCGAACAGGCCAAATCTCCTCCGAGTGTGGACATGGCTTTGCGTCAGTTGGTCGACTACGAGAAAAAAGGAAAAAACAAATCCGCATATATCTATCCGTTTTTGGTTCGAAACGGAGCGAAGGTTTTGGCGCGCATCACGATCGCAAGTCCGCAAAAGGAAGCGAAGACGGACGTGACTCCGTATCGAGTCGCGTGTTTTGAATTCTCCGAAGAGATGATCGATCTTATTCTTCAGAACCGCGCCAAAAGACCGAAACTTCCCGATGAAGATAATCCGGGCGCGTTCCTGCTTCATAAAAATAAAGCGGGAAAGAATTGGCTTTTTCCGAAGTTGGCTTCGCTGGAAGCGGAATTTTCGACGTTGTTAAAACGCGGATTTCAACCTTACAGTTATATTCCGATGACGGATTTTTTACGGGATTTTCTCACGTATGCGAATAAGAAGAATTACGTGATGAAGATTCTTCCCGACTACCATCTTATTTTGGATGATCTTCAGTTGAATCAGGACGGTTCTTACGTGAATCAACCCGAAGTCATCGCGCATTATCGTTGTCAGGCGGACGCTCTTGAAAAATTCGCGATTCCGTATTTAAAGGAACTCAGTACGAGAGCGGGTTATAGCTTATTCGGAACTCGAATCGCGGAATTCGAACAGACTCATATTCAAATGGTCGAACCGGGAAGAAAACAAAACAGCGAAAAAGTCAAAGCGCTGATTTCGCTGATCAACGAATATCCGTTCGATCGTGAAACGGACGAGTTGGGCAAGAAGGTCGCGGAAACTTGCAGACTCTCGATCCAAATTCTTTCCAAGCTGATGGAAGAAAAAGACAGACTTGTCGAACGAAAAGAAGAAAACGTTTTTAAATCTTTGAAGTCGAGACTTCTGAATAAGATCGCGGAAAACACTCTCGAACAGCAAACCTTATATCGTTTTTCTCCCGAGCAAAAATTGAAATCGTCCGGTTTACTTGACGAGTCGCGTTATCCGTCTTTGGTCGAAGAATTGAAACGCGATATTACCGCTCAATATGCGATGAAGGAAATACAAAAACCGGATCAAACCGTGGAAATCTACGCGGTGGATCCGGGTTATATGGCAGCGGTTCTTCATAAACTCAGCGGAATGGCGACGAACAATCCGGCGTATCAAAAGGATCTCGAGATCGCGCGGGAAATCAACGCAAGCCTGAGCAATCCGAAACATCCCGGATTAAACGCAAAGCTCAAAGCGGAGAATATCGTAAAACTGCAACAAGGTATTCAAGCGATGGAACAATTGGAAGCGGAGAAACAACGCTCCCAAGAGTTTGCAAAGAAGTTCAATCTTCCGATGGGAATGCTGGGCTTTGTTGCGAGTATGATCTTATTCTTGATCGCTTCCGTACATTTTAAAACGACCGGAATTTTATTCGTGGGAATTCCCGTAAGTTTGTTTCTCGGTTTGATGATCGCGTTCTATTTTAGAGATAAGGAAAAATCGGACATTCTCACCGGCGGAAGTTCTTCGGCGTCGTTCGGTTCCGGCTTCAAGGGAGAATACGGTTCGATGACTTCCTCTTCTTCGGACGGTTATTATTCCGGAGACGATTCCGAGGACGAGCACTTTCAATCCAAAGGCGAAACTCCGAAAGAAAAGAAAGTGAGTTTGATCGCAAAAGGCGCGGAACGTTTCGTATTTCCGAGTCGATTTACGAAGATCACCGATAAGATTCATGATTCCCGATCGCTTCGTAAGAAGATTTTCGAAAACCTCGATAACATTCGAAACAGCGTGGCTCATCTCAAAACGGAGAAGGACGACGACAAAGTCGCTTCCACGATCGAATACGCTTTGTTGCAAAACTCCGCGACGATCCTCATTCCGGACGATATCGTGCCGCAAGGAATGCCCGGTTCCATCATTCTCAGTCACAACGACTTAAAAGCTCCTTTGATCCGCGATCAGATTTCAGAGTTTTTACGCAACGAGGCTCAAAAGAAAAAATACGACAAGAAGCTCGTAAAATATTATACTTTTCTAATCAATACGATCGAAGTCGAATATTACAAATACCTGCCGAGTAGAAAGAAAAAATAATCCGACAATATCGTCCGAATCGCTCGGTTTTTGCAGTTTCGAGTTTCTAATTTTGAAACGAACGATCTGTCCCGCGGGTTGTTCAGTTTTTTACGTGTTGTCTTTGCCGCGCTTGCGCCGCGAATATTTATTGACTAAAGGCCATACCGATTTTCAGATTTAATCGTGCAGTTTCTTTCCGTTCGTTTTAAATTGAAAAATATTACAATGGATTCCATTCGGGGGATTTTTCGACAAACGTTTGTTAGACAATTTCGGACGTATTCTCGGTTCTTAGAAGCGAACTCTTCGTTTTTCTCCGAACGGCTCAACGTTCTTCTTTTTTGTTCGATTCTTTTTTTGTTCGGATGCGACCGGATAAAAAGTTTTAATCCGGGAGATACAAGCTCTTCTCCCTATTATGAAAACGTAATTCTCCAATGTATGATGGGACAAACTCCGGGATGTGCCGCGCCTACGATTCGAAACGTACAAAATTTGGGAACGCTTCATTCCGGATTTTTGACGGGAAATACGGCCCCATTTGCGTCGACGGTGGAAGTTTCGTTGGACGGTAGTCCGTTTTTACCTGCAACAGTTTCCGGAACGACATGGACATTTGCGCTTCCTACCGGTTCCGCGATTTGGAAGCAGAATACGAAACATTTGATCGCGGTTCGGTCCTCCCTGTTCGCTTCGATCAACGGGATCACGGTCCGAAAGGGAAACAATCAGGACGTAAACGGAGACGGGTTTCCCGATTTGATCGTAGGCGCCAATCAATACAACGGTGGCGACGGAAAAGTCTATATCTTTCACGGTTCGAAACAGGGAGTTCTTTCACAGGCCGCGACGGCGGCTAACACGAGTTTGTCGGCCGTCGTAGTGGGAGGGCAATACGGCTGGTCCGTAACTCTGGGCGATGTCAACGGAGACGGATACGCGGATGCGATCGTAAGCGCACCGAGTGCGGGAGCAGATGCGGTTTATATTTATCATTCGGGTGGAAGTTCGGGAATCGCAACCGGAGCTTCTCCGACTTCTACGCTGACGGCCGGATCTGCCGTTTTTTTCGGGGGTTCGATCGTAACGGGAGACGTAAACGGCGACGGATTTGAAGACGTTATCGTCGGTTCGTACGGTTACAGTACTTCGCAGGGAAGAGTCGATATCTTTCATTCTTCCGGAAGCGCCGGAGTTCCGACGGCAGCCGTCGCATCCGCACAGACAACCTTGATCGGAGCGGCCATCAACAATCGATTCGGAATCGCGGTTTCTTCGGGAGATATAAACGGGGACGGTTATTCCGACGTCTTAGTCGGAGCGGATGGAATTTCCCGATCGTATATTTTTCATTCCAACGGCACCTCGGGAATTACGAGTCAGAACTTAGGTTCATCAGGAAATTCTAATACTCTTTTGATCGGAGAAAGCGCGACTCAGTTCGGAATTTCCGTTGCAGTCGGAGACGTCAACGGGGACGGTCCCGAAGACGTGTTGATCGGTGCGAGATCGTATTCCGCAAACCAAGGCCGGGCTTACGTGTTTCATTCGAACGGTTTTTCCGGAATTGCAAACCAAGACCTTTCCACAACGGGAACAGCGAATACCGTTTTTACGGGACAAGCCGGTGCGGGTTTTTTTGGAATCGCCGTCGCTTTAGGCGATGTAAACGGCGACGGGTATCAAGACGCGCTTGTGGGCGCGTACGGATTATTGCAAGGGAACGGATTCGTATTTCATTCTTCAGGAGCTTCGGGAATATCGACTCAAAATTTGTCCGGCGGTGGAACGCCGAACACTGTCTTTAACGGTGAAAACGCGGGCGATCAATTCGGAATTTTCGTTTCGTTTGCCGATCCGAATGGTGACGGATATTCTGACGCATGTATCGGAGCCTACGGTTATTCCTCAAACCAAGGCCGGGCGTATTTGTTTTCCGGCGCTTCGACAGGCATTCCGAATACGTCGGCCGTTTCCGCGCCCACCATTCTCAATGGAGAACCTCTCAGCCAATTCGGTTATTCAATCGCTTCCAACATAGAATCGAGTTTTCTCCGATGGAAACTTGAATGGATCGAAACCATGGAGCCGCTTTTTTTTTGGCGAAAAGAATTCTTTGAACTTTTTTCTTAAAATTGGATTGACGGGAGAATTCGGTACGCGAACCTGACTTCAAGATTCCCGGTGACTATAGAGAGAGGGCCACACCCGTTCCCATCCCGAACACGGAAGTTAAGCCTCTCATCGCTGATGGTACTGTGTGGTTCGCTGCATGGGAGAGTAGGACGTTGCCGGGTTTTCTTGTTTTAGGACAGAGAATTGATTCTGACAATTCTTCTCCGGTCGTTCGGGCCTTCCCTCAGGGCGATTTCCTTTCCCTGAATTTCAAAGAATAGAAATCCCGATTCGGACAAACTCACACCGATCGTGTGAAATAGGTTGACTTGGACCTTTTTCAGAAAGCTTCTGTAAGGAAAGAGCATTGGATTTTTCCCGAAAGAAGAAAAACGCAATCATTAATGCCAATCAGGGATAATTATGAAAAGAAATTACCAGCCCAGCCGAGTTAAAAGAGCGAGAACCCACGGATTTCGCGCGAGAATGGCGACTGCAGGTGGAAGAAAAGTTCTTTCACGCAGAAGAAAAAAGGGCAGATACAAACTAACCGTATCCGACGAAAAACTCGGTAAAAAATACTAAGAATTAAGTCATCGAAGAGACGTTAAAATCCAGGAAGGAGATTCAATCTCTTTTTAAGGCTGGAAAAAGAGTCTCCCGCTTCCCGATCGTTCTAGTATATCTTCCCAATTCTTTAACCAAGAATCGTTTTCTTTATTGTCCAGAGCGCACGGTAAAGACTGCGGTTCAAAGAAATCGGATCAAAAGGAAACTCAGATCGGTCATACACGAGGAAGAGAAGAATTTTCTGAAAGGCTTTGATATCGCGATCTTAGCCAAAAAAGAAATTTTGGATCTCAACCACGGGGAGCTGGTTAAGATTCTGGTCTCTCTAATCAACCGAATCCGATGAACCGAATTGCAATTAAACTGATTCAGCTGTATAAAAAGCTAATCTCTCCTTTACTCCCGCCCGCCTGTCGTTTTACACCCTCTTGTTCCGAATATGCCGCTCAAGCGTTTCAAGAATACGGATTCTTCCGTGCGCTTCAGTTGAGCACTTGGAGAATCTTGAGATGCAACCCCCTTTCTCGAGGGTTTGAAGATCCCTTACCACCTAACATTAAAAGGACGAACTGCACACATGGAAGATAGACAAAGCAGATTATTTTTAGCTTTAATTCTCAGTATGGGAATTTGGATGGGAGTGAATTATTTTTTCTTCCCCTCTAATCCTCCGAAAAAGACTCCGGAAACAAAGGAAGCGAACTCCGATAAACCTTCCGAAACGAAAAAGACGGATCCGGCACCGAACGAACCGAAAAAAGAATCCCAAATAACGGCTCCCGTAAAGGAGACGAAGGCAGTTCCTTCGGACGTTAAAAAGACGTTAGTCGTAACCGATTCTTATATCGTAGAATTCAGTTCTTTAGGCGGTAGAATCTCCAAGTTTTATGTGAAAGACTACATAGGTTCGGATGGGCATATGGTTCAGGTTGCCCGTAAAAATCCGGAAACTCTCACCGTCGACGGCAAAACGTATCAAGGCGTCGAATTATCCAGAGAGAAAGGTTTTGATTTCAACTTTACGGATTCCTTAAACGGTCTCCCCGATTCGGAATGGAATCAGGTTTCGTTTTTTATGGAAGAAAATAAAGCGAATCAATCCGTCGTGTTCACCGCGACCTCACCCGACAAGACGTTTCAGTTGAAAAAAACGTTCCGCTTTTTCAACAACGAAAACTACTTCAAGGTTTCCTTTTCTATCACGAATTTAACCAGAGAGAAACTCGCTTTCGCTTCTCCGAAAACGACTCAATATTTAAGAACGTTCGGAAGTCTCGGACCGTTTCCGAAAGACAGACCTTTGAACGACAGAGACACCGCCAACTTTTTCCGGTTCTACCATTTAGGCGGTTCGTTTAACGATACGTTAGACGGGAGTTCTTCGGTGGGGTTTTGGTCTTCCGTCGGAAACTTCTTTACCGGAAATTCCGGAGCGGACGAATCCTTCAGTTTAAAAACGAACGCGGAAGGTGTGGACTTCGCCGGAACCGGTTCTCGTTATTTTATCGCGGTCGCCGATCCGCTCGATCACAAAGCGCAGGGTGTGGTTCTGGACAACAGACCGAAAAACGAGAGCGGCGCCGTATTAGTATATGATAATATTTCTCTGAGTCCGGGAGAAACATACGTTCTTGATTTCGCTTCTTACGTTGGAATCAGAGAAAGCGTGGGAATGGTTTTTAAAAATCCGGAACTCGATCCGAATCAAGCCAAGAACAGTCCGTTTGCAGGCTTAAGTTCCGATCTGAACAAATCCTTCAATCAAGGGATCACCACCCCTTTCCGAAACGGAATTATCTGGGTTTTGAAGCAGATCTACCGTTTCACCGTCCCGAACTATGGATGGAGCATCATCATCTTCGCGATTCTTTTTAAACTCGTCTTCTATCCTTTGAACCAGAAACAAGCGGATAGTATGAAGAAGATGCAGGAACTCAGTCCTCAGCTCAAGACGATCAACGAAAAATTCGCGAACGATCCGAAGCTGCGTCAGCAAAAAACGATGGAGCTTTATAAGAAGAATAACGTGAATCCCGTGGGTGGTTGTCTTCCTATGGTGATCCAAATCCCGATTTTTATCGCACTTTATACCGCGTTCTCTGATACAATAGATCTTTGGAATTCACCTTTCTTATGGGTCAAAGATCTCAGCGAACCGGACGTAATCTGGACTTCACCGGCGATTCCTTATTTCACTCAAACCGGAATCGGTCTGAACCTTCTCGCTCTTTTGATGGTCGGAACACAGATCTTTCAAACGAGAATGACCTCCGTATCCATGGATCCGAACCAGAAGGTTCTTCTTTACGTAATGCCGGTGATGATGCTTTACATTTTCTGGAACATGCCTTCCGGAGTTACTCTCTATTGGACTTTCCAGAACATTCTTTCCATCGGTCAGCAATGGATCACGAATCACTTAAAGAAAACCGAAGAAAAGAAAAAGGCGAAGGCCTGATCGCGGATCGCGACGCAACGAACTCATTATCGAGGATAAACACATGGAAAATTACATCTTTGAAGCCGAGGCGAAATCGAAGTCCGAAGCCGAAGAGTACACTCTCAAAACTCTCCGATTGAATTCGGACGAGGTTCGTTTTGAAACCGTTGATTCCGGAAAAGGCGGCTTTTTCGGAATCTCCCAAAAGAAACCCGCGGTCGTTCGGGCATACGTTACTTCCCGGGATCTTCCCGCCGAGAAGATCATTCACGGGGTCGTCCTCACCGTTTTGAAAAAGATGGGAATCGAGGCCGAAGTAGTCGGGATGGGCGACGTCGACGGAAAGATCTACGTCGAAATCGCGAGCAAAGAATCCGGACTCGTGATCGGTAAAAGAGGAGCTACGTTAGACGCTCTTCAGTTTATTTTCAACCTGATGGTCGATTCCAAGATCAGACACGGAAGAAAAATCGTTTTGGATATCGAATCCTATAGAGACAAAAGGGAACTTTCTCTCGTCCGTCTCGGAAAATCCGTAGCGGCAACCGTCGCTAAAACCGGAAAGTCCAAACTTCTGGAGCCGATGAATCCTTTCGAAAGAAGAATCATCCACATGGCTCTTCAAGAGAACGAAAAAGTTTTCACAAGATCCGAAGGAAACGGCACTTACAAAAAAGTAAGAGTCATTCCTATGAAAGACAAACACAAATACAAAGACGTTGCTGAGAAAGGTCCGAACAACGACCTTCTCGAAGAAGCGAACTTTGAATGATACGATAGCTGCAGTATCAACAGCTTCCGGGTCCGGTGCGATCGGAATTATCCGAATGTCCGGGCCGGAGGCGCTCACGATCTCTTCCTCCTTTCTCTTTTCAAAAAACAAATCGATTTCCGCGTCCGATATTCAACCGAGAACCGCGATTCAATGCGTTTTTCAAATCGGCGATCGCAAGGTCGATCAAATCTTGTTCTTTTATTTTAAAGCGCCGAATTCTTATACCGGAGAGGATCTATGTGAATTTCATTTTCACGGAAATCCGATTTTGTTAAGAGAAGCGTTAGACGCCATCTTCCGGGCCGGAGCGCGGCCCGCTAAGCAGGGAGAATTCTCGCGTAGAGCGTTCTTAAATGAGAAACTGGATTTAACCGAAGCGGAAGCGATCGGAAGACTGATCTCTGCGCGTTCCCGTTTCGAATTGGAACTCGCGCAAAAAAACGTGTTCGGAGAAGTTTCCCGTTTCACTTCCAATCTGAGAAGCCAGTTGATTTCTCTCAAAGCGGAATGTGAAGCGGAGATCGACTTCTCCACCGAAGATCTTACCTACGAATCTTTGGAAGAAAGAAAGGCACGCATCGAGAGAGTAAAAACTCTTTGTCAAACCGTGATCCGCAAATCCGACTCCGCGGAAAAATTGATTCAACAACTTAGAATCGTTCTCTATGGAGAACCGAACACGGGCAAGTCGAGTTTGATGAACGTCCTTCTCGGAAAGGACCGTTCCATCATCTCCGAAATTCCCGGAACAACCCGAGATTATATCAGCGAAGAAATTCTTCTCGAAGGAATTCCGGTTCGTCTCGTCGACACGGCCGGCGTTCGCGAAACCGAAGACCGAATCGAAAAACTCGGTATCGAACGAAGCGAGAAAGAATTTCAATCGGCGGACATTCGCCTCTTTCTCGTCGATACTTCTAAACATGAGAATTGGAAAGAATTTATAACCAAGACGAAGGATCGTCTCGAAGGATCGATTCTTGTCGCAAACAAAATTGACATTCGAGATTCTTCCTGGAATCCGAGTTTGTTTTCGGAAGTGCGCGATTTGACGATCTGCGAAATTTCCTGTAAAACCAAAGAGGGAATTTCGATTCTTCTCGGGGCGATCAAAGAAAGGGCCGGAACGATGGGACATTCCGAAGATTATGTCCTCTTAGAAGAAAGACAACGTTATCATTTTGAAACCATCGTTCGTTGTCTCGACAATACGCTTCGTTTGATCGGAGAAGGGGCTCCCGCGGAAATTTATATCAAAGAAATTGACTATGCCCTTTCCGAAATCGGAGAGGTGAACGGCAGAGTGGACACGGAAGAAATTTTGGGGAGAATCTTCAGTAAGTTCTGTGTAGGTAAATGAAATGTTATGGTCGCACCGCCTGATTTCAAAAATATGGGAAATATCGTATGAGGGAAAAATCGTTACAATATCACGCGCTTCATCCTAAGGGAAAAATTGAAGTAGTTCCAACCAAACCGACTCAGGATTCTTACGATCTTTCCCTCGCTTATTCTCCCGGAGTCGCTTATCCATGTTTGGAAATTAAGGATTCTCCCGAGCTCGTTTACGAATATACGAACAGGGGAAATCTCGTAGGCATCATCACCAACGGAACCGCGATTCTCGGTCTCGGCGACATCGGCGCTCTTGCCGGTAAACCCGTGATGGAAGGTAAGGCGGTTCTTTTTAAGAAGTTTGCGGGGATCGACGTTTTCGATATCGAGATCAACACGAAGGATCCGGACGAATTCATCAATGCGGTAAAACTTCTCGAACCTACGTTCGGTGGAATCAATCTCGAGGACATCAAAGCTCCCGAAAGTTTTTATATCGAAGAACAACTCATCGAAAAGATGAACATTCCCGTTTTTCACGACGATCAACACGGAACCGCGATCATTACCGTTGCGGGGCTTTTGAATTCTTTCGAACTTACCGGAAAAAAACCGGGCGATGTGAAAGTCGTAATCTGCGGAGCGGGTGCGGCAGGAATCGCGATCGCGGAACTCATTCAACATATCGGCATCAAAAAAGAACAGATCTTTCTCGTGGATACGAAAGGTGTGATTCATCATAAGCGCGCCGATCTCAACGAATCCAAAAAGAAATACGTTCAAACAACGGATGCGACGACCCTGCGCGACGTAATGAAAGATTCAGATATCTTTATCGGAGTTTCGGTGGAGAACATGGTGGACCAAGACATGGTTCGTTCTATGGCGAAAAATCCGGTGATCTTCGCATTAGCAAATCCGGATCCTGAAATCCCGTATCAGGTCGCAAAAGCGGTCCGTTCCGATTTAATCATGGGAACGGGAAGAAGCGACAATCCGAATCAGGTGAACAACGTATTAGGATTTCCTTTTATTTTCAGAGGCGCTTTGGATGTCAGAGCCCGTCATATTACTCTCGAAATGAAACTCGCCGCCGCTCGTGCTCTTGCCGAACTGGCTCGTTTGGAAGTTCCCGATGCGGTGAGCATGGCTTACGGCGGAGCGAAGTTCGAGTTCGGTCCGGAATATTTGATTCCTAAACCGTTCGATAAACGAGTTTTGTTTCACGTGGCTCCGGCCGTTGCGGAAGCGGCCGTAGCAAGCGGTTCCTCCCGTATTCCTTATCCGGGAAGAGAAAAATACCTCGGCTTCCTGGAAGGAATTATCCGAAGCTGAAAACTCCTTGATAAGACGCGTTTTATGTCGAATTAAAACGCGTTTAGAAAGAGCGTTTCATCGAAAGAATACGTTGGAGTTCCCACAATTCCCATTATCCGTTGTCCTAACATACAACTTCTCTTTCGGAAAAAGATCCGATTTATTCCGGAAAAACCCGATAATCAAAAAGATAATATCGTTTTTCGAGAATGGAAATTCCCCTTTTGACTCAAATAGGTTTCGACTTTTGTAAATTTCTACAGTCTCCTAAAACTATAGCCTTAGGGGCGCGGTAGATTATGTCCAAATCCGAAAATCAAGTCCCCACTCCGGAAAGTTTCGTGTTAAGCTCCGAAGAAACTCAGGATATGATCGGAGATCAGGAACTCAAGGTTCTGATGCTTCAGTTTAATCCTGGAGCTTTTAAAGATATCGATCTTGTGGAGAAGGGCGTAGAAAATTATTTCCTATTCAATCAATCTCCTTTCGCGCTTACGAAGATCGAACAACTACAACATCTCAAACTTCACGACTTGAAATTTTTGGAAGAGAGAAGAGGGATTCAATCCTATCAATACCTTCTGTTTCAAAAAGAAATCCGCGAACTTCAGATCGTAAACGTAATCATCCGTCCCGCTTCCTTAAAGGCGGATCAGATCGTAAAAGTAAAACGCGGTTGTCTTTTGCAAAGTGTGGCTGCGATTTTGGAGATGCTTTACGCGCGAGATCAGTTCATTCTCAACGTTTCCAAAAATAGCGAAATCGAAGATTGGGTTCACCAGAATTATCTGAACGTGGACGAAAAGGGAATGCCGATCAACTTGGCCGATTCCAAATTCCTCGAAAAGTCCATGCAGAATTTGGAATCTCTTTCTCTGGAAGCTTTGCTTTCCCGTCTGCAAGTACGCGGCGATCTTTTCAGCAATATTTTTCAGATGCTCAATCAAAAACCGGGAGAGATTTTAAATCAGCTTTCTCTGATCAAAGTCGAACCGGAAGTTCTACCCGTTCTTGAAAAAAGGGGATCGCGCTCTCCGCTTCTTCAGTTGCATCCCCGTTTCCATTTGTTTCAACCTTCTTTAGATGAATTACTCAGTTTCAGAAATGCTCCAAAAGAAAAGGACGAGCCGGGAAAAATCACGGAGCTCGAAATCATCTTCGATTTGTTTACCGTGATTGCGCGCAAGATTCTTCTGCAGCTTCTTCCCGGAGAAGATTCGACTTGGATCGAGTTGACCGGAAATTCCCAAGCGGAACGATACGTTCAGGAACTGAAAAAACATCCCGCATTTACTTCCGGAAAAAATTGGATGGGCGGCGGAGATTTCATTAAAGCCTACGAAGTTCTTCTTCAAACCATACGCACACTCGAAAATCTCAAAAAAGAATCTCTGATCAATCTCATCACGGGCGAGAATCTATTTCGCTTTAAAGAATCGAAAGAACCCGTGAACTTTGATCTTGCCAACTTCGAAGCGGATGACGCTGCGATCAAAAGCGTCGGCATGAGCAGAACGGAATTGTTCCGCGAAGTTTTGGAACGCATCCGGGCAAGAGAGGACTTTCTCAAAAAGGAAAGAAAGGCCGCGGGCGGCGAAGTAATGGGTCTTATGATTTTAGCGAAGAGTATGATTCTCCGCGCTTTTACCGAAGTTCGTCAAAGAAGAACTTCGGTTCATAACTTAATTCGTCAGAACGGTTATCCGCGCGGCATCTACGAATTTTTGCGGGAAGTTACGGACGTAAAAGACGGACAAACCGCCGTCGACGAACAGATTCGTCTGAGTAAGGCGATCGCCGAATGGGAAGAGGACACGGAAAAGGAAAGAATTCGGTCCGAGCGCGCTTCGAAGTCGATCATCGAAAGGCTCATCGAATTCATTCTCAGTTTATTCGGAATCAAATTGACTCCGAAAGAAAAAGAAATCCCGAACAGGGGCCAAGTTAGAAAAGAAACTAAAAATTCGGATTCCGATCCATCCGCTTTCGAAACCGTTAAACCGAAAAAGAAAATGTCTTTAGGAGTGATTGTCGGACCGAAAGAAAAGGAAATGATCGTTCCTGCCCGGGTTCAAAAGGCGATCGATTATGTGGACCGAAAAAACAACGGATTGATTTGGCTCGACGAAGTCGTCGTCGCCGTTTCTTCCCCCGAATTCGGAAAAGACAAAGTGGCCGACCTCATATACTATGACCAGAAGCGGAGATATCTGGAAATCCGAGCGATGAACCAGGTGCGACACGTTTTTATACGAAGAGAATTGGAATCCGACCCGAGTTGGATCCAAACCACGCTGGATTATCTCGACAATGTTTCCGCAAAAAAACCAGAGTTCTCCGCTCTTGCGGACACTCTGAGAAGATTCCAAAACGAATAAGAATTTTTTCGATTCTAATCATATTAGAATTTCATAAAATTCCGTTTTCTCTTTGGAGAATATAATTTTTAATCAACCAACACCTTTCGGAGGATTCATGAAAACCAGAATCGAAACGGATTCAATGGGCGAAATCGCCGTAGACGATTCAAAATATTGGGGCGCGCAGACCGAACGCTCCTTACATCACTTTCATATCGGTAACGATCGTTTTCCAAGAGAAATGATCCGCGCCTTGGGAATCTTGAAAAAATCGGCGGCGATCGTAAACGCCGAACTGGGATTGTTAAGCGAAGATAAGAAGAAGCTGATCGTCCAATCGGCGGACGAAGTGATTTCCGGAAAACTGGACGAACACTTTCCTCTTTCGGTTTGGCAGACCGGTTCGGGCACACAGACGAACATGAATTCAAACGAGGTCATTTCCAACCGCGCCATCGAAATCGCGGGCGGAGTCAAAGGTTCCAAGAAGCCGATTCACCCGAACGACGACGTGAACAAAGCTCAATCCTCCAATGACACCTTCCCGACCGCGATGCATATCGCAGCCGCGGAGCAGCTCAATCAAAAACTCATTCCGGCTCTGACTCAACTCAGAGATACTCTTAAAAAGAAAACGGATGAATTTCAGAATATTATAAAAATCGGAAGAACTCATCTTCAAGACGCCACTCCTTTGACGCTGGGTCAGGAATTTTCCGGTTATGTGCAGCAGCTTGATTACAATATCGCAAGAGTAAAGGCGGTTCTTCCGGCGGTTTATAGACTTGCGTTAGGCGGAACTGCTGTTGGAACCGGGTTGAATACGCATCCTGAATTTGCCGTTAAATCGGCCGCTCAGATCTCAAAGGAAACGGGGCTTCCGTTCGTGAGCGCCGAAAATAAATTCGAGGCGCTTGCCGCTCACGATTCTCTCGTCGAGACAAGCGGTGTTTTGAAAACGATTGCGGTTTCTTTGATGAAGATCGCAAACGACGTGCGTTGGTTATCTTCCGGTCCACGTTGCGGAATCGGCGAAATCAGCATTCCTGAAAACGAACCGGGTTCCTCCATCATGCCGGGGAAGGTCAACCCTACTCAATCCGAACAGATGACGATGGTTGCGGCGCAAGTGATCGCAAACGACGTCGCTGTGAACATCGGTGGTGCGTCCGGAAACTTCGAGTTGAACGTTTTTAAACCGTTGATTATCCACAATGTTTTGAACTCCATCCGACTTTTATCAGATTCCTGCGTTTCCTTCGAAGAACACTGCGCTCGCGGAATTACGCCGAACAAGGAAAAGCTCAACGAACACTTGAATAATTCTTTGATGCTCGTTACCGCTTTGAATCCTCATATCGGATATGATAACGCGGCTAAGATCGCAAAGAACGCGCATAAAAAAGGAACGACCCTGAAAGAATCCGGGATCGAGTTGGGGCTCTTAACGAGCGAACAGTTCGATCAGTGGGTTCTGCCGGAAAAAATGATCCACCCTTCGGTGGATTAAGAAAAAAAGGGGCTGAACGGCCCCTTTTTTATTGGATAAGATACGCAGCAAGATTTTGATTTCCTGGAATCACAATCTTGTATTTTAGAGAATTCTGTTTTTCTAATGTTTTATTGAATTTGGACGCGATCTGCATTGTTTTTGCTCTCAGCGATTTTGATCCTCGTCGTTTTTCGATTTGAATAAAAGTCGAAGGAAATACCATAGTGCGGCGGTCGTCGCTCCGATTAAAAACCAAATAAAGAAACTCCAAAAAGCGGTGTATTCGAAAACCAAAAGAAAAATGTCCGATGCTTTCAAGGCGCCACCTCCCATTCTTTTGTTTCATCCTTCGGAAACGCTGAAGATTCTCCGAACCAACGAACGAACCGATATACATAAGCCGCTCGTATAGAATTCATCCCGTCTTCCAAACAGATCCTTTCCAATAATCTGTCCGCTGCTTCGCGGAATTCTTTTCGATCCAGCTTCTCTTCTCGCATAAGCTGATAAAGAGCGTCGTGCAACAAAGAACCTCGCATAAACGTTTTTGTATCGAACGTCGGGCCGCTGGGTCCGTCCCAAGCGTATCCTGCCTCTATCCGCAGCAAACCATCCGAATTCATATCCACGAAAACCTTTTCGTTTTTGCTTCCGATCCGAAGCGCTCTGTTCGTTTTGATTCCGGTTTCGTAACTATAAGATCTGACGAGTTGATATTTATAATTTTTAAGATTTCTATATACGATTTGATCCATTTTATTCCCTCCTTATATCCGATTTCTTGAATGCGTTGTGCGGATTTGCTCCGTTTTTGGCGATTTGCATCTCCTTTCTTTTTAGGAACCGAAAATCGTGGAGCTGAATCGCCATTTAAGCGACGCTTTCCTCGTCCGCTTCGATTTCAAGTTCTGTTTCGTTCGGAGCGATGTAGAGACGTTCCGCTTCTTCGTTGAATTCGATTCCGATCTTTTGCATCGCTCTTAACGGCTCCGCGAGAATTTGCTCTTTGTTCAACTCCAATTTAACCCTGAGATAAACGTTGCTCAACTTCGCAATCAGGTTGCTGAACTTTTCAAGTAAACCGTTTTCACTTAAAATCCTTTCGAAAAGTTTTGCGGTTCCTCTCGTTTTTACGGAAGGAGGGACTCTTCTGAGTTTCAAAGATCCCGTTGCGAATTTACACGTTCTATATTCGGGATCCGGAAACAGTTCTGTCTTATGATGATCCACGAAGAATTTGATTCCAGATGCGATATGTTGGATTTTTAGATCGAACGGAAACATTTGATCTTGAAGGTCTAACTGAAGTTTGGCGATCTCGTCGTCCGTTCTACTTTTGATTCGTTCTCTTTCCCGCTTGGTTTCGCCGAGTTGCTGAATTGCCTGAGCGATTTCGGCAAGATTGCGATAACGATTATCCGGTAGATCGACTAAGATTGTTTTGTTAAGCGAATTCTTAGCTTTAGGCATCGTTCCTCCTAGTTAGACGATTTCGAATTTTGTGGATTCATTTCTACGGTGATTCCGTTGGTCGAATAAGAGAGGATCGATACCGAAGGAATTTTCGGAACGGACGCTCTGGTTTTTTTCTTCTTTTGGGAGAAAGTCTTTTTGTTTGCTTTTGCCGTTGTTGTTTTCATCGCTGTTCCTGATTTTACCGTTTATGCCGCGCCTTGGTGTTCGCTTTGAATCTGCGAACGTGAGTCGTTTGCGTATAAGGAAAGAATCCTGTCCGAAATAGGAATCAATGCTTTAAAGGTTCGGATCAGACAATCCTCGCAAAGATCGGTCTGTTTCATGGCTTCTTTCTGATTGCACTGTGCGCAGGAATCGGTTTGCATATTCATAATTCTCCCATTAGGTTGTTCGTTTTTCTGAGTCGACGCGGGTCTAAGTTTCGGATTACGAAGGGTCGTCATTCTTCGAATTCCTCCTCCAAAATATATTCAAGAATTCTGATAAACTCCTGAATCTTATTCGGGTTCTTTTCGCAGATTTGTGCGATGTCGTTTTTCACAAGAAAAAGGGAAGTGACCGCCTTATCGTGCATTTCGCTGTGATCGTCCCATCTCCAATCGAAAGTGGGAAATTGTTCCTTAACGTATTCCGCGATTTGAACGATCATCTTTTCTTCGATGTCGGAAAGAACGATCGGGTCCAGGTTGTTTCTGTTTGCGATCGGATTTTTCTCAGCGATTGCCGTTGAATTTACTGATTTCATCACGCGGCTCTCCTGCTTCTTCGTTTTGAATAGGACCGAGGAATGCGGTCCATCTTGTACGGAATATTCCATTTTTTGAATGCTTCTCTGATTTCCGTATAGGAATGTTGTCCGTTTAAACTTTTAGAAAGATAATCATAGTTTACGTCCGCTTCTCTGGCGAATTTCGCAAGAGTCTTCATGCGCAGCGTAATACAGATGAAATCCTTACACTCGTCTCCGTTGATGATGATCATCGGGACCTCCTTTTTGTGATTGCGATTTCGCTTCCGTTTGCGACCCTTGGGTGGTGCGCAAAATCGAGTTCGGACGCGAGATCGACTTTGATTTCGGCGGGGTGTGTCCCGCCAAAAATGACCATACGCTAAAAATGTATAAATGTCAACCATAAAATACGATTAAAATGTATAAAGCCGACAAAAAATTTCCGGATCGTTTAAAGAGGCTCATCGAAACTTTGGGGATTTCCCAAGCTGAATTCGCGAGATCGATCGATTTAAAACCTGCGTTTATCAGCGATCTCATCAACGAACGGGCGAAAAGTTTTTCTCAAGAGTCCATTCTTCGTTTAAGAACCGTTCACAACGTAAATCCTCTTTGGCTGATTTCAGGTGAAGGTGATATGTTGATCAGCGCAGCAGAAGCGAAGAGCGACTCTGAAACGGATCGTTATCGAACTTTATTGAGAAAGATTCGAAATCGTCCTCAAATGGAAGCGTTAGTGGAAAGTCTTTTGGAAGTTCCTGACGTTGAACTGGAAGCGTTGAGCGTTGTTATAGAAAAGTTTCGAAAGAAGAAGTGATTATCGATTTTCCAAAGATTCGAAAACGAGTTTTACGATTTCCTGCGCGTATGTATGTCTGAGAACCTGAATCGGTTCGGGAGAAAATTGAAAATCGGATTCGAACTTTTTCAAAGCCCCCTCCACTTTCCAATAAAGCGATTCGCGTAATTCTTCCGAAGTCTCCAAATTCTTGCTCCAACAAAATAGCTATATATATGTTTAGTATATTTTTTACCCCCGACAAAATCCATCCTAAATCAGAACGTGTGTCGGTTTTTTGTCCGAGCAAATTTTGATTTTCACAATCGTTACGAAATGAGGATAAGAAGGAAGTGAAATGACAATAATTTCGATATGTCTCATTGTTTTCCTTTTCATCCTTTCATAAGCATCGTTTCAAAAACGTTTTTATAAAACCGGAAGAAAAAAGCAGAAAGGAGAATTTTCACGAAAAGAATATATCATTCACCCTCGACTTTTTATGAAGTAAGGAAAGAATCCCGATCTAACTTCCGCAGTTAACAATGCATCTCACCTCGCTCAATTAGGGAATATTTCTTTGATTAAAATTAAAACATTCGTAATTCATTATGTTCTTCCGGATATAAACGATAACTTTGAATCGTTGAATCTATTTTAAATGGACAAACTTTCCTTATTCAAAGTTGGCGGGAGTAATCCCGCCTAACGGTTTAAGTTCGAAAAGGGACTTGACAAAAAACGCATATACTTCTCAATCCGGTTTCTATGTCTACAATCAAAGGTCACACAAGAAAAGGTTCTTTGCTGAAAAACGTTCAGCCTTCCGTTTCGGTCGACGAAAGGCCGAATTGTGACGATAGAGAATCGCCCACAAAAAACGATAAAACACGAATTTTAAAAACGAAGGAAGCCGCAAGTTACTTGAATCTTTCCGTACGGACGTTCAATCAATACGTGATCGATCACGAAATTCCGTTCATTGAGTGGAGTCCTCGAGTTAGAAGATTCATGATCTCCGATTTGGAAAAGATCGTTCTCTCCCGTAAAACGAAAAAACAGATTTATTGATTCTTTCTAGTCAATGACGACTAACGTTCAATGTTCGTTGAATTAGAGGCAGAATCGACCGGTAGGATCCGATTCGGTTCTTGGTCTTGAGACGAACCCGTGTTATTCTCTGTTTACAATCGGAAGCGATTGAGTAGTCATTTAGCCCGCCACAGTGCGGGTCTTTTTTTGCGGGGAAGAATGGAGAGTTCAAAAATAAGTCAGATCAAGCTCGGAATCAAGGATTTTCTTGTCATACTATGTTTTGTAATTTCGGGCGCAATTCAATACAACACGATGTATAAGGATCACGAGATCCGCATCGTGAAAATAGAGACGGAGATGGCGTCGATTGCGAAGGACTTGTCCGAAATCAAAGCCGATGTCAAGGACTTGATTAAACTTACTTCTTCCAGAGGAAGGAGGTCCGAATGAAATTCTTATTTCAGGACGATCGAACCGGAAAACCTTCCGATACGACTCTTCGTACCTGGATCGTATTTTTACTTGCGATCTCGTATTTAACCGCTTTGTCCGTATTATCGATCGTTTCGCCCGATTCTTTGAGGCCGCTTCACATGGATCTCATACAATGGTTGATTCTTTTTTACGGAGCAATGGGAAGTCTTTACTTAGGAAAACGAATCAACGAGAACGTTCATTCCAAAAAAAGAATCCTGGAGGATGTTCTGAATTCGTTTCAAGCATCCAAAGAAACAAGTTCCTCCGCTAAGTCGGTCTCGGGGAGCAGGCAGTTATGAATTCTCTGCTGCTCTGGTGGAATATCCTCGAATTCAAAACGAAAGTTTATGCAATTTTAATATTCGGATTCTTGATATGTTCGATCGGAGTAAGGGGAATTTTCGTCCTTAACGAAATCGTTTTCGAAACGGATTCTTCGCCTCGTTTGTTAAACGAAGGAGAAAAATAATGATCGCCCATATTTCTTATCCGATCGCGCCTTGGAATCCCCAACGAAACGATCAAATCACTCCGCGTTTGTTTTTACGGGATTACCAACAATGTATGGGGAATGTATTTCAAGATTTTATAATATATATTGGTTTGACATACCGGATTCCCGATTTTATCCATCTCACGACTTACAACTATTACGCGCTCCTCGAAGATTGGGTAATCAAAAACGGAAGGAATGTATACGATTCGGCGGATCACGCCGAACATTTCAATCTTCTGATGGAAACGAACGAAATTCCCTTTCGAATCGTAAAACGAAAAGGAAATAAAAACGAACTTTGCGAATATTTTGAAAACGGAAAGTATCCTTGCGGCCTTGGAACCTATCTTACGAAAAAGGGACATATCATCCGAGGCATCGGAATCGTAACTACGGGCGATGGGAAGAAATTTTTAAAAGCCTCGGATCCGTACGGAGTCGGACCTCGATATATCGATCCTTACGGTCACATGATTCAATACGAATTGGATTTTCTATTCGATCTTGGAGTTCCAAGCGCATTGTATCTCGAGAAAATTTGAGGCAGTATGGTTGTTTCTTAAATCGAGAATAATGCGAAAACACGTAAACGTTCTTTATTCAGAATCGGAAGCGATCATTATAAATTTTCCACCTTTTGAAGAAATCGCCGATGGTTAAACTATCAGGGATTGCGTCTTCCAACATGGAAGGGAGTTTTTTTTGGAAGATCGGAAAAAAGAACAAGAATCAAAGTGAGTAGAATTCCTACATCCTGATAGGGATGCATGAAACGAATTTTACGAATGACACAGTCGATTGTAAATATCGAGTTTATTATCACGTTGATCGTAGAAAAACTCAGCGGGATTGCGAGAATTGAAAAAAGAATCCGCTTTCATTATGAAGATTTAGAAAAATCTAATGCTTCATTCTTTAACAAATAAAAAGGCGATGATTTCTCATCGCCCCTTTTGAATCAGATTTCTGATTGATTGAATTATTGTTGTGGAGCGGAAGTCGCGAAACGGAAGGTAACTCTTCTGTTTTTAGCGTCTTTTGCGTCCAAACCGGAAACAGGCTCGGAAGAACCGGCACCTTTTGTAACGATACGGTTTGCAGGAATTCCTTGTTTAATCAGAGCTTGTTTAACTGCGTTTGCACGAAGTTCGGAGTAAAAAATATTTCCTTTTTTATCTCCTTCCGCTTGTTCAGGACCGATCGCATCGGTATGTCCTGTGATTTCGAGAGCGTAGCTATCAGGAAGTTTTCCAAGACCTTCTTTAATCACTGGAGCATTCACTTTAGACCACTCGCTGAAATCTCCCGCGTTCACGTCCGCTTTTTTGTAGCTGAACCCTGGACGAGTTAAACCGTCCGGATATCTGAAATCTTTCAGTTTTTCGTTCAGAGAGTCTGCGATTGCTTCCGGAGAATTGGCATCAACGCTTCTGTTGGCTGCAGCGCCTTGCTCTTGTTGGGATGGCTCAGGAGCGGCAGATTCCTCTTTTTTTTCAGCGGAGGAGCAAAGAGTGAATGAAAATGCAATTGCACCGAGCAGAATCAGATTCAAAATCTTTTTGACCATGTGTCTTTCCTTCCTTAGATCTAAGGGGTATTGGTTTCAGTGTGTCATGATAAGGCTTAGGAAGGAAAATGGAAACTGTTTTTTTAGAGTGCTAAAAACGCGTGAAGTAAAAATCTGGAATCCTTTTCTCAATTTCAATGAACTTAGAACTAAAAGCAGAGGTCGCTGAAGAATTCTCCGGAAATCGATTGGATCGGTTCCTGAAATTTTCTTTTGGGGACGAAGTATCCCGTGCATCCATCCAAAAATGGATCGAGTCCGGCTATGTCCGCAATCAGGATCAAAAAATTCACGATAAGAGTTCCTGGAAGGTCAAAACCGGCGAGCAGTATTTCCTTTCCATTCCCCCAAGGCCTCCTCTCAATCTCGAACCGATCCCGATGGCGTTGCCCGTAATTTTAGAAAGGGAGAATTTTCTCATCATCCACAAACCGCCGGGAATTGCGAGCCACAGCGGACCGGGAGATCGCTCCCCAAGTTTGGTAAACGGACTGCTTTATCACTTTAAGGAATTGTCCAAGGCTGGGGGAGAAGCGCGACCGGGGATCGTACACCGCTTGGACAAGCCAACGGAAGGATTGATTCTTATCGCAAAAAACGACCGAGCCCACGGAAAACTTTCCGAGCTTTTCCGAAAGAGAGAAATCGAAAAGAAATACTACGCTTGGGTCCAAGGACATCCTCCTGAAGAAGAGGGAACCATCGACCTTCCGATCGCAAGACATCCGGTCGAGCGGTTGAAGATGACGATTTCACCCAAAGGAAGACGGTCGATAACTCATTACAAAGTTCTAAAGTACATCAATTCGCGTTCCGGAAGAAAATTCAGTTTCGTGGATATCGGATTGGAAACCGGACGTACACACCAGATCCGGATTCACTTTCAAAGTCAAAGATGTCCGGTAGTCGGGGACTTGTTGTATTCAAGAGCCGGTTCTCAGTACGAATCCTACGGATTGCAGTTAATTTCCTACCATCTCAAATTCAAAGATCCGTTTACGGGGGAAAAGATCGAAGCCGATCTGCCCTTGACCGAACGGTTTCTCAGGTTTGAGAAGAATGCTCCGCTATTCTAAGTCGAATTTTACTCTGATCCTTGCGGTCCGGTAAAACGGGAAAGTGTTCTCTGTAATCCAGAATCGTTTTCTTCCGAGCCTTGTAAAAAAGAATCGTTTCCGTTTCTTCTCCGGCATCCGCAAAATCTCCGTTAGGCGAAATTGCGAGAGAATGCCCGTTGTGATGAACGCTTTTGTTGTAACCGGCGATTCCGATTCGATTTACGCCGAAAACGTAGGCTTGGTTTTCGATCGCTCTCGTTTTCAAAATCAATTCCCAATGATGGATACGAGGAATCGGCCAATTCGCGTGAACGGTAAAAATGTCCGTATCACCGGCGACCCTACGGAAGATTTCCGGAAAACGAATATCATAACAGATAAACGGAGTGATTCTGAAACCGTTCAGATCGTAACTCACGATTTCGGAGCCGGAGCTGTAGTGACGGTCCTCTCCTCCGAACGTAAACGGATGAATTTTAGAATAACGTAATACGATTTCTCCGCTTGGAGCGATCACGCTGACCGTGTTGAACGGTTTCCCTTCGGGGTTTTTTTGAATCCAACCGGCGGAAATATAGGAATTCGCGTTTTTTGCGATTTCTCGGAGAAAGGTTTCGGTGGGCCCTTCGTTTGATTCCGCAATTCTTTCCGATCTCATCGTAAATCCGGTCGCGAAGGTTTCGGGAAGAAGAATCAAATCCGATTTTTCATTTCTATTTTTTTCAAGCGTAGAATGGATCAGCATTCGAACGTGGTCGTAGTTCGCGTCTTGGTTTTCCCAAGAAAGATCGCATTGTACAAGAGCAACGTTGAGTTCATCTGGCGTCAAAGACTTCTTCTCCCGAATAAAATCGTTTTAATCATAAGACCGCTTCGAAATGATTTTCAGGGCGGCTTTCGGAGGAAAATTTTCGATCGTACATTGTTTCGTCGGATTTTGAAAATCAAATCGAATTTGTTTCTCCGAAACCGGGCTCTCGGCTCCAGTCAATAAATTGCAAAGTCGGCTCGAAAAACTTCGCCTTTGATCGGAGGCAATTTATTGACTCCGCCTCCATCCCTGCCGCGTGAAAGCGCGGCGCTGAGTTCAACGAACAAAGTGAGTGGCCGCGTCGAATTATTATATCTTCTTTTTATTCTCGATTGCAAACTTGATTGTAAAGATCAATTTTTATTCTTCCGAATAAACGGTTTCTTGACAACCTTATGAAACTGAGGACGAATCGTGATTTCCGTAAAACCTAAATTTACCGGACCGGAAAGCGCGTATTCGAACGCACTGAGAATTTCGGAAACGTTCAGATACGAATTCGGATCATTGTCCTTTTCAAAATCCAAACGATCGTAAAAATCCGTGTCCGCAATATCCGGATTGATGCTGATCATTTTGACCCCCGCCTTACGGATTTCCTCGAATAAATTTAAACCGAAATGACGAAGGCCGGCCTTGGTTCCGGCGTAGGCCGCTCCCCGCACGGATTCTTTCAATGCGGCGATGGAATGGATCTGAAAAATCCATCCTTGATTTTTCTTTAAATCGCGTAAGAGCAGTTTGGCGATTAAAACCGGGGAAACGAAATTTACGACGAGCATTTCTTCCAATTCCCGATAGGCGATCTCTTCGTGAGGAGCAAAGTTTCCCAGACCGGCGTTGTTCACAAGAATTTTCAGGGGCGGTTCCTCTTTTAAAACATTCAATAATTCGAATTCGATTTTTTTCGTATCCGAAAGATCCAATCTTAGGTGACGATAAAGCTTCGATTCTTTCAACACGGAAGAATCCGGTTCTGTTCTCGCGATTCCGACGACTTTATAACCTTGAGAGATTAGAAATTCGGCGATCGATTTTCCGATTCCTTTGGATGAGCCGGTTACGATCGCCAAAGATCCGTTAGGTGCTTTATCGGTTTTCATTTCGATTCCATCTCGCTTGCAACCAGTCTGTGAATTTTTTCCCGAGGTACAAATGATTCCAATTCTTTTTCGACGATCGAAAACATTTCCCTTTCCAATTCTTCCGGATAGGATTTTACGCCGGCGCGGTTATCCATCGGAAGATAAAATAGATAAGAATCGGGTCTTCTCTTTTTGGAATTCTTAAAGTAATCCGAGTTCATCCGAAATACGCCCAAACTGACTTCTCTCAGTTTCTCTCCGGGAATTTCCGCAAAGATTTTTCGAACGAAATCGGGATAAATCTCGCGCCAATTCGGAACGTTTAAGATCGGATCCAGGCAAAGTCTCACTTGCCAACCCGCATTCAACGCTTCTTTTATATTTTTCAGACGGGATGAAAGTCTCGGAGTCAGCGGTTCGTGTTCGGCGACGACAAAATCGGGGGAAAGCGTCCAAGCAAGAATTACGTTGGGAGGGGGTTTTAGATCGGCGATCGATTTGAAGTTGGCGCTTTTGGTTCGGATTTCCACGATCAGATCCGGTTCCGTTTCGGCGAACGAAATCCATTCTTTACAATATCCTAATGTGTTTTCGAGCGCTAAAAGATCCGTATCGTACGAAATACAGAGGTACAACGGTTTGGAAAGTTTGAGCTGTTCCTTGGTTTCTTGGATGTATTCCTCGTTGTTTACGAAGACGACCAGATTCGCGGAAGAATACATTCCCTGAAGATAACAATAGGAACAGTTATAAAGACAATTCAACACGAGCGCGTTGTAATAAAAGAATTGATAACCGAAGTCCGGTGCCACTCCCGATCCGGAATATAAAAACTGTTCCTTGCGCTTTGCCAGAATCAGTTTCGGACTTCTTTTTTGAGCCTGAAAATTCTGTGCGGAAGGATTGAACACTTCTTTGTAAGAATCGACGAGGATCACATTCGAATCCGGAAACTTGGAAAGAATTTCCGACGTCCTCGGATGATTCTTTGCGGATTCTTCCACATAGATATGAGAGAATCGTTTAGAACTGATAAAATTTTCGGAGTGCATTCAGTCCCTTCTTTCCTTCTTCTCTCGTTTTGACCCGCGTTTGGTCCGCATCTAAAATCCCGTTCGTGTTTTTCAAAAAAGCGAGTCCCGGTTCGCAGGAATTACCGGTCCTAATTTTATAGCCGATCATCCAATTTTTCAACTGAATCGCCTCCGTTTCGGATAAACGAAGCATGTCGCTGATTTCGTTGAATGCGAAATTCTCTTCCGGTTGTAAACGGACTTCTTCGCTTGCGTAAACCGGAATGGAAAGAATCGTTTGAACCTTCGGGATCGATTCCGCGATCAATTTCGAAATTCGATCCGTAACCGCAAGTTCTTTGAAAGATTCAAATTTTGTAAAGTGATCGGAAACGGTTTTTACGATTCGGATTTTATCTCCGGTCAGGAATTTTCGTGCGGCTTGAAAAAAACCGAACGCTTCCATATCGACTAACGTATTCGGGAGTTCCTTCGTCTCATTTTCGAAAACCGGCCGATCCACGGTAATCAAGGAGGATTCCGGGATGGAATGTCGAAAAAGAATATCGGGATAAACGTTCTTTCCCGATCCTTGATCGGTGATCTTATGGATCAAAAACGATTCTCCGATTTCGGACAACTGCTTCGGGGCGCCGCAGATTCCCAGATTTAAGATCCAAGAAGTTTCTCGGATTGAAGTTTTGAATTCGTTTAATAAATATGTGACCGACATCGCGGAATGAATTTTTCCCGTTCCGGAAACGACGAGAGCGTAGTTCTCGTTTTGATAGACCGGAAACGGTATTTGGTCCCGAAGAATTTTCAAACCTAGAGTTTCGATCCAAGGTTTTGCTTCCGGGAAAAGCGCGACGGAAATAAAAATCATCTTTCTTTCTTGATACCGGAACATAGAATCTGGGACAAGAGAGAAATCATCGAAACGAAAGAAAAGGAGTCTTTCATGGATTTGATCGAAAAGGTAAAAAGAGAATTTTGGCCGAAGCTGAAATCGGTCGTATCCAAGATTCCGTTTACGGAGGATCTGATCGCGCTTTATTATTCCATGATGGATCCCGAAACCCCCTTAAGAACCAAACTCGTGATTGCCGGCGCGTTGGCTTATTTTATTTCCCCGTTGGATGCGGTTCCGGATTTTATTCCCGGCGCCGGATTTCTGGATGACGCGGGAGTGATTGCGGCGGTACTGGCAAGTGTTCAATCCGCGATCCGCGAAGAACATAGAGATAAGGCGAGAAAATTTCTGGAGAACGAATGAGCTTAGACAACGAAATCAAAATCAGATACGAACATTTCCTGAACTTCGTTCCGAAGGTCATGGAATTTTTAGCGTCCACTCAGGAAGAAAACGATCTCGATATCGGTTACAAAGGAGAAATTGATCTCGTTACAAAAGCGGACAAGGGTTCGGAAGAAAGAATCATTTCCGAAATCGATCGAATGTTTCCGACCGACGGTATTCTCGGCGAAGAAGGAACGGACAAAAAAGGAAGTTCGATTTTTAAATGGATCATCGATCCTTTGGACGGGACCGTAAATTATTCTCACAGACTTCCGTTGTACTGCGCTTGCATCGGATTGGAAAATCAGGAAAGCGGAGAAGTTGTGATGGGAATCGTTCCTCTTCCGGGTATGAACGAAATCTATCACGCTCGAAAAAACCACGGAGCGTTTAAGAATCAAAAAAAGATCTCCGTTTCTAAAACGAAGGAGCTGAAACAATCCCTGCTTTCGACTGGATTTCCATACGATCGCGAAAAGAAAATCGATCGATTGATGTTCTATTACAGAAACTTTTTATTGAAGACAAGAGGAGTTCGAAGAACGGGTGCGGCCGGTTTGGATCTTTGTTGGGTCGCGGAAGGAAGGTTCGACGCGTTTTGGGAAGAAGGTTTAAAACCTTGGGACATGGCGGCTCCTTCGATCATTCTTACCGAAGCGGGCGGAAAAATGTCCACGTATGACGGGAACACGTTTACTCCGTACATTCCGAATGTTGTTGCAAGCAACACGCTACTTCACGAAAAGATGATGGAAGGAATGCAGGAATATCTGAGAATTCCTACATGAATTGCGACCCATAGGGAGCAATTTGCTGAGTTTTTGCCGCGAAAGCGTTTCGCTGAGTTATTGCGACCTATCGAACGACCTATCGAACGACCCGTAGGGAGTGAGATAGTGAGATCCGAGTTTAAGACGTTTCGCTGAGTTTTCGATTGTTTTTAGTAGAAGGATGAGACTCGATCTTTGACTTCGGCCGTTTTCCATTTTGTTAAGCGAATTGTTCCGTTTCGGGTTTTTGGAAGCCTACGGATCGAACGATTTCAAATCCCGACGTATTTTTTCTGAATCGTCTTTTCGATCAACCGCAGTAACTTTTCTTTAACCGTATCGGCGTTGAAATTCAGCTCCACGTATCTCTTACCGTTTTTACCGAGAATCATCGATTCATCGGGATGATTTAGAATATAATCCAAGGTCGCGAAAAAGCTCTTTTGATCGGAATAAAAAAGACCTCCGTTGCTTCGAAGGCAATGGCCTTTTAGAACGTCCGATTTTCCGTTTACCAAAACCGGTTTTTCTTTCAGCCAAGCTTCCATCAAAACGATCGAAAAACTTTCCAACGGGGAGGAGTTAATCAGGCAAACACAACGTTCCAGAAGGTCGAGTTTTACTTGTTCTTCCACAAAACCGAGAAATTCTATATTCTGATTTTCTAAAATTCGATTCGGAATTTTGGAAGCGATCTTTCCTACGATCTTAAGTTTGTGCGGAAGTTCCGTGTTCTTTTTCCATTCCGCGAACCATTCCGCCATTTCCAAAAAACCTTTTCCCTGATCCACGCGGCCCACGTAGAGAAGAAACGGAGCTTTTTCGGAGGTCGTTGCTTCTCCCTTTTGCGAAACGGCTTTGGTACGGACTTGTTCTTTTTCTTTCGACGACATTGGATTCGATCCGGAGATTCCGGAACGTTCGGGAACATTCGATTTTGCAATGTCCGTATAACGACTTAGATCGAGGTTCATTCCCGTAATCGAATAGATACTCGGCTTAAATCCGAGAATGTTTCGAAACACTTCCAATTCTTCCGGAGTATTAAACGAATACGAACTCTGATCCGTTAGAACTTCCTTATATACAGGAAGATACGCCGGAGCTTCGTCGTGAAACGTAGGAACGACGATCGACTTTTCGGCAACCAAAGGAGTTCCAAAAACCAGAGGATAATAAAGATAACTCACGAAGAAAAAAACGTCGAACTCGCTTTTTCTCGTTTCGATGAATTGAATCAGCTCGGGAACGTAAGGGCCTTGCTCTTCGAGCCAATATTGAACGTTCTCCTTATTCTGAAGGGAAGGTTCCTCCAAAATCTTTTTCGAAAGCTTGTTGAACTTATCTATGTTTCTTTGTTTTTCAACGGTAAATTGTAGAACGTTGTATTTGCCGCCTAAGGAAGAATTTCTTTCTTCGATCAAAATCGGTTTGGCGGAGTTGTTTGCTTCCTGGAAAAAATTCTTTCCTTGAATCGAAATCGAATTTTTCCAAGTGATATAATCCAAGCTGCGAGTCGTTAAGACAGTGATTTCGAATTCGGAGGCAAGAAGTTCAACGAACTGAAAGATGAGTTTTTCCGATCCTCCGGAAACCTTGTCCGAAAAAATCGGAGATACGACCGCGATTTTTTTAAGAGAGGGCTTCAATCGTTTTCCTGAGAACGGATTTCGAATCCGTCTTTTTGAATTCTTCAAGACGCAAATCCTGTCCTTTCAGAATTTGATCCTTAAAGGAAGAATCGGTCAAAATCTTATTCAAAAGAATCGCGAGATCCGGAAATTTTTTTTCGTGAAAAAGAACGCCGGCTTCGTTTAACGTTTCGGGAACCGCGCCTCCGGCGTACGCGAGAATGGGAATTCGATGGACCATCGCTTCGATCAAAGGAACGCAAAAACCTTCGTGTTCGCTCATCGAAACGAAAGCGTCCGCTTCCTGATATAGATTGTTGAGTTCCGCATCGGAAAGAAAACCGGTGATCAAAACGTTTTGACGAAGATCGTAAAAATCCAACATGCGTTCCAGTTCTTCGCGATACAGATACAATTCTCTCGAACTAAAACCTGCGAGATAAAATTGGAACTTATCCCCGATCATCGATTTATACGCGTAGGCAAGACGAATCAAATCGTCTTGCCTTTTGTTCGGAGTGATTCTTCCCACAAAAAGAATTTTTTTGATTTCCGAATCCGTTTTGGAGATCTTGGAAAAGTTCTCGGACAACTGATATGTGATCGGAAGAATCTGCACATTCTGAAAACCTAATTCTTCCAGCTCCTGCTGATTGAATTTGGAGACCGCAAAGACGAGATCGAATCTATCCTTCATCTCCCTCAATTCTTCACGTCCCTTTTTCAAAAGATAACTCATCTTGAGATCGTACGACTCGAAGAAATGATGCGGAGTCACGTTATGATAAATGAGAATTCTCGGGGAACGAAAGGTTCTCAAAAATTCAAAAACCCCCGAATGAATCGAATGATGATAAAACAAGATGTCCTTCGAGGATTTGTCGTATGTTTTGTATTTTTTTACGAACGGAAATTTCGACGCGCCGATGTTTTCCGAATAAATGTCTCCTTTATATTCCAAATCCTTTAAGTAGTTGCGGATTTCCTGCATCTCGTTGCTGATCGCGTCGCCCGGATTAAAACCCGCGGAAAACTGTTGGACCTGTCTCATGCAAGAACCTTCTCTCGAAAAAGAGCTTCGAACGGAAAGGAATTGTATTCTCCGATGATTTCCTTTTCGTTTTCCGAAATTCGTTCGCGGAGCGTTTTGTTTTCGAGAAGATTGTCCACGAGTCCCGCGAGCACATCCATCGCCAATGCCGATTTGTCTTTGAACAAGACGCCGCCCGTTTTCATCGTTTCCGGGGTTGCGCCCGCGTGATACGAAATTACCGGAATGCCGGCGCCGAACGCTTCCAGAACGGGAATGTTGAATCCTTCATGTTCGCTCATACAAACGTATAAATCCATCGAGTTCAAAAAGGTTTCCATTTCCGTATCGTTGGCGTTTAGCCGGATTTGGACGTTCCCCATCAAACGTTTCTGGAGAATGATCTTTTTTAGAAAAATATAATATTCTTCGAATACCTTAGGAACGCTCCCGCAGATCAAAAGCTGTACGTTCTGTCTGAACTTCAAAATCGATTCGAGCATTCTCAAAAGGTCTTCCATTTTTTTGTTCGGTGAAATTCTTCCGATAAATCCGATCGTGAATTCCCGTTTGTCCTTTGTGCTTTTATCGCGGATCGAATATTTGCGAACGATCGGAAGAACCAGCGTATTCATGATTCCCAAGGATTGCAGAAAGTTCGCATTGAACGGCGAAGAAGGCAAAAACAAATCGGTTTCGTTTTTGAGGGAATACAGTTCCAAGAGGGAACGTTTTTCTTCGAGTTGGAGCGTGTTGTAGATTTCGGAACTTACGAAATTCTTAAAGTAGATTGCAGGCGTAAAACTCTGATAACGAACGATTTTTTTTCCCGGTAAATTCCGAAACCAATCGAGAGGATAACCGCAACCGCCGTAATTCAAAATATGAATATCGTCTTTGGAGAATCGGGAAAGAACGGGATGCGTTTCGATCGGAAAGGTTTCTTTCGAGAAATTTTTCAGACATACGATGGAATTGGGAACCCCGATCTTTTCTAAAACCGAGTGAATTCCTTTGATGTCGTTTCCGATTCCGTCACCGTCCCGAAACTCGGTGACGTGCTGATAGACTTTCATTTTCGAAACGAGAGGACGGTAAACCCGTCTTCCGATTTTTTTTCTATAATGTTTCTAAAACCGAGTTGTTTGAGATAATCCCGAATCAAAGGCTCTTGTATTTTCGTAAGTCGCAACGGTAAAAATGGAGAAGGGTAATTCGAGTTTTCGTTGGAAAAACGGAATCGAATTTCCGTTCCGGAAGCGACTCCCAGACTCAGGGAACGAAGCGCTTTTTCGATCAGCCAATGCGGGTGTATGGATAAATTTTCAGATATTATAATTTTAGAATATACCGAGCAATTTTTCGGAATCGCTCCGGGTTCTTGAAGCTGAATGTTCGTAGTGATCGAACCGCGAATGAATTCTTCGCAAGTTTTGTTCCAAGTGACCGAATCGAACTGTGATCCGAGTTTTAAAAGCTGCTTTAGAATCTTCCCCCAACCAGGCGATAATACCAAAACTTTTTCGGAAGGATCGATCGATTCCAAAAGAAAGTTTTCGCTTTCTTCCACAAACCCTTCCGAGTAAAGATTTTCGTTGGCCCAAAGGAATTCGGGTCGAACTTCCTTTCCGATCGCTTGATTCCATTCTAAAAATTCGGAATAAAAGGATTCCATCTTCCGTTTCAGATTCTGGTTTTCGGAACGGATCAAAATGAGTTCGTGCAACACGCTGTAAAACGCGCGCGTTCTATTTTCCGAAAGTTTTTTGTCCAAGAAAGAATAGAATTCCGCGAATCGGATCAAAAGCCATTTGAGAGGTCCGCGTACGAACCAAAGTTTCGGATTGGAGAATTTAGGAGGGGCGATTCCCTTTTCAAAAAGATGCGCGATTTCCGCCGGATCAAAATCCCGATATCCTTCCGGACTAGGAGGGGAAAATTTCCAATGAGTGAGTTTCTCTATGTCTTCTTTTGTGGAAGGATTTTTTTTGAGCTTGGATTCGATCTCTTCCATAATTTCGCGGACGTTGATCCGAGAATCTCTGATTTCGAATAGTTCCTGAAATTTATCTTCCATGCTCAAAAGGGGAGAGAATTTTATTCGATTGTTTTTTATTCATTTTCTAAAACAACAGTATTTTTACGGAAAACCGAGAATTCTATGAAGTGTTTGATAACGGGAGCGGCGGGGTTCGTCGGCGGTTACCTGCTGAAGGAACTCAAAGAATCCTATACAGATTTTTTAGGGATCGGAATTCAACCCGGGCCGGACATAGAAGCGGATCTTGCTCTTCCTAGATCCTATCGCTCTTCCGTTTGCGACATACGAAATCCGGAACAAGTCCGTTCCATCATTCATGACTTTTCACCGGATACAGTTTTTCATTTGGCGGCTCAGCCTTTTGTACCGAGAGCCGTGGAAGATCCGGGTGAAACCTTGGAGATCAACGTTCACGGAACGTTGAATATTTTGGAATCGCTGCGTTCCTTAAAAAAGAAAGTTCGTTTCGTTTATATCTCGTCTTCCGACGTGTACGGAAACGTCCCCGAGTCTTGTCTCCCGGTGCAAGAATCGATTTTACCCGCGCCATTGAATCCGTATTCTTCCTCCAAGGCTTGCGCAGAAATTTATTGCCTACAATATCATCGATGGATTCCGGAACTCGAAGTCGTGATCGCGAGACCGTTCAATCACACCGGTCCGAGACAAAGTCTGAATTTCGTGATTCCTAATTTTTGTTCTCAGGTTTTGGAAGCTTTGAAAAAGCCGGAAGCTGAAAGAAAAATCTTAGTCGGAGACCTTTCGTCTACGAGGGATTTTTTGGATGTGAGAGACGTTGTGTGTGCGTATCGAATTCTCGCGGAGAAGGGAAAGCCCGGAGAAATTTATAATATCTGTTCCGGTCAGGAAGTCGTGATTCGGGATGTCTTGGATCGGATCATTTCCGAATCGGGAAAAAAAATTCCGGTCGAAGTGGATTCTTCCCGTTTTCGTCCCGCGGAGATGAAACGTTTGTCCGGGGATAACAGTAAACTTCGAACGCTCGGATGGAAACCTGCCTTCGGTTTAACGGAAACGATCCGAGACGTGTACCAATGGGTAGCGAGATGAGCGCCCCATAGGAAGCGAAGGTGCTGAGTTTTAACAGGTGGCGGGAAAAAATCCCGAAAATTCTCCTTATCACAAAAGTCCACATTCCTCAACGATAAAAATTTCCGTTTCCAATGTAGGAACTCCTACATCACATTCAAAAACTCTAAAGCGCCGAACCTTTCCAAGTTTTGATTCCGCTTCCTTCGATCGGAAACGGATCGCCTAAATATTTCGGATTCGTTTTAAACAAATTCATATCGACCCACGCCAAGGTTCTCGCAAAAAATTCCCGGAACCTGCTGAACGGACCGCTCGTATAAATTCTCCGATCGGATTCGAACGCCTGAAATTTCAAACCGATCTTGTTCGCCAAAAACGCGGCCCGAGGCTGATAGATTCTCTGACTCACAAAGATCAGATCCTTGACCTGAAAAATTTCTTTCGCACGAACCAAAGTATCCAAGGTTCGAAAACCCGCATGATCGACGAATATGTCTCTTTCATTCACTTGATTCTTAAGAATGTAGAGCAGCATCGGTTTCACTTCGTTGTAATAAATCGAACCGTTGTCTCCCGAAAGAAGAATCTTTCTCACCTTTCCCTGATGATACAATTCCAAGGCGCAATCCAAACGGTCTTTTAAAACCGCGGATGGTTCGTTTTTATAAACGGAGGCGCCCGGAACGACGGCAACGGTCGCCGGTCTCGCGGATCGATGATTCTGATATTTTTCCGTGTGAAGATACGATTCTTCGAAACTAAAATCGATTGCGATCGGTGCGGCAATTAAAAGCGCCAGAAGTAAAAGCGCCCCCGTATAAAATTTCGATTTTTTGAAGAAGTTTAGGTTCAACGTTTCGTCCGAATTCGTCAAAATCAGGAATAGATTTGGATAGGCTAACGTGCGGGAATTGAAGGGAGAATCCCTTTTTTTCTTTTCAACGGATCGGAACGGGGAAAAATTTTCTAAATAGGAAACAAACCATTGAGCCGCGGGTCTTATCGAATGAGCAAATACCTCATGAATCTCCTGAATTCATTTCTCAGACTTACCGTCGCCGGTTGCTTCTTGGCGCCGGCGGTGACTTTTTCTCAGGAACTCACCATAGGACTTCGTTCCGGTACCGATTCCAATCCTCCGCCCGTCAAACAACTTGCACCGATACGTCAGCTGAGAAGTTTCGGTCTCGTTTTCGGAAACGTGGATACGGTCAGAGAACGATTCGCTCTTTCCGAAAAACAATTGGATGAAATTTCCAAAATCAACGAGAAGCACAAACAAGAACACTTTCGCTGGCTTCAAAAAATTTCTCCCATCGAGATCGAACTCGAGGGACTTTTGATGGAGTCTAACGTGGATTTAACGAAGATCCGCAAGCTTCTCGTAGAGATCGGAAAATATACGGCGGAGATTCGTATCAATCAAATCTCGCATCGTCTTGCTATCGAAAAAGTATTAACTCAGGACCAAAAATCCAAAATCAAAGCACCCTCCGCTCCACCGGAGTCCGGATTCCCCGTGAATCTTTTTTCTCCGGAGAGAATCATCCTTCCTTTACAAGGAATTTTACACTGAGGTACCAATGGACCAAAAAGAATTTACCGAATTGATCGATTCGACAAAACATATCGTACTTTCGGCAATTAAGAAGAATCTATTCGAGGAATTCCACGATTCCATCGACGACGTCGTGCAGGAAACGTATTTCCGCGCGTATAAAAGTCTTTCAGCGAATAAGTTTCGCGGAGATTCTTCCGTAAGCACATGGCTTTATACGATCGCAAGAAACGAATCTCTGAGAATGAATCAAAAAAGATCCAGACAAACCGCGCTTGCAAGCAAGTTGAAAGAAAAAGTGATCCTGGATAATTCCATTCAAGAAAAAGAGGCGGCTTCGGCCAGCTTCACCGATTTTGAATTGAAAGATCTTTTAGCTATGCTTCCATGGAAGTATAAATCTGTGTTGAGTCTTGTCGGCGAAGGATATAAAGAACAACAGATCGCCGAAAAGTTGAGTATTCCCGAAGGAACCGTAAAGTCCCGGGCGTTTCGCGGAAAACAAATGCTGAAAAAGATTTTCGTAGATAACAAATAGAGTGAGAGATAGGATTTATTCGGTATGAAATCGAACGGATTCGATAAAGAAATTTCGGACAGACTTTGTAGCAAGGTCTGGAGTTCCAAAATCTGCGACGCGGTTTACAAAAGACGCCGCTGGAGAATGATTCAACTTGCGTTTATCACGTTCTTAACCGCATTCTTCTCCACTTCCTTCGTATGGCTGACGTTTTTTGAAAACAGCGGTCCTACGATCGCACGCAACGAACTTCAGTCTTGGGTTCAAGAACAAATCTATGGAACGACTGCGGAAGCGGAATCCAAGGTTCACAACGTTTTTTATAAGGAATCGGAAATGCCTCAAACCGGCGCGCCGGTTTCTTTGGATGTGGACACTTTGATCGAGGCTTCCTTAGATCGCAGATAATATGGGTGAATCGGTTCGAAGGTCTTTCGTCGTTCGAACCTAAAACGTGTGTAACAGGACGTTTCGTTTCGGACCGTCCGACCGAATCGAAATGTATTCGAGAATTTTGAATTCTCCATTTAAAAAATAGAGGCGGCTGTTTTTTACGAATGCCGTCGTAGTAAAGTGTCTCGGCTGGAATCCGGATTTTCCGGAAATACAATAAAACTTGGAGAAAGCCCATGTTTGCGTTAACTTCCAGTCGCCCCTCCGATTCAAAACCTCAGAAACACAAATCTCCTCCCGGTTCGTACGGATTCTTTGCGCTTCGACATTTGCCTCGAATGCGTCGGGATATCATCGGGTTCTTCGAGGATATGAAAAAGAAATACGGGGATGTGGTTCTATTCGGAATCCGTAAAACGAGAATCTTTATGATTCAAAGTCCGGAGGACGTTCGGCACGTTCTTCAGGAAAACAGTTCCAACTATCACAAAAGCGTATTTTATCTCGAACTCAAGCGGGTTTTGGGAAAAGGGCTTTTGACCTCGGAAGGGGATTTTTGGAAAAAACAAAGAAGACTCATTCAACCCGCGTTTCACCGTCAGAGAATATCAGAATTTACTCATATTATGGCGGACGAAACCCTGAATCTATTTCGAGAATGGGACACAAAGGAACAAAACGGAAAAGTAAGAGTCGATCTTTCCGAAGAGATGATGCGGTTGACGTTCGCGATCGTAGGTAAGACCCTCTTTCGATCGGACGTAAAAGAATATTCCGAAATCATCGCAAAGAACGTGGAAACCGCGATGGAAGAATTGACCAAACGATTGACGATGGTTTTTCCTCCTCCGATTCATTGGCCTTTGCCCGGAAATCGAAGACTTTTAAAGTCGATCGATGCGATGAACGAGGTCATCTACGAACTTATCGATCAAAGAAGAAAGAATTCTTCCAATGATCTGATCAGTATGCTTCTTGAAATCCAGGATGAAGAAACCGGAGAAAAGATGAGTCTAGAACAAGTCCGCGACGAAGCGATTACGCTCTTGCTCGCGGGACATGAAACGACGGCTAACGCGTTGACTTGGGCGTTTCATCTTCTTTCCAAACATCCGGAAATTTATTCCAAACTCAAAGAAGAAGCGAAGAACGTTCTCGGTGATCGAACTCCGGCTCTGGAAGATGTAGCGTCACTCACTTATTCCAGAATGGTTTTGGAAGAATCGATGCGATTGTATCCTCCCGCTTGGACGGTCGAACGTTCCGCGCTCGGACCGGACACGGTCGGCGGTTATCATGTACCGACCGGAACCAACGTTTCCATATGTATCTATTCGATTCACAGGGATCCTAGGTTTTGGAAAGAGCCGGAAAAATTTTGGCCGGAACGATTCTCCGAAGAAAACTCAAAAGACCGTCCGAAATACGCGTATATACCGTTCGGGGGCGGTCCGAGAATGTGCATCGGAAACGTATTTGCGATGACGGAAGGAATTTTGATTCTGAGTATGATCGCAAGAAAATATGATTTAAAGCCCGTTTCCGGTCATAAGGTAGAATTGGAACCTTTAGTCACATTGCGACCGAAGCATGGAATGCCGATGGACTTGGTTTCCACTTGACCTATACTTCCCCGGAATAGACTCTTTATTTGGAGTCTATTCCCATGGAAAAAGAAATCCGCAAACGCATAGATCAAGTCAAGGAAAAGGGTCATCAACGACTGACCGTCCTTCTTATCCCTCACGGTTTCGATAAATCATTTCATTTTCAAATTTCGGTTTTTACGATCGTCTTTTTATTCGGTCTTCTCGTATCTATTTTAGGAATCGCCGTTTTCGGAATCGTAAAATATAACAATACAAGAAAACAAATCAACGCACTCGCGCAAGTTTACGGGAAATACTTCGACGAATACATCGAATATTCCGAACAATTGGAAGGAGTGCAAGACGACTTTCTTGCGCTTACGGAGAATTTAGAGGAGATCTATTCTCTCATCGACGGACACGGAGACGAGATGTTGAAACTTCCGGACGAATCGGATATCGAAACGATCGCTCTTGCCGAATTAAAAACGGAAGAATCCGCCGATAAGGATCTGATGTTGGGAAGAAGTTATCTTTCCGAGATTTACGGATACCGCACCGCTCGCGTTTACATGGACAAACATCGCCCGTTGATGGACAGCGTTTACGACTTTCTCAATCTTCGATACGACGTGATGGATGCGATTCCGTTCGGAGAACCTTTGTACTCCTACAACCTGACTTCTTATTTCGGAACGAGACGTTCGCCTACCACGGGTTATATGGAGTACCACGACGGGATCGATCTCGCGAACGTGCCCGGAACTCCGATTTATGCCACGGGTAACGGAAGAATTCATCGAGTGATTTATTCCAACCGCGGGTACGGAAATCATATCGTGATTCAACACGCGAACGGTTATTTTTCCTTGTTCGGACATTGTACGAAAATTTTCGTACGGGACGGACAACAAATCCGCAAAGGAAACTTGATCGCAACGGTCGGTTCCACAGGAAACGTGACCGGACCTCACTTACACTACGAGGTTTGGATCGGAGAATCCAATCGAACGGATCCGATGGAATATCTCAAAGTTCCCGTTTATTGATTTCAATTCGGATTCGATATGCCAAAAAAGAAAGACGATTCTCCCAAAACTCTTTCGGAGAAAGAGGCCAAACAACTTATCGACAAGCTTACCGTCGAAATTCGTCATCACCAGTATCTTTACTATGTAAAACACGAACCGAAAATTTCCGATTTCGATTTCGATCAGATGTTCCGTCGTCTTCAGGATTTGGAGGAAGCCTTTCCCGATCTCAAAGATCCGGCAAGCCCTACGCTCGTAGTCGGTTCCGACTTGGACAAGGACTTCGAAAAATTTCAGCACAAACTCCCCGTCTTATCACTCATCAACACGTACAACGACGAAGAACTTTTGGATTGGGTCAACAAGACCGATCCGGAAGGATTATATTCCGTAGAATGGAAAATAGACGGCGCTTCCATCGTTCTATATTATGAAAATGGAATACTTCAAAACGGAGTTACGCGGGGTTCCGGCGGGATCGGTGACGACGTAACCGATAACATTCGTACCATTCGGAATATTCCATTGCGTTTACCAGAACCGATAACGATTTATCTTCGCGGCGAAGTTTTTATGACCTTCAAAGACTTCGAGGAGTTCAACGAACTTTCTTCCGGTAAATACGCAAATCCGCGAAATCTTTCCGCAGGTTCGATCAAACAAAAGAATTCGGCGGATACGGCAAAACGTCCGCTGAGAATTTTCACATACGACGCGACGTTTCCGGACATTGCCAGAAAATTCAAAACACATCAGGAAATTCTTACCAAGCTTGATAAGTTAACGTTTCCGGTTCCGCCTGACACCGTTTTTGTGACCGGATCCAAAATCGCAAAGACGATCCAGGATTTTAAAAAGAAGAAGGAAAAACTCGGCTTTCCGACGGACGGACTCGTAATCAAACTCAACGACGTTTCCAAACGCGATGCGCTCGGTTATACTTCTCATTCTCCGCGATGGGCGAGGGCGTATAAGTTCGACGCGGTTATGAAGGAAAGTAAGATCGTCGATATTACGTATGCGGTCGGTCGAACCGGAAAGATCACTCCAAGAGCGGAGATCGAACCCGTCAGTCTTGCCGGAACCACGGTAACGTTCGCAACCCTTCATAATCAAGATTATATCGACGAACTCGGAGTCGGGATCGGTGCGGTCGTTCGCGTCGCGAAACGCGGAGAAATCATTCCCGCGGTGGAAGAAGTCGTAACTCCGGGTAAAGACGTTTTTAAAATTCCGGATCGCTGCCCTTCGTGTAAGACGAAGACGATTAAAAAGGAAGGGCTTGTGGATCTTTTTTGTCCGAACCCCGATTGTCCGGATCGAGTTAAGAACGGAATCATCTTTTATTGTCAAAGAAAGCAAATGGATATCGAAGGACTCGGCGATAAACAGATCGAATTCTTATACGATCACGATTATATCAAATCCGTCGCCGACTTGTACGATCTCAAAGATAAAAAAGAAAAGCTGATGGAAGAGGAAGGTTTCGGAGAAAAGAGCGTAGCGATCATTCTCGGAGGAATCGAAGAATCCAAACAGAAAGATTTTCGTTTTGTTCTTCCTTCGATCGGTCTTCCCGAACTAGGACATAAAGTCACGGAATTGTTGATCGAACACGGAATCGATTCTATGGATGAGATTCTTGCGATTTCCAAAGACAAAAAGAGAATCGATTCTCTTTTGGAAATCCCCGGCATCGGACCTTCCACCGTACTCGCCTTTCAGGAAAACTTCTCCGATAAACGAATCTTAAAACTCATAGATCGGCTCAAAAAAGCCGGACTCAAGATGAAAGCCGATCCCGTAAAAGTGGCCGATCAACAACCGTTTGCGGGTCAGTCTTGGTGTGTTACAGGTTCTTTTGAAAACTTCCAACCGAGAGACAAAGCGATGGATTTGATCGTGTATTACGGTGGAAGAAAAGTGAGCGCTGTGAGTTCCAAAACGACCCATCTCTTGGCCGGACCCGGCGCCGGATCTAAATTAGAAAAAGCGAATGAACTGGGGATCGCGGTTTATGACGAAAATCAGTTCTTGGAACTCCTCAAGTCGCATAAGATCGATTTCAAAAATCCGAAATAGAATTTCGAAATCTACGACGCTTTCACTTATAGCCTGTCCAAAAACCAAATTTACTTCTCTCGCTGAGTTTGCAACTTCATCGCTTTAATGTTTTGTCCGGCGCCGCCTCGTTGCAGCCAGGATTCTTGATTTCAGAATTCTTCGTTCAGAAAATGAACGTATGTTTATTGCCTCTTCGATTTAACGAAACGATTCAAAAATAACTTGATCGAGCGGGTACCGTTTCTATTCTTTTTGCCGGAAGATAAGAATCTGTCCCAAAAGAAACTCGGCAAATCATTCCTTATGTGTCGTTCGATCGGGACGGAACCTTGCGCTTGATCTTTCTGAAAAAGTAAATGAGAGTTTTGGGACGCGCCGTAAATTTCTTTTGCAAGAACGGAGGACTTATGGTTTCCATTCTTCCGATCTCGTATACAATCTTTAAACAAAGCGAAAGGACTTAGAATTTAAAAAAGGAAACAACGGAGAGAATCGATCGATATGTTATTTTTGAATCCATACTTAGAAAGTGAAGATAAGGACTTTTACAACACCGTTAAAGAATTCGCGAAAGAACGCGCGCTTCCCACGGTAGAACAAAGAGACGAGGATTGCTCTTGGGACAGCGAACTCTGGAAAGAAATGGGATCTATGGGTCTTTTGGGAATTCCTCTTCCCGAACAATACGGAGGACAAGGCGGATCATGTTTTCAGTGTTGTCTGGCGCAAGAGGCGTTCAACGCAGGATCGTTGGATTCCGGTTTCGGACTTTCCTGGGGAGCGCATATGATCATCGGAACTCTTCCCATTTTGTTCCAAGGAACGGAAGCCCAAAAGGAAAAATATTTACCCAAACTTGCAAGCGGAGAATGGATTGCCGGTCTCGGTTTGACCGAACCCGATTCGGGCTCGGACGCGGCGGGTATGAGAACTTACGCTGAAAAAACCGAAGGAGGTTTTATTCTCAACGGAAGCAAAATGTTCATCACAAACGGACCGATCGGACAAATTTTTATCGTGATGGCAAGAACGACCAAGTCACGCGGACCGATGGGCGTGTCGGCTTTCATCGTAGAGTCCCATCGGAAAGGGTTTCACGTTTCCAAAGTTTTAAAAAAGCTCGGGCACAATACTTCCACCACTGCGGAACTTTCGTTCGAAGATATGTTCATACCGGATGAGAATTTGTTAGGGCCGTTGAATTCGGGTTTTTTAAGAATCGGGAAAGCGACTTTAGAATGGGAAAGAACCGTTCTTCTCGCTTCTTTGATGGGCGGCTTGGAGAATGCGGTCGAAAGCTGTATTCATTACGGGTGGCAAAGACAACAATTCGGTAAACCGATTCTTTCCTTCTTTGCTATGAAGGAAAAGATCGCAAGAATTTGGGCGTATCTTTGCGCTTCGAGAAGAACTTTGTATTTTGTTGCCCGCAAAAAGGACGCGGAACCAAACGTAAGTTTGCCGATGGAAAGTTCCATTTTGAAAGTTTTCGCCTCGGAGGTCAGCGAAGAAGTCGCATCCGATGCGGTTCAAATCCACGGTGGAATGGGCTACATGAGAGAAGTTCACGTCAGCCGTTTGTATCGGGACGTAAAACTAGGAACGATCGGAGGAGGAACTTCCGAAGTTCAACGAAGCATCATTTCCGCGAGCTACGGCGGTTATGATAAGTTTAAAAACATTATCGAAAGCGCGGCTTCCGAGGAAGTTCGAAATCATTCCGAACAAAAGATTCAAAGGACTCCGATCGGAAATCTGATGCGTTGTTTGGACGTTTTGATTCAAAACGTGGGAGACAATCCCGAACGAAAAAAAAGACAAGCTCTCGAATTCGGTTTTGCCGACTTGCTCACGTTGACTACGATTTTAAAACTGAGCATTTGGGATCTGACGCAAAACAGCAATCACTACAAAACATCCGACAAAGAACGGGATCTCGACATTCTCGCGTATTATCTGACGGCAAGATATATTCGAGGAATTGCATATTTGAAGGAACTCGACGAAGCTGCTGTAACGGATCTCATGCAAGCGTTCGGCAATCTCAACCCGCCGGAAAAACAAATCGAGGATTGCATCGAGTTTTTAAAAGAAGGAATCTTAGGAAGCGCTGTGTCCGCTTAATCGAACGGAGAAACGATGTATCAAAAAGGAAAATCCTACGAAGAAATTGAAATCGGAGATAAGGCGAGTTTTTCGAAAACCGTCACGGAAACGGATATCTATCTTTTTGCAGGAATCAGCGGAGACTTTAACCCGTTGCATGTGGACGAGGAATATGCGAAGACGACGATTTTCGGAACGAGAATCGCTCACGGCGGACTTGCTGCGTCTTTGTTGGCACCCGTTCTGGGGATGAAACTTCCCGGTTTAGGAACTGTGGCTTTGGAAACGGTCACTAAGTTTCGGAAACCGGTTTATCCGGGAGACACGGTGACTTGCACCGTCGAAGTCAAAAATAAGATCGCGAAGATGAAAATGGTCGAGATGAAAATTCTATGGACCAATCAAAAAGGCGAGACGATCGGCAAGGGAGAATGTAAGGTTCTTCCGCCCGGTTCCGATTCTTAATTTGCGGATCGCGACATCGATTCGTTTGTTTGGGATGATTCGCGGAATTTTAGAAATCGATTTCGATCCGTTTGGTAAAAATCGAAATTACATTCAAAAATAAAATCAAAAGAGAAGACGTATGAACCCCGTATTATTAGGCGTGAGCGATTCGGTTGCGGCCGATTTCCCGGAAGAATATAAAGAATGGTCCGGCGAAAGAAAAGTATTAGAACATTATAAAAAATCAATATACGATCTGCTTCAGTTTTTGGAGATGAAACCGGAAACTTTACGGGATATTCTTACCGACTTTGTAAGCATCGAGCCGGCTTCGTTGGGCAAGTCGGGTTACGGACATAGCGTAAGAATTGCGAATGAACTAGGGTATACCGGCTTTCGTTCTCATCTGATCGATTTGGGAGGCGCGAGCGTGACCGGAGCGATAGGACAAGCCAGAACCATTCTTCAATCCGACAGCGAGGCGGTCGTCTTGATCGCGGGTGCGGATATTCCTAAGTCCGCATTCAGACAGGTTTCCGATATGAAACGATTGAACGAAACCGTTTGTCATCCCGTTTACGAACTCAATTACGGCGCGACCTTGATCGCTATGTACGGACTTTTGATGAAACGGATGATGTTTGAAAACGACATCGCTCAAGCGGATCTGGAAGCGATCACGAAAAAGTTCAGATCCAACGCGATTACGAATCCGAGAGCACACGTATATCAACAAGAGATAACGGAAAAACAACTTTCTCGAACGATCGCGGACCCGTATCCCGCGCCTATGATCGCAATCGTTACCGATCACGGGTTTGCGACTCTTCTCATGTCCGAAAAAAAAGCGAAGAAACTGCAATCGCAGGGAAAGATCAAAAAGGAAATCGATCCGATGTATTTGATCGGAGCGGGACACGCGGCCCATGCGGAATACTTTATGCTCAAGGGCGACTTTGCGACTCCGGCGGGAAGAGCGGGCGACATTGCGTTTGCGTCCGCAGGAATCGAAAGAGAAGACATCGATTACGCATGGATCTATGATTGTTTTACGGGAATGGTGATACTTCAGTCGTCCGAGTATTTCGGAATCACCAAAAAGGAAGCGGTCGAACATTTGAAAAACGGAGAATTAAAATTCTCTAATGGCAAAAAAATCAAGGTCAACGAGATGGGAGGAATTCTCAACTACCAAGCGGCTATGTCCATGTCCGCCGCAACCGGTTTGATCGATGTGGCCGCACACTATGGATTGTATTCTCGTTTCGTTCCGAACATTCAAGTCACTCGTCCCGGAAAATCTTTGGTGGGCGGAAACGGAGGAGTGGACAGCATCAATTCGGTCGCGATTTTTTCTTCGACCGCCTCCAAACTCAAATCGAAGAAAGTGAAACCGAGACGATTGACCCTCAATCAAAACGGCGCAAAAAACAATGAAACGGGAATTGTTTATTCTTCAACAACGGTAAACATGAATCCGGGATCGTTTACAAAGGCGCCATATTCTTTGGCTCTTGTAAAAATGAAAGCGGGGAGATATGTCATGGTCAATGTATTCGATTCCAAAGGTGAACTTTTAAAAACCGATCAAACTCTCCAAATCGATCGTTCGAAATTAAAAATCGTGAATGAAAACGGGTTTTTGAAAGGAATTTTATCTTGAATTGAAAGAAATTTCCAAGATCATAAGTCAGTATACTTTCCAAGAATCTGCGAAGTTTAACAGCGATCGTCTAAATTTTGCAGGTTACAAAACGAAAAACTCATTCTAAACTCGACGCGATTGTGGAACGATATTAGTCAAACTTCCGTTTCGGTCTTTTTCGACTTGTTATAAATTAAAGAGCAATGTCGAACTGAACGGTTGAGAGAAGGCTCTCAGGATTGGATCGATTTATGCATATCAAGGCAGAGAATATTCAAACGGGTCAGATCCGAATTTTTAACGGTTCCGATTTGATTTTGATTCCCGATTCTTCAAATGAACAAGAAGGAACTATGTTTCTTCACGGAAGAAAGGTGGAGAACTGTCTCAATCTTAGAAAATATTCCACCTTCTTTGTCGTATCCGATTCTGTCTCTAAAACCGGATTTCCCGATACGATCAAATTGCAGGAAGTCGGTCCGAACGGATCCGTTTTTGAAATCTCGGAAAGTAAAATGGATTGTTATCGCGTGATGGGAATATTTTTGGAATAAGATTCACTTTCTGCTGGATTTGAACTTATACAAAAATAGAATCCGTCTGCAGTATTCTTTCTAGGGGAATTCAATCATGGTCCAAAAGAAAAAGACCAAAGTCCAAAAAGCGGCTCCGAAAAAAAATAAAAAGTCCACCGCTCCGTCCGTGAAAAGGAATGATATTCGACTTACGGACATGTTGGATCTCGCGGCGGAAGAATTCGTGAAAGCGATCGAAATCATGGCTAAATTGACTCCGGCAAATAGAACAAAACTCAAACACTCCATTAAAACAGCCGCCAAGAATATTCTGAAGGACTAAATCGAATCGTCCGGACTGATTCCACCCGATTTAAAGCAGTCAATTTTTTTCAAAAAAAGAGAATCCGATAAAAAACTTTGGAAAAAAATTTCCAAAAAGGGTTCGATTTTTTGTAAGAATCGGAGTCAACTATAGATATGGAAAACTTATTTCTGATCACACTACTATTCTTAATTCTATTTGAGCAGTATAAAACCAGGGTTTCCCGGGAAAGAATTCCGATTCGGGCTTTGAAACAATACGTTCACCGTTGATTTCTAAGCCTCATTGAAACCGGGATAGTTTTGCGCGCCCGGTTTTTTTATTTTTCCCGCCTTTCTTTTTCCTTTTCCCCGTATTATTCCGCTTCTTTAGAGAGTTGAAACATTCTCATTCCGCTGGAACCTTGTCTAAAGACCGAGGAAAGAATGTATAAGAAACCAATGACTCCCACTCGCGCCGTCGAGACTTTCATTCAATGCAGAAAAAATCAGGAACCGATCTCGGACGAAGTCTTTTTAGTTTTGGATTCCTTTCAGACTTGGAACGAAATCGAACTCACAGGTCTTCTCAATGCCTCGTTTTATTTTCCGGAAATATTAAACGAATATAGAACAGAGACAGTCATTCGCTCTCTTCTTGAAGTTTTCAAAAAAAGAATCGTGGAAATTCCCATTCAATGACTCATTCTACCGAACCGAAAGTAATCTATCAGGAAGCCAATCCTTACGGAACATTCACCGCGTACTTGGAAGACGACGGAAGGACCGTTTATCTTTATCTCCAAGGAGAACAGAATCCCGAGTTCGGAATCAAATCCGTATGGGTTTGCAATCGGATAGAAGCGCCCGAAAAAAGAAGTATGGAAGATCTTTCCAGCGGACTTGCGCCGATTCTTCTTCGATCCGAAGTGACCGAATCCAAAGGACATCCGGCTTTGGATGAAAAGGATTTGTATTTTATCTGGACGGAAGAAGGGGACGGCGTCGCGCTTTTCTATAAGGAGAATCTCATCGCGTTTCTTCCTCCTTGGTCGGGATTGAAGGATTTTCACGGATATTCTTTGTTTGCGAAGGTGGAAGCTTTGACCGCGTATCCTTTGGGAAATTCCGAATTCGGAATTATTCCCGATCGAGTGCGCGCCTCCCGCGATTTTTGGGAAGCCCGTTCTAAACAAGGAGCTTGGAAAGGAATTCAAGAAAAACGTCTTTCGTATTTAGAATCCAAGTTCGGAAAACACGAAAAGTATTGGTCCGCCGACGGAGGAAAATATCCTCAACTTGGAATCGCGCGCTTCCAATCGGAAAAATTTCCCGGCGTCCTTATCTATTCCACCATCGGAATGAGCGCGCAGAATATGCCGACCGTAGAACTCTTTCATAAGAATTACGAAGATTATGCAAGAATCGAGTTGATACTTGCGGTAAAAGTCGGTTCGGAAGGTTTGGAACGATCCGAATCCTGGGTTCCGCATTTGATCGGCGAATTGATTCGATTTCCTTGGAACATGGCGAAATGGTTCGGTCACGGTCACACGATCACGATGTCGCGAAAGGATCCGGAAGCGTTGTATTTAAACTTCACCTCGATTCTTTTTCGGGATACGGAAAGCTTTCGTTTCGTTGCGAATGCGCCGGATTTATCGGATTTGATTTCAGAAAACGGAAAACCGGTCCGATTCCTAACCTTGCTTCCTCTTTCGGAAGAAGAAAAAGAATACGCGCAGAAGGGCGGAATTCAATCTTTCAATGAAATCTGGAATGAAAAAGAATTTCCTTGGTATCACGACGCGGAAAGACAAACGCTCATCTAAAATGATTCCTATAGAAGATATTATACGCTCTATCCGACGTTATGCGAATCGGTCCGCGCTTTTGCTCGCTCTGATCACGGTTTCTTCTATTTGGATTACGTTGCCACTTTCTTTGTTATCGCAAAATACGGATCCGTTAAGCGAACAGGTTCAGGAAAAGATATGGCAGGAGATTTATAACAAGGATTTTCATTCCTCTAAGAAGTTAGTACAGCTTGAGCTGAGTCGTAGTGGTAAAAATGAGACAATTCCTCTTCTATCACTGCTGGAAATTTCTTTAAACGGACTTGAGAGATACAAACAAGCGAATGAAATCCGCAGAAAAATTCTCTCGATTTGGGAAAGTAAATATAAGAAATCCTTTTTAGATGAGAATTATCCGATCAATCTCGCTACTTGGACGAGGATGGTCGTAGTAAAATCGGATTCTCTCTTGATCGGCGCCGAATATTTCATTCCATATCCGATCAATTCCAGCAAAGACGGATTCTATTTTCATAAATTCACCTTATACAATCGCTTCTCAAAGAAGCCGACTCGCTTCTTCAAACTCGAAAAATCATCCGCAACAAACCAAGAATACCGTCTTTATGAGATCAATGCAGACGGAGAATCGAAACAAATCAAGGTTTACGGAGATATTTTACCGGAGATGAAGGATGAGATGAGTTTTCTGAGCGGATTTTTAGGAATTTAAGGCCGATTTCATTCGATCGAGCGGTTCAAAACGATACAACGACGCTCCTTAAAAGAAAAAACCCGCTTCGAAAAGCGGGTTTTAAAGTTTCATCCCTTCTTAGAATGAAAGTGTGTTGCTAAGATACCTTATTTCTTCTTCGCAACTTTCTTTTTAGCTGCTTTTTTCTTAGCAACTTTTTTCTTAGCTGCCTTCTTTGCTGCTTTCTTTTTTGCAACCATTGACTCTTCCTCCGTGTTACTAACATCAAGCTCTGATGTTCTTCAGAAACTTAACGCCGTGATTAGGGACATAATTAATGTATCAAGATAAAAATGTAAAGTGTTTTAATAAATTTTTACATTTTTTTTTAAAATTTATTTATCTCAAAGATTTTTCTTTCATCTGCGAGTGTCTTCATTCACTTCAAGACAGAGAAAAGATATATCATCGCTAGGATCTTTCTTACCACGATAGTCTTGAATCGTTTTTAGTACAAGATCCGTTAGTTCTTGCGGACTTAATTGATGATTCTCGCGTAAAAGATTTAAAAAATTCTCATCACCGAAGATTTCTTCGTTATCATTGAACGTTTCAGTGACTCCATCGGTGAATAAAATTAGCTTATCACCGGGGTAAATCGGAATCGTTAAGTGTTTATATTCGGTAGGTAAGACTCCTAAAACTCTTTGAGTCTCGGTTCTAAGTTCTACTTTTCCGTTTTTTCGAATACAAATCGGAGAAGAATGTCCTGCATTGATGTATTTAAACGTTTCTTCCTGAGAATTATATTCTCCGCAGATCAACGTCATGAACTCGCTTCCTCTGTATCTCTCGATTAAAAACGAGTTAATCACTCTGAAAATCGTGGATAAGTCCGATTTTTTTCGAATTTGATTCTGTATGATGCCTCGAATCGCACTTACCAAGTATCCGGTTCCCAATCCATGTCCCGAAACGTCTCCTAAAGCCAACAACATCGTGTTTGAATTCAGCTTTTGAATGTCTAAGTAATCTCCGGAAATTCCTACGGCGGGAATCGAAAAGAAACCGATGTTGATTCCTTTGATCGGTTCTCCTTCGGCGACGTGCAGAGTTTTATCGATAATCGAAGCCATATTGAGATCGCGAACGATTCTTTTTTTCTCCACTTCCTCCGCCAATAACGCGTAGTTTTGAAGGAGCATCGAAGCCATTCTCGTACATTCTTTTAAGAAATGAAGCTCGCCGAGGTTGAAATTCTTTCGGTTGTTCTTTTCACCCACTAGAAACACGCCCAAAACCTCTTTTCCGCGCGAATAATTGAAGATCGGATACGTTAGCTGCACACCGGAATTTTGCAGGAATTTATAGACCGATTCGCGGATTCCGAGTCCATACGCAAGGTGATTCGTGACGGTAACTTCCGTATTGGCCGCAAAATACTGCCAAATCTCCGAACCGGAAGCGATTCGAATGAAGTTGATATTCTTCAGATCCGTTCTCGGAAATTTATCCGCAGGAATCAATACGAGGATTTTGGAAATATCCAACGCTTCCGAAACCTTTCTCATTAGATTGTTGATCGTCGCTCGCATGGAAATAGGAGCGCTGATCATCGAAGAGATCGTTTCCATCGCCGAATGAAGTTTTTGATTTCTTTTAAAGCTCCAAGTGTCCACAAGGTTGGACAAACGCCGGTTGATTGAACCGAGAGTATATAAACTCGAACAAAGAAAGAGAACGTTGAATTCTTCCAGATACTTATCCGCAGCGATCGGATTAAATTTAAAAAACGCCGCAAGAAGAAACAGATAACCGCCCGCAAGGATCAAGATCAAATAAATCGAAGTAAGAGAGGAACTGAACGCAATCTGAACGGGAACGATCGAATACGTGAACGTTCCGTAGATGATCAAGGCCGGAAATATCAAGAACGCCGCCAAGATCATAACTTTCGCCGAATCGGGCGAGATAAGATGCGAAAATTCCACGGATACGAAAGGAAGAATGGAAATCGCGCTGAACGCCAAAATCAAACTGAGTTTTTTGAATAAACTCTGCAACGGAAAAAGATTTCGTATCGAATCCAAAATCAAAAAGAAAATGCAGATCACGGAGCAGAAGAGAATAAAATAAACTCCGTTGGTCGCAAGTATTCCGAAGATATGCGGATCGGCCTTCTGCGATTTTCCCACGAAACCCGCGATCAAAGAGAAGATGATCTCCGGTGCGAACCATCGTGTGGGAAGTTCCTTGCCTCGAAGTCGAAACGATATATTCAAGATCACGAATGCTGTAAAATAAAGAAAAAAGAAAAATAAAAAGTGGAATTCGTGAAAGCCGACTAGAAAGAAGTTGAATAAACTCAAACACGACAGGGAACCGAACAGCAAAAGCATGTAGAGATCCCTTGTGTAAAAGAAAAACCAGATCGCTACGGAAAGATACAACAGTGAAATCAGAATGTCTCTCGTAAAATCCTGGATCACGGAGTAATCCGATTTCGGTGCGAGAATGACAGGGATCGTTTCGCTGACTCCCTTGTCGTAAACATGGATTCCGTTTTCATACGATTGACCCGATTCGGCCATTTTAACCGCGATCTCAAGTTCCAAAAGATCCACTTTCTTTCCTAAGATGCCCGGAAATTCTTCGCTGCTTTGAATGATCGTTCCGTTCGGATAATAATAAAAAGGAGGTCTTAAACTTTCGGAAGAAGTCTGCAAAACTCCTATAAAAAGCGCGATGCTGAACAAGATCAGAGATATGAACAATAAAAGTATGTTTCTCACGCCGGAAATCCTAAGTCATAGATAGAAATCATCGTGCGGTTCTTCCAGGTGAGGATCAAAGGATCTCTGCCGATTTCCTCTTCCACTTCCCAGCCCGCTGAAAGAAGATTTTTACCGAAGTTCGAATTTCTATGCGCTTTAAAATTTTTGCCGGATGTTTTCAGGGAAATCGTATTCTCGCTTCTACGAATCACTCCGACCAAAAGATCGTAGTCCTCGTTCCAGGAAATTTCTTTGAGATAGGATTCGACCAGATTCTTAATGTAACTCAAACTTTGAACCGATCGGGATGTTCTAGCGGAAAACAAAATTCCAAGTATATAACAAAGAACTAATACGGAAATCTGGTTCGTAACTCCCAGTTTTAAGATGACAAAGTAGGTTTCTTCCCCCTCCGAGTTGAGAAACTCGACGAGTTCCCCCGGTTCTCTGGAAAGGACTTCGATGCGGATATTTCCGATCATCGGAGGTTCGGCGGCTTCCAGAAATTTCCGGATCTTACCGGCCGTTTCCAATTCTTTTCTGTACTTTTTATTTTCCGCGACTTGGGAAGATAAAATATGATTGTGAACCGCGATCCCGCACTTTCCGGAAAGAAAACTCAAATCCTGACGCACGGAATCTTTTGGAATGTTCGATGCCGCAAGAAAGCCGAATAGGGTTTCTCTATAAACGAAAGGTAATATGAAATTAGCGCGGAGGCTTACGAAATCCTCGTTGATTTCGTGGTTTTGATCCGGTTCTCCGATGATCGCTCCGTTCTTTTTGTTTAGGATGTATTTCAACAACTTTGCGTCCGGATTGATTCCGTCGTGTGTGATGACCTTTCTTTGTTTCTTCTTTGCATACGTATAAAGTTCGAAGGTTCTCAAGTCGTTGTTAAGAAGCGCGAGTTTTCCGTAATTACTCTCGGTCAACCGAACCAAATCCGGGAATACGTTCTTGATCAGACCTTCGTGATCGAATTTTCGATACGCCAATTGGGAGGATCGAGGATCGTCGCTTAAATATTCGGAAATCAGAATCGACTTTAATTTTCCGCTGAGTTTTTCCTGAAGAGGGAATATGATAAAAACCGCAAAGATCAAAGTGGAAAGAAGACTCACTTCCATATAATATTCGATGGCCGCCGGAATTACGGAGAGAATAAAGAAATACAAACCCAGCGCAATTAGAATCGAAATTCCCTTTGCGAACAGGTTGATAATTCCGGAAATTAGATAGTAGTCCGTTACGAGAGAACGGAAGGCTTCCCTAAATCCGATTTGATTCTCCTCGTTGTCAGGTAGTGTAGTAAGCATTCTCTTCGATGTATTTTTCCGTAAAATCGCAGCCCCAAAATTTCATGGAAACGGCCCCAACATTCAACACTACATTTAAGGAAATTTCAGTATTATTTTTTAAGTATTCGGAAAGCTTTTTCAATGTTTCCTGGTTCGCTTCTTTGACCGGAAGCGTTCCAAAATAGATTTGAAGACCTTCGAACGGGATCGGTTCGTCGAAAACCTTTCCCACCGCCATCACCAATCTTCCCCAGTTCGGATCGCCGCCGTAGATCGCGGTTTTTACCAAGGGAGAATTCAGGATCGACTTGCCGATTTTTCTTGCCTGCGTTTCGTTCTTTGCGCCGGTGATCGTGAGTTCGATCAACTTGGTCGCACCTTCTCCGTCGATCGCGATGAGTTTGGTAAGATCGATTGAAATTTCCGTAAGGGCTTTCGAAAAATCTTCAACGGAACTTTCGCCGGACAAACCGTTGCAAAGCAACGCGACCGTATCGGAAGTGGAAGTGTCCGAATCGATCGTTAAACAATTGAAGCTCTGATCCACGGATGATTTTAAAACGGAATATAAATCCGTTCCTTCCGGCAGAGAAACGTCCGAAAGAATATAGCAGAGCATCGTAGCCATATTCGGTTCGATCATTCCTGCGCCTTTTGCGATCCCGTAGATCGTGCCTTCTCCTGATTTTGTTTTGATTTTTCGGAAAGAAATTTTCTTTTTAGTGTCCGTGGTCATGATCGCTTCTGCGACTTCTTCCAAGTTACCCGGTTTTAAAAGCGATTTCGCTTTTTTACAAGCGGGGAGAATCACTTCCATCTTTAACGGAACTCCGATCACTCCGGTCGAAGAAGGAAGGACTAACTTTGCGTCGATGCCGAGGGATTCTCCGATCGCTTTGCAGATGTCTCTTGAGTTTTGAATTCCTTTTTCACCCGTTGCTACGTTCGAATTTTTAGAATTGATGACCACGGCTTGCAGAAGACCGGATTGAACGTGTTCTTTTCCCACGATGACGGGAGCGCCCGGATAATTGTTTTTGGTGAATACGGCGGCCGCTTTGCAGGGCACTTCGGAATAAATCACTCCGAAGTCTTTCGTATTGTCCTTGATTCCGATATTGATTCCGAAAGATGAAAAGCCTTTTGGCATTGTCATGGATAAGATCCCTCAACGTGTCGATTGGATCTATGTTTGGAAAATTATCTCTGCCGGAAAGAAGAATTCAGGAAACTTCGGCTTGATAACGAATCGGAATCGTAACCGCAAAAATCGTCCCGCCTTCCGGGTTGTCGAAAACCTTTACGGAGCCGTGGTGAAGACGCACGATATGTTTTACGATGGAAAGACCGAGACCGGTTCCGCCTTCTTTACGGGAACGGTTCTTATCGACTCGGAAAAATCTTTCAAAGATTCTGCTTTTGTCCTCGTCTTGAATTCCGATCCCCTGATCGATCACTTGGAACTGAACCTGATCCGTTTTTACGGGAAGAATTTTCAGAGTGATCGTTTTTCCTTCGGGAGAATAAGAGGACGCGTTCGAGATCAAGTTTAAGAGCATGTGTTCCAAAAGAACCCAATCCGCGGCGATCATCAAAGGTTCAGGCATTTCTACGACAAACTTTTGACCTTTGGAGGAAACGACCCCTTCCACGGTATAACTCAGATTCTCCACAAGAGATTTCAGGGAGAATTCTTCATCGCCCGCGATCTTTGTTTGATTTTCGATTCGTGTGATGGTCAGCATATCTTCGACGATACGCACCATACGATCCGTGTTTCTGGAAATCGCGTCTAGAAATCGTTTTTCGTGACTTTCCGGTGAAAGGCGTAAACGATCGAGCAACGTTTCCGTATATCCCTTTATGGACGTGATCGGAGTTTTGAGTTCGTGAGAAGCGTTCTGCACGAATTGTTCCCGAATGATATGCGATTGTTTTTCTTCGGTGATGTTTCGGATCACGCCGATATACATCAGCGTTTTACCGTTCGTTTTCAGAGGATACATCTTGATCGTGTAAAAATTCTGTCCAAGATCGAGTTCCATCTTGGAATCGCTCGGACCTTTGAGATGATTTAAAACGAATTCCAAAAGTCTCGGATCTCGCGTCGCGTCCGTTACTTTTCTGGATCTTGAATTCGGTTCGATCAAAGAACCCGGAATACTTTTATTTTGAAAAAGAATGGAGGCGTTGTCCGGATCGATCGCAAACACACCCTCTTTCAGATTTTGTAAAACGGAATCGAATTTTTCCTTTTCGATCGTAAGATCCACGAATTGATTCTTCAATCGACTGGACATGAGATTGATGGAAGAAGCTAAGTCCGCGAGTTCCCGAATGTCCGAAAGAGCCAACTCGGAACCGAAATCTCCCGCGTTGATATCGCTCGTTTTTTTTTCGATTCTGTCGAGAGGTTCCGCGACTCTCTTTGCGATCGAGTAGGACATGTAGAACGTCCCGAACATGGCAAAAAGAACGTAAAAGGAAAAAAGAAGAATTCTAAAATCGGGATGAATGAACTTCTCCGCGAAAAGTACCGCGCCGGCAACAACGAGGAGTACAAGCAAAAGCAGCCAGTTGCTAAGAAGGAGTTTTGAAAATAAGCTACGCCTCATTGAATCTATAGCCGATTCCGCGTATCGTCTCGAGTCTTTCCTTTTCGTCTCCGAGTTTGTCGCGCAGTCTCTTGATATTTACGTCGACAGCTCGGTCGGTAACGTAAATATCTTTTCCCCAAACGCGGTCCAATAATTTGTCTCTTGTAAAAGCCACGCCCGGGTTGGTCATAAAGAGATTGAGAATCTTATATTCGATGAGGGTTAAATCCACTTCCGAATTGTTGATAAAAGCCTTATGGGCTTTCAAGTTGAGAAAGATGTTTCCGATGGTGATGTTTCCTTCGAATTGTTCCTCTTCCTCTCCTTCTTTGGTTCTTCTTAAAACGGAACGAACTCTAGCGATCAATTCGCGAGTGCTGAACGGTTTACGGACATAGTCGTCCGCACCGAGTTCTAATCCGAGAACCGCCTCGGTCTCACCGGATTTTGCGGTAACCATGATGATCGGCATGGAATACTTTTCTTTGATCTTTTTGCATAGATCCATTCCGCCGATTCCCGGAAGCATCAAATCTAGAATTACGAGATCCGGTGTGTTCTTTTCGAGTTTTGGGAGAACTTCTAACCCGTTTTGGCATGTGTCGACTTGATAGCCGTTTTCTTCGAGGTGGAATCGGATCAGCTCGGCGATATCTTCCTCGTCGTCAACAACGAGGACTTTTTGCCCTGGGTTCCCTGATTGGTTTTTCATGAGTCCTGTTCTTTTCCCGATCTATCGCTGTTTTTTTACAAATCGATTTTCCTTTTTTAGAAAACCGAAAACCGCGAGATCCTTTTCATTAGACCGGGCAATGTTTATAATCCTAATATTCCAGAAATTCGTTACAATTAGAATACGAAAAAATTACAAACTACAGAAATTCGATTTTCAGCGTTTTGTTAAATGACAGAGAGAAAACAAAGATTACTCTTTATCACCTAATTGAGCGTTGATCTTGCGAATCAAGGTTCTTTGACGGAAAATCGAAAAGACGAGAAAACCCGAGAGCAATAACGTTCCGATTAGATACACTTCGTTCAGGCTTCTCAGTCGTTCGTGTTCTTCTTCGATCGCTTTGATGCCTTCGAGATGGGAAATCAGAAAGTAGAACTTGTCTGCGTTAGGCCATTCTTTTTTGGATTCTTCCCTGATTTGAGTGATTAAGATCGCCGCTTCGTCCTTTTTCATTTTTTGAATGATCGGAAATACGCGATCCAGGTCGGCGTTCAGATATTCTCTCGCACCCATAACCGGTTTCGTTTCTTTATCCGCAGCGGAAGAGGTCTGATCCGCCAAAAGCGAGTTCGTCGACGCGAGCGCGGAAAAAATCAAAAGAGAGAAAAAGGAAATTCTAATATTCTTTCTATTCATTCGAAAAAGCCTAATTTATTTTTCCATTCTTTGGTGTATGGATTTCTATAATGGACAAGGTAGATACCGGCTAAAATTGCGAAAACACAAAAGAGAATGCTGCTCGTCACTAAAATGAAAGCGAGAAGTCCCGTTTCGATCAAAAATCCTAGATCCAAAAAAAACAAAACCGTAAGCGGAGAAAACCCGAGTAGAAAAAGGCCGGATAAGATAATCTTAATGTGACGGACGGGAACGATATGGAGCATGACTCTTCGTTTTAAATCCGGCGGAACAGGCGTATTTTCCCGAGTGTTTAGGGTTTCCTCTTCGAAAAAGTGCAGTTTTTCTTCGAGTTCCGGCGGAAGCGAATCGGGTTCGGGAGAATGGGGAACGGAATTATTCTTGTTTTTCATTCTCTTCCTTGTTTAACCAATCCCTCATGATTTCCTTACCCCTGAAAATATAACTCTTTAAAGTGTTCATTTTCAAGTTTAATTTTTTTGAAATTTCTTTATAAGACATATTCTCGAAGTAATGGAGAGAAATCGGTTTGCGATAGAGTTCGGGAAGGCTTTCTACAAGGTTTCGGATCTTCTCGGAGCTTTCCTGTTTGAGAAGTTTTGCTTCCTGTTCGGAAGAGATTTCTCTTTGTTTATCTTTTTCGGTTTCCGCGAGAATCAACGCGTCGAGTCCGGCGACCTCGGGGTGTTCTCGGCGGTATCTTCGGATGATTTCGTTTCTCGCGATTACGAACAACCAAGTGGAGAATTGGGATCTACCTTGGAACGTGGATAAACTTTCGAATGCCTTTAAAAATATGTCCTGGGTGAAATCTTCGGCCTCCGTTTCGTTACGAAAGGCCTTGATCGCTTGGGAATAAACCAATCCCTGATAACGGTTCATCAGCAATTCGAACGAATTGAAATCGCCGTGTAATACTTTTTGAATGCAGTCCCAGTCTTCCTGGTTGCATACAATGGGAAGGTTTTCCCTCATCGAGATCGGGAGAATTTATAATAGCAGAGCAATCCTAAACCGGTTCCGAGCGGAACAAGTCCTCCGAGCATTGCAAGCGATTGACCTAATACGGAAATGAATCCGATGGAGAGCGCGATTCCGACAAAGGTCAGGATCAAACCTAAAAAGAAAGAATACGTTCTAAGATCGAAGCTTTCCTTTTTGTAAAGTCCGGCTTTGATGATTTCTATCCTTTGTCTATACCACCAATAAAAAACGAAAAACAGCAAGGAACATCCGAATACGATTCCGAAGATCGGAACCAAATAAAGAACCACTTTGTAGTCGGATCCGGAGTTGGAGCTTTGATTCTGAAGGTGTTTCAGAATCAAGTCCAGCGTTTCTAATAATTTTGCTTTTTCTTCAGGGTTCATCTTACAATGGCTGTTACTTTTTTATTTTCCGCTCTGGTCTTGAAGTAAGGAATTCTTTCTTCGATACCGGGACGGTTGATCAAGGATTGATACCATTCTTCTTCTTGAAAACTTTCTTTTAGGTAGGAATTGCGTATTTCGGTTTGAAATAGATTCTTAATCATCTTCATCGTTGTTTTACCTCCTTAACGCCGCCCCATAGAAGGTCGTTGCTGAGTTTGAAACAGTTTTGTTCGTATCTCATCTTAACCTTTTGGGTTCTTCGTTTTATTTTATTATGTCTTATATAAATATCGGCAGTTTGAAAGAATCCGCACGATAATTTATCGATCCTTTTGAAAAGTTCGAAGTCTCGTTTGGACACTTTGAATTCTTTCCTCGCTCCTGTCGACACGGACTACGAGACAGAATCGTATCTACAATTTTCAGACGGCAAACTAGCTGAAGAAAAAAATGTCTTTTTAATTTTTTTTAGAGAATTTCCGAACCGGATCAAAAAAAGGAGGGCTGCCTAAATTCGGTTCCACTTGAGTCGGTTGTCTTTCAAAACCGGCATATTCGCGCAAAAAGTTTACGATGATTCTTCCCGTAGCCCCCCAGAGTAATCCTTCTTCCAAATCGAAATAATAGATTTCGATTTCTCTTGCGCCGGATCTCCGAATTCGAATCGAATAAAACGGAGCCGTTTCCAAACGATTCAAATCGAGTAGGATAGAACGTTCTACTTCTTCCGGATTCGTGTTGAAACGAAATGAGCCGGCGTATCGAGCGATAAAGGGAGAAATATGAAATCCTGTATGCGTAAAAAGTCCGTGATATTCGCCGAGAACTTCGAGAACGGAACTGGATTCTCCCATTTCCTCTTCCCATTCGCGAAGGGCCGTATCCAAAAGATTCTTGTCTCGTTTGGAATGCGCACCGCCGGGAAACGCAATTTGCCCCGGATGCGCTTTCAGATTGGAATTTCTTTTTTGTAGGATGATTCCCTGAGTAGAATCGGGGTTTTCGTATATGGGAAGAATAACGGACGAGGCCCTTGATTTTTCCTCTCCAATGGGCGGGGTCGGAATTCCGGTAAAACTTTCCTGAGGAACTGCAAGCTGGGTTTTGAGCGACTGAAAATCAAATCTCATTCTTTACCTGCATTCAGAATTTTGAATATTCCTCTATTCGAATTTTTTGTTAATCGGAATCAATCCTTTGATATTCGATTCGTATGGAACGTTTTCCAAGGCGGCCAGGATCGAAGGTCCGTAGTGAACCACTTTCCATTCCGAGAAAAGATTCATCTCCCTGAGTTCGTCGAGCGTCTTCGGATTTCTCTGCGCGAGTTCCGCGATCATCTTATTCGAAGGCATCATCTGATGACTCATTCTCCGAATCGACATGATCGTTTCTCTCCAGATTCTCAAACGTTTAAAACGTTCTCCCTCTTCGTTCGTCAGATTCTCGCCAGGTTTTTTAAACAATTCCGATTTTTGAATCGGAGGTCCGCTCGGATTCGCATAAATTTGAAACAGTGTTTCCGCATCCTTCTTCCCGAGAATTTCGGTTAACTTGGACATGTCCCTTCTCGACTTTACGAGCTGGACCACTTTTTCGTTGTTGAAGACTCGAAACGGCGCCTTATTCAACTTTCTCGATTTATCGTCCCGAAACACGAGCGTATCGTAGATGAATCTTCTTTCGTCCGCGCTGTATTCCAAAATATCCGGGAACTTGTCCATTGAAATGGAATTTCCTTCGGAACCGGGTTCTTCGGATGCGATTTTTTCGAACTCGGAAAGAGCTTCCTCAAAGAGGCTTCTCTTTGTGAGCTCTTCCTTCATCTTTTCCCAAATCGTTTCTAAATAAACCGTATCCAAAGCTGCGTATTGAAGTTGGCTTTTTTCCAACGGCCGCTTTTCCCAGTTAGACTTCTGCTCCTTCTTGGAAAGCTTAATTTTATGATAATAATCGACGAGGTATGTAAGAGAATATTGATCGTGATCCAAAAGACGCGAACTGAATCCAGTATCGGCGATATTTACGAACGTAAAACCGAAATCCTTTTTCAGGGCTTTGATATCATCGATGGCGGAATGGAAGATTTTTAGAATTTTTTTATCTTCGAATAAACTTCCGAGACCATCTAAGTTTTGTAGCTTCAACGGATCGATGATGTAATTTTTTCCCTTAGCCGAAATTTGAATCAGACAGACCTTGGAAAAATACGTATAATAACCGGAGGACTCCGTATCGATGGAGATAGAGTCCGCCTGGCTCAAATTAATGAGAACGAGTTGTAGGCTTCGAATTGTATCTACGACTATGTAGTCGGAATTTATTTGCATGAAAAACGCGACCTGAGATTTTAAGCTTAAGAAGGCAGAGAATGAGTCGAATTCCCGATAAATCCAGAGTAAGAAGACAAGCCCAGGATGACAAACCAAAAGATGAATGCGCGATTTTTGGTATTTTTAATTCATCGGAAGCGTCGAATTTCACGTATTTAGGTCTTTACTCGATGCAGCATCGGGGCCAGGAATCCAGCGGGATCGTCTCCTCGGACGGGGAACACCTCTATCGCTACGCCGGAATGGGGCTGGTCGCCAATATTTTCACCGAAACCAAACTCAAGGAACTTCAGGGCAATTCGGCCATCGGTCACAATCGTTATTCCACGACCGGCGCCAGCTTTTTAAGAAACGCACAACCTCTTCGGGTCGAATCCCATCTCGGGGCCGTTTCCTTGGCCCACAATGGAAATTTGGTCAATTCTTGGGAGCTCAGAAGCCAGCTCGAAAAAGAAGGAAGCATTTTCCAAACCACGATCGACTCGGAAGTGATCGTTCACCTTATGGCCCGTTCGGGAGAATCCGATTTTCTCTCCGCGCTTTCGTCCGCTCTCAAAAAAGTAAGAGGGGCGTATTCGCTTGTCATTCTTACCAAATCCCAGTTGATTGCAGTGCGCGATCCGAATGGATTCCGTCCCTTGGTGATGGGGCGTAGGGAAGACGGATCAATCGTATTTGCGTCCGAAACCTGTGCCTTCGACATCACCGATACGAAATACGAAAGGGATGTGGAACCGGGTGAGATGATCGTCGTCGATAAGAACGGAGTGAATTCCTATTATCCGTTTCCGAAAGCGACCCCAAGTCTTTGTATCTTCGAATATATCTATTTTGCAAGACCTGATTCCAACATCTTCGGCGAATCGGTTTACAAGGTTCGTAAGAATTTAGGAAGATTCTTAGCCAGAGAATTGCCTGTGGAAGCGGACGTTGTAATTCCAGTTCCCGATTCTGCGAGCATCGCAGCTTTAGGTTATGCGGAAGAATCCGGAATTTCCTATCAATCCGGATTGATTCGATCTCATTATATCGGAAGAACGTTCATCGAACCGGATCAAAAGATCCGAGATTTCGGAGCCAAGATCAAATACAACGTGGTTCGAAACGTCGTCGAAGGAAAACGAGTGATCGTGGTCGACGATTCCATCATGAGAGGGACTACGAGTCGAAAGATCATCAAGATGATCCGAAACGCGGGCGCCAAAGAAATCCATCTCCGAGTTTCCGCACCTCCGACCATATCCCCTTGCTATTACGGAATCGATATTCCGACCCACAACGAACTGATCGCCGCAACGCACACTATTGAAGAAATCCGCAAATACCTAAGAGTCGATAGCATCGCCTATCTTTCCGTCGAGTCCATGAACCGCGCGGTTTTGGATCACAAGGGCGGAGGATTCTGCAACGCTTGTTTTACGGCTCAATATCCGGTGGAGTTCCAAAGCGAAGTCGGAAATCAAAAGAGTTTATTCAAAGAATATCAAGTGGAAGAAAGGGCCGTTTATTAAAACGGCCTTACCGGAATCGGAAAGCGCTGAAACGGAGAATGTCGAAACCTTTCGTTTTTCAAGACAAAGAATTCTTCAGTTGAGAAGCCAGTTTTCCTAACGTCTTGATTTTCTCTTCCACCTTCGGGGTAAGTTTGATTCCTCCGCTCAAACGCAAAAAGTTTCTGAAGTTCCCTGTGCCCGAAAAGATCGGACCGGGTGCGACCGATATGTTGTGTTTCCAAGCTTCGTTCTGTAGAAGAAGGCTATCGATCTTATCCGGCAGTTCGATCCAAAATACGAGACCGCCTTGTGGGTTGGAAATCGAAGTAGATTCCGGAAAATGTTTTAAAACCGATTCTCGGATTTTAGCAAGATTGGAAGAAAGATTCCTACGCAGCATCTTTAAGTTTCTTTCGTATGAGGTTTTCAAATATTCGCTTAAGGCGATTTGGGGAATGCTCGAGAGAGCGAGTCTCGAAAGTTTGATTTCTTTTTGAAGTTCGTGCCCCTTCTTTCCCGGTAAGATCCATCCGATTCGGAGATCGGGCGATATGATCTTTGAATACGAAGAAATCTTATATACGTTTTCTTTTTTATCGAAGGACTTTAAGGAAAGAGGACGCGAAGAATTAAAATACAAATCTCCATAAATATCGTCCTCGATGATCGGAATATTTTTGCTCGAACATAAATCGACGAACGCCTTTTTATTCTCGTTGGAAACAAGACTTCCCGTAGGGTTTTGAAAATTCGGATTGAGGATTACGCATTGGATGGGATAACGATTTAGCGCCTCCTCGAAATGCGAAAGGCTCATACCGGAGAGCGGATCGACCGGGATTTCCAAAAGTTTTCTTCCCTGCCTTTGAATGCTTTGCAAAATTCCGAAATAAACGGGAGATTCGACCGCGATCAGATCGCCCGGTTTTGTAAGAACCTTGATACAGAGGTTGAGCGCATCCTGACATCCGTTCGTTACGATGATTTCGGATTCGTGCGCAGAAACTCCTTGTAAAGAAGAACGAAGAGACAACTGTTTTCTGAGTCCAACGTATCCTTGAGAATTTTGATAGTTGTGGCTGTCCGCCATCAAGATCGCCTTTTTTAGATTCTTATGCAAAGAAGGAATCGGAAGATATTCCTTTTCCGGAATTCCCGTTCCCAAAGGAAGAATATCAGGATTTTGTAATGAATCAATGAGCGAGGAAATTCTTTCGTCGATTCCGAAAGAGGAAACGAGCTTCGGCTTTTTGGGCATGGTGGGAAGTTTCGAAGTTCCCTTTCTTGCGAGAACCACATAACCCGATTTCGGCTTGGATTCGATATAACCTTCGTTTTCCAAAAGTTCGTATGCGAGCAGGACCGTCGAAATGCTCACTTTTTTTTCCTGCGAAATTTTCCGCAAAGAAGGAAGTTTGTCCCCCGCTCGCAAAACCCCCGATTCAAGCATGGTTTTGAGGCTTTCCGCGATCGTTTCGTATTTTGAATTTTGATCTGTACTGGTTAAAATGCTCATTTCTGTATCTGTTATGATCGTTGTAAATTTGTTATAACAGGATTACTTCAGGAAGGAAATCATTTTTTATGAAACTTAGAATTCTTCAGATCGACGCCTTTGCACAAAAAGTCTTTCAGGGAAATCCCGCCGCGGTTTGTCCTTTGCAGGAATGGATTTCGGACGAACGGATGCAAAAGATCGCGATGGAGAATAATCTGAGCGAAACCGTATTCTTCGTTCGAGAAGGAGAATCGTATCGTATTCGTTGGTTTACACCGCTTCGAGAAGTCGATCTTTGCGGACACGCTACGCTCGCGACCGCGTTTTATCTATTTGACGAAGGCGGGTTTACGGGCGATCGGATTCGTTTTCAATCCCTATCGGGAGAATTAAACGTATTCAAAAAAGAGAATGTTCTTTATCTCGATTTCCCTTCCCGAAAACCGGCGCTTGTTGAGGCGCCGGAAATAGTGCTGAATTCGTTTTCGATTCGACCTAAGGAAGTTTGGAAAGCGCGGGATTATATGCTCGTCTATGAAAACGAAACCCAGCTTAGAGAAGTTCAATGCGACATTCAGGGATTAAGAAATATGGACGCGTTAGGCGTCATTCTAACCTGTCCTGGTTCGGGTGAATTCGACTTTTTATCCCGATTTTTTTCCGCGAGCATCGGCTTAGCAGAAGATCCGGTTACCGGTTCTTCCCATTGCACGCTCATTCCGTTTTGGTCCGAACGTCTCGGCAAAAAGAGTCTCCAAGCGTATCAGGCTTCGAGCAGAGGAGGAAAACTTTTTTGCGAGAATTTGGGCGAACGCGTTCGAATCGGAGGAACCTGCGTATCGTATTTGGAAGGTTGGATCGAGATATGAATCGGGAGCAGTTTTATTTTTCGGATCGGATTCTAAAATCGAGCCGGTCGTTTATCCGCGAGATCTTGAAAGCGACTTCTCATCCGGGAATGATTTCGTTTGCGGGGGGACATCCCGATCCTTCTTTGTTTCCCGTGGAAGAACTTCGCTTATCTACGGAAAGCGCGTTTCGAAAATACGGTTCGGATCTTCTTCAATACGGAATTTCCGAAGGATTCACTCCGCTCCGAGAGAAAATTTTCGAAATATATTACAAAAACATAAACTATCCTTTGAGTTCGGAAAACATTCTGATAACGACCGGTTCCCAGCAGGCTTTGGATTTGATCGGAAAGGTTCTGATCAATCCGGGAGATCCGATCTTTATCGAACGTCCGGGTTATTTGGGAGCGATCCAGGCATTTTCTTTGTACGAACCTTCCTTGGTCGGAATCCCGCTGGAAGAAGACGGAATGGATCTCGAATTTTTGAAGCGATCGTTTGCAACTACCGTTCCTAAGTTTTTGTATTCAAATCCGACGTTTCAAAATCCGACCGGAAAAACCACTCCTCTTGAAAAAAGAAAACGTCTTGCGGAGATTCTAAAATCGCAAAATTCCATTTTGGTCGAGGATAATCCTTACGGAGAAATCCGTTTCGATTCGGAGAATCTTCCCAGCATTCAATCCTTGTATCCGGAAGGAACGATCAGTCTCGGCACTTTTTCCAAAATCTTGACGCCCGGTTTTCGAGTAGGTTGGATCTGCGCTCCGAAACAAATAATTGATAAGATTTTAATCGCGAAACAGGCGAGCGATCTTCATTCGAATCTTCTTTCACAAATCGTTTTGGACGAATATTTGAATCTTTACGATTTGGATTTACAAATCGTAAAAACGCGTTCTTCTTATCGTATCAAGAAAGAATGTATGGAAGCATCTCTGCGTAGATCGATGAGCGGTTTTGCGGAATGGGTTTCGCCTCAAGGCGGAATGTTTTTCTGGCTGAAACTGAAAGGTTTTATTTCGTCGATGGAGTTGTTCGAATCCGCAATCGCAAACAATGTGGCTTTCGTTCCCGGAATCCCGTTTTATACGAATGATCCCGAAACGGATACGATGAGAATCAATTTTTCGCATTCTTCCTTGGAGGCGATCGAAACCGGAATTGTAAGAATTTCCGAATCGATCCGAAAGATTTCAAAAATCCAAGTTTAGGAGAATCGTATGTTGACTCCGGAATACTGCGGACTGATGGCCGAGTACAATCGATGGATGAACGAAAAAGTATATAACGTTTGTCTAAAGTTATCCGATTCACAGAGAAAGGAGGATCGACACGCGTTCTTTAAATCGATCCATTCGACTCTCAATCATATCCTTTGGGTGGACATGTCTTGGATGGCTCGATTTCACAACGAACCTCTTCCGAAAGGTCCCGCGGGTTCGGACCTTTTTACGAGTTTTGAGGAATTGACTCGAACCCGTAAGGATTACGATACGCAGATCATCGAATGGACAAAGACGATTCAATCGGATTGGCTGAATTCTCCGTATAAATTTTTCAGCCTTATGTATCAAAGGGAGCTGGAAAAACCGACTTGGGTTTTGGTCGCTCATCTTTTCAATCATCAAACGCATCATAGAGGACAGATCACGACCCTTTTGACGCAAATGGGTTTCGATGTGGGCGTTACGGATCTGGCTTGGATGGGGAGCGTATAAGAAAATGGAAGTGCGGATCGACACGCCTCATTTGGAATGTCGGTTTAACGAGTTTCGTTTTTGGGGAGAATTCTTTCCTTCAAAATTAAAAACGGTCTTTCTACGACGAGATACAAAACCCAGGAAACGGCAAAACAATAAAGAATCGCCGTTCCAATCGCCGTTGCAAAATCGTTCGGTCCGGGTTGTGTAATTCTGGAAAGAATTTTGGAAACCGCAAGACCTGCGATCAAAATGTTCCAGAGATACATCGTATAACTGAGCCTCGCGATCGGTCGAAAGAATCCGAGTCCGAATACGCGCGCGATCAGACTCTCCTTTTGTAAGGAAAGATAAATCAAAACCGCGTAGCCGGCATTGAAACAATTATATCCGAATGTTTTTCGAAACCCGTGTTCCAGCGGATAAATATGACCGATCGCTAATATACCGATTGCGAAAAGGAACAAAACCGGTTCCGAAAACCGTTTTCTTATAAACGGAATTTGCATCGAGCCGCCGAGGATGGTTGTTTTATCGTTGTTTGACGATGTCCTATTTTCCAAAGATACATCCGTTGTTGTTTTCCACTCAGCGAGAATCATCCCGATCAAAAGGCTGTCCATCCGGGTATGGGAATAGATCAATACGGTAAGATCGGCATCGTTCAGAACATACGCGATTCGAAACAGAAGGGGAACGAAATAGAGAATCGATAGAATCGGAACTCTTACCCTAATCCCGAATCGAAATAAAAAGAACGCGGAAAAGAACGGAAGAATCAGATAAAACTGTTCTTCAATGGACAAAGACCAACCGACTAAAGAAAGACGATGTTTCGTGTAATTTGAAATATAGAACAAGTCCGCATAGCAGCTCCGTAGAATCGCCGAGAGCTGATTCAATTCTGCGGTCTGCAATTCATTCGGAATTGCGATAGCGGATAAACGATCGTGTTGACCTTGAAAATACAAGTATAGAACGAACAGACAAAAATAATAGGCCGGGAAAATCCGTAGGGAACGCGCCAAAAAGAAGTTTCGTTTGGAAAAAGCCGCCGGATCGGTTTGGTATTTTAGAATTCTTGAATATATCAAAAAACCGCTGAGAACGAAAAATAAATCCACACCCGAATTGAAATTCGAAAAAACGCTCCGCAAAATTTCGGGGAAACCCGCCACACCGAATGGAAGCCAAACGTGATACACGATTACCAGCAAAATTGCGATCGCGCGGATTCCGTTTAAAGACTGTATCTCGTTTTCGTTTTTGATAAACGGAGAAAACAAATAAAGACGGATTTTACGGAACATCTCGGCTTGAACCGTTTTTTAGTTTTTGGAATGTTTTTGTTTGGAAAGAAGTTCTTTGATGAGGTTTTTTTCGGAACGTCCGATAATTCCCTTCTCTTCGAAAATTCCCAGGATTTCCATCGTGATTTCCGGTTCCAAAACGGAAAGATCCGCAAATAAGGATTGGTGGTTGAGTTTTCCCGATCTGTATTTTTCCAGAATCACGTGAGAGGATTCGATGATCTGTTGTTTTCTGGAAACGAGATCTTCCATGGTGGAAAGGATCAAAAAGATCTCCGGATCGTCTTCAAACAAGGTAAGAATATGCCGATAAATTCCCGGGCTTCGAATCGGCAGTTCGTAGATTCCGTCTTTGAGCGAAAGATAAAGTTCCTTCTCTTCTTCCAAGTTCAAACCCGCGAGGTTTCTCAGATCGGAAACGGCTTCGGGAGGAAGAACGGTTAAAAATTGCGAGGCGAACTCCGGGTCCTTCGCTTCCTGAAGACAATACGCGATAAAGCTGCAAACCCGCTGAGGACTCAAAGAAGTCCAATATTCGTTCGATTTTAAATCCATGAACGAAGCCGTTTTTTTAAGACGTCTTCGCTCGTCTTCGGTTTGTTGGAATATGTTGTATTCATGTATTATGATTTTATAAAGAAGTTTGTTGCTGAACGCTTCGATGACTTCTTTGATTTTTTGCGGTTCGATGATCGCGAGAAAATATCGAAGTACTTCGAAATAAACTTCTCCCTTGGAGATGAATTCCTCCAATACGAGAGGGTGCGCTTGTAAGAACGCGGACGCGCCGACGTTAATTCCCGCCTTTCCTTCCGCGAACGCGTTCATCTTCTCGCCTGCGATACAGGATTCCCTGATTTCGCGGCTCCAATCATTCGGGATCAGATTTTGTCTGCAATTGGCAGGACACGGTTCTCCCAGCGAGATACCGATTTTGCAGCGGGTCTTTACTTCTTTATCCAGGATTACTTCCACTTATTGTTAGGGAACTAAGTCCCCACAGTCTCTCATTTCGGGCGCGTACGGATTTTCGATTTTAGTTCCGTGACTGACCCAGGTTTTGTTCACCATCGGACAATAGAACTTATTGAAAACGCCGGTTCCGCCGGCAAGTTTTAGACTCTCCGCGAGGTTTTCGGAAAAGGAAGAATATGCTTGGAAGAATTTTTCGACGTCTTTCGAGTCCTTGTTCTTCAAAGAATTTGCCATCTTTTCCGCGGAATCTTTTAGACCTCCGTTTAACGCGATTAAGTCGAGTATACGAGCGACTAACTTTTCCGTGTTCGGAATTTTATTTTCTTCCTTCATTAGAAAACCGTGAACGGTTTCGTTTTCTACGAGGATTTGTTGTAGTGCGTCTTTTTCCGGTTCGGTAATAACAGGTTGCGGTTTTTTACAAACGGATAAAAAAACGAGGATACCGACGGATAAGATTAGAATTTTCCGCATTTTACGAATCTCCGAAAAATGTGTACAAAGTTTAAGTCTATGATTTAAGAAAAAACCTTGGTGTAAAGTAAGGAATCGTTTAAAATTTAAAAAATGCTCGTATTCAACGTTAGCTCCAAGCTTTGAAAGCGAACAATTCGTTTCGAAACCGACCAGAATGACAAGATATCATACCCCTTTTTGGTTAAAGCGATCCGTATTAACGGTTGCACAATCGACCGGGCGTTGGATTCTACTGAAAAAGAAAATCGAGGTTTCTCATCCATGTCGAACTTTTACACGAAACACGTTTTTGTATGCGAGAACGTAAGAGCGGAAGGGGAACGGGTTTCCTGCGGCCGCTCGGGTTCGATTCAGCTGTTAGCTTCTCTCAAAAAAAAGATGAAAGACCTGTCCGTGGAAGGCAAAATCAGAATTCAAAGGGCGGGATGTTTGGATCGATGCGAACTCGGTCCCGTTCAAGTGAGTTATCCCGAAGGAAGATGGTTCTCCTTAAGAACCGAAGAAGACATTGATATATTCTTAAAGTATTATATTCAATCCGAAGAACTCGAAAAGATCCAACATTTAATCTTAAAGGAAAACCAATGAACCTCCCAAAAACATACAAGGCGTTAGAGTTAAAAGAATACAGCGAGAACAAGAGCAGAGCGGTGATCGTGGAAAAAACGATCCGCCCTTTGAAAAAAGGAGAAGTGCTGATTCGAATGCATTCCGCTTCGATCAATCCTTCCGACTTGATGTTTTTAAGAGGTCTTTACGGAATCAAAAAGAAACTTCCCGTCGTTCCCGGTTTCGAAGGAAGCGGAACGGTCGTCGCTTCGGGAGGAGGTTGGTACGGCTCGTATCTGAAAGGGAAGAATGTCGCATGCACCGCGCCGGGAAGAGGGGACGGCGTCTACGCGGAATATATGATCACGGACGCGTTCAGTTGTCTTGCGATCGGCAACGACCTTTCCTTGGAACAAGGAGCCTGTCTGTATGTGAATCCGATCACCGCGATCGCAATGGTGGAGCAGGCGCAAAGAGCGGGAGCGAAAGCGTTGGTTCAAACGGCGGCCGCGAGCGCGCTGGGAAAGATGGTCGTCGGAATCGCCGCTCGTAAAGGAATGAAAGTGATCAACGTCGTCCGCAAACCGGAACAGGAAGCTGCGTTGAAGGCTGTCGGAGCCGAACACATTCTCAATTCGGAAACTTCCAACTTCGAAAGACAACTCAGAGTTCTTTCCAACGAACTCAAGGCCACGGTTTGTCTGGATGCAGTTGCGGGAGAATTGACTGCCCGGGTTTTAGGAGCGATGCCTTACGGAAGCAGAGTAATCGTATACGGAGCTTTGTCCGAAAAAGAAATTCCGTTACATGCAGGATTGATGATATTTCAGGATAAGAAGTTGGAAGGTTTTTGGCTATCCACTTGGGTTCCGCAACAAAGTCCGTTTAAGATCTGGAAACTTTCGAGAGAACTTCGTGCGCTTGCAAAGAAGGAATTGAAGACCGATATCGCTGCCAGATTTCCGTTGGAAAAAGCGGCGGAGGCGATCGATCACTACGCGGTCAATATGACCAAGGGAAAAGTTTTGATCCAAACTCCGTATGCGGAAGGCAAGTGATCCTTTGAAGATGCTGCGCTTCTCCGGACTTCGGATCGGATTCGTACTTCTATTCGGGTTTACGATTTGGTTCCATTCCTGTTCTGCTTTAAAAGACAATTACAAAGCCCTGCAGAAATGCAGGTTCCAAGTTTTGTCGATGGAAATCCTAAGGGCCGAACTGATTTCGTTTCCACCCGTTCCGAAAATCATTTTTTTGGCGAAGGTTGAAATCGAAAATCCGAACGAAACGGATGTGACGCTTCACAAATTTGATCTTTCCTTTTACGTTCCCGATCAAACCGGAAAAGAATCCGAGCTGGCTCGGGTTCTTTCCAACGAAAAATTCGTGATTCCCGCGCTTCAGAAAAAGACGGTCGATCTTCAAGTCGAAACGTTGTTTGAAAAAAAGATGGATCGGGATCTTTTACAAATCGCCTTAGGAATTCTGCGGGCCGGTCTTTCCGGAAAGGAACTCGACATTTCGATCCGCGGTAGTTTCGAATACGAGACGATGTTCGGACCGGTTCAAATCCCCGTGAACGAAAGAATTCCCTTGAAGACGGGTAAGAAAGGCGGGTTGGGAATCTGAGGAATTCTTTGAGGTTTGATTTGATTCTCCCTTTGCTAAGAATGGCAATTATGACCCGTTTCCCATCGATACAAAACCGGTTTTTAAAAAATTGCCGGTTCGGATTTTTTCTTTTCGGTTTCATTTTTTTCATCGGATGTTATCAAAAGAATACGGACGCGGATTTTTATACGTTCGAAGAAGCCAACACGAAACTCATCTTTGCATACGAATCCAAGGACGTGACCTGCAACACGAACCGTAGAATCACCGCCTTTGTGCCTGGGCGTTCTCGTAAAAAGGACATCGATCTTTGCGTAAACGCGGTTCTCGCTGTCAGCTGTCAATCCTGGGCTTCCACAAACACGGATTCAACGCCCGCGACTTGTAAGGCGATCGAGTTTCGTTATTGAGGATGTGAGGAAAGAAAATGAAACCCGCGGAATGGTTTTTTGTCATCAGTCTTTTGCTTGCGGGTTTGATTTATCTGTTTCTGCTTCTGGTACGAAGAAAAGAAAAAACGGCTCACAACTCGATCGTTAAATATTCTTTGCCGAAAGACGATTTAAATTCTTCTCTCAATCGAATCGAACCGAAAGAAAACAAAACTCAAAAGACGAACGTCCTCGAAGTGTTCGATTACAACGGAATCAAGATCATGCATGAGAACGGAATTTACACCGTGAATACCGGCGGTGAAATCGAAGTCTACGGTTCTTGGCAAACTCTTCCTTCGCGTTATCAAAGAATGGTGAAAGAAATGGATCACCGAGCCACCGGCGAAAAGAAAGCGGGAAAATATTACATGGAGATTTTAAACGGAGTCTACTACGTGATCTTTCCGGACGGCAAAAAACATAAATACAAACATTTCGAAGACATCCCCGAAAAGATCCGAAAGAATTTAGGTTATTGATGGATGAGAAATCGACCCGTTCGTCGGATTCACTGAACTCGAATCGCCCTTGGAAACGTTGGACAAGCGGTAACACATTGACCGCAGCCCGTACAAGCCTTTGAAAAAGAAGGTTTGTTCCCTTTAAAACTCACGACTCCATCCACGGGACAAGCGGCTTTGCAGTTCGAACAAGTCGATTCTCCCGTTTTGGAATTGATGCAAAATTCGAAAATTCCTTTCGCCTGACCGAACTTAGGCGGAGCGTCCAAAGGTAAAAGCACTTCGTCTTTGCAAGCGTTGATACAAGGCCAATCCTTACAAAGCATACAAGCGTTGAGGTTGACGTCCATTCTCGGAATATGTTTTTCCGATTTCTCGTCAAAGACCGGAAACAAAACGCTGTAAGGACAGGCATAAATACAATCACCGCATCCGGTGCATTTTTTTAAGAATTCGGTTTCGGCTAACGCACCGGGCGGAGATTGAATGTTTCGGATTTTACGTTTTCGATTCGGTTTGACTTGTTGCGGAAGAAGAAACTCGGTTTCTTGGGACGACTTCTTCGTTTTTGTTTTTTTAGAAGTCGTTTCGGTTGGATTGGATCCTGGCCGCGCCGATTTCGAGGCGGAAACTTGTTCTTCGGAAATGATTTCTTTAAAACCGGAAGCGAGATCCGCCGCGCTTTCTTGAGCGAGGTCGAACATTCTCGCGAGGCCCTTTTTAAAAAAATCCTTCCGATTCAATCTTCCCTAACTCTTTCGATTCTCGCGCCTAAGGCTCTTAAACGCGTATCGATGTTTTCGAATCCTCGATCGATCTGTCCGATGTTATGAATATAACTCGTCCCTTCCGCGCAAAGTGCGGCGATGATCATCGCCATACCCGCGCGTATATCGGGACTTGCGACCTTTTGTCCATACAAACGGGAATGTCCGATGACGATCGCTCGATGCGGATCGCAAAGAATGATCTGCGCTCCCATCGCTATGATATTATCCACGAAGAAGAGTCTCGACTCAAACATTTTCTCGTGGATCAAAACGGTTCCTTTGCATTGGGTCGCGGTCACAAGCGCGACGGAAGTCATGTCCGCAGGAAAACCCGGCCACGGAGAATCGTCTATCTTCGGAGTGGCTCCGTGATAATCGGGGATGATCTCCATCTTCTGATCCGATGGAACGAGAATTCCGTTTTCATGAGGACGCACTTCGATTCCTAAACGGGAATAGACCATGCGAATCATACGTATATCTTCGAGCTCCACGTCGCGGATCATGAGTTCTCCGCCGGTTACGGCGGCCAAACTGATAAACGAACCCACTTCTAGATAATCCGATCCGATCTTATGATCTTTGGCGGGAGGTTTTAAAGAAGAAACGCCTTCAATCGTAAGAATGTTGGAACCGATTCCGGAGATCTTAGCTCCCGCGGCATTTAAAAAATGACAAAGTCTTTGAACGTGCGGTTCGCTCGCCGCATGACGGAGAATGGTCGTACCTTCGGCGAATACGGCGGCCATTACCGCGTTTTCGGTTCCGGTAACGGAAGCTTCATCCATGAGAATGTCCGTTCCACGCAAGCGATCCGCTTTGATTTCGTAACCGTCCGGGAAAACTTCTATCGTTGCGCCTAACGCTTGTAATGCGAGAAGGTGGGTATCCAATCTTCTTCTTCCGATTTTATCCCCTCCGGGTTTGGGAAGAAACACTCTTCCCGTCATCGCGAGAATCGGACCGGCCAACGTAACGGCTCCGCGGATTCGGGAGCAGAGTTCTTCGGGAAGTTGGTTTTTCAGATTTCCGTCGTGTTTAAAGATATAAGTTCCCGGTTCTTCTTCGGTGATCTCCATGCCCAAATGACGTAGAACTTCCATTAACATCAAAACGTCGGCAATGACCGGAATGTTGCTGATGCGGACCGTTCCGGGAACCATACAAACGGCTCCGAGTAAGGGCAAGGCCTCGTTTTTATTTCCCTGTGGAACCACGGTTCCATGAAGAGGGGTCTTTCCAATGATCTTAAAATACGAAGAACTCATAATGATAGGTTGTAGGATCGGTTCTTTCTGGCAAATCGAATTGTAATCGATCGCCTCGAATCGGAACGACCGTTCTTGACGAATTCTGTTGACTTCCCGTTCCGATCAGGAGATGAACGTTTTATCCATGGACAATTTACATCATCGTTTTCAAGAATTCCAAAAAACAGTCTGGTTCAATCTATTCTGTTATCTTTGGACGGGTCTTTTTTCCTTCTTAGCTTTTGCGCCCGTTTCCCTGAGTCATTTCGTTTGGATCGCGCCTTTCGGACTTTTTTGGCTGAGTTTGAAATACCATGGAAAGTATAAAAAATTATTTTATCAGGGATTGATTATCGGAGTCGTTTTCTACGCGATCTCGTTCCACTGGATCATTCACATGTCGATTACATTCGGAAATTTTCCGTATGTGGTCGCGATTCTCATTCTTTTATTTGCGGGGCTTTTATTCAGTTTGAAGTTCCCGATTTTTATGATGAGTTTTTCCTATCTTTCGGGAAAGATAGGACGTCATTCGGTTTGGGTGGCGGGTTTCTGCGGACTTTTATCGGAGTTGATCGGGCCGCAATTGTTTCCTTGGTACTGGGGGAATCTCGCCGCGGGGAATTTGATTCTCGCGCAGAACGTGGAAATTACGGGAGTTTACGGAATCAGCTTTCTGGTCTTTGTCGTTTCTTATACTCTCTTTCAATCGAATCCGTGGTATTGGAAAGAAATTTTTCATTCTAAAGAAAAGAGAAAACAATATCTTCGTTTTGCAGCGTTGCCCGCTCTTTTACTTTTGGCCTTTGTCGTTTCCGGTGCGATTCTTTATAAAAAATGGGAGAATGTAAAACCCGTTAAGTCTTTGAACGTTCTGATCATCCAACCCGACGCACCTTTGAGTTTTAGGGACGGAAGAGAAGTAAAAGAATCCATCGAAGCTTTGATGGCCCGCATCGAAAGGCTGACCGACGAGGGCGTCGCGAGAATGGGAAAGAAGCCCGATCTGATCGTGCTTCCTGAAGCGGGGGTCCCGTTCTTTTCCGCACACAATACGGCTGTGACCACCGTTGCGCGAAGACTGTATTGGCATCGTTTCGATTCACTGATGTTTCTTCTTGCCAATCGGTATAAGGCGAACGTTTTCTTCAACGAGATCGACGCCGGTTATAAAGGCGAGCCGGGCGCTCGTAATTTAAGATATTATAATAATAACGTATTATATGATCCGAACGGGGATAGAAGGGATTCGTATCAGAAAAAATTTCTTCTGATGTTCGGGGAATATATGCCGTTCGATTTTCTTTATGAGTTGAGTCAGCAGACCGGGAGATTCGAACCGGGTTTGAATCATAATTTAATCCGCTATTACACTCCGGCAGAAAAGGAGAAGGCGCCGAAAGGTTTGCATTTGGGTTGGATCGATACGGAGAATCTCAATCACGAGGCAGTTCGCTCTTACTATGAACCCGCGAAAACGGAAGTTCAGGAAGAAGGCAAATTTCTTCCGTTGATTTGTTACGAAGTGATTCTGCCTGAATTCGTGAGAGAATTTAGAACCGCGGGAAATCCTGAATTTATCGTGAACCTCACCAACGACAAGTGGTACGGCACGACGACGGAAAGCGATCAGCACATGGAGCTGGGAAGACTTCGTTCGATCGAATTGAGAAGATGGATGGTGCGTTCCACGAATTCCGGTATTTCCGCGAATATCGATCACTTGGGAAGATTTGTCGGCGGTAAAAAAACGGATCTGATGACTGCGGAAGCGCTTTCCGAAACGGTAGACGTGATCGATTCTCCGCCTACGTTCTATACGAAGTACGGAAATTTGATTCCGTGGTTGATGTTGTTTTTAACCGGACTTTATTACGTGAACCTCTTGATTGGAATTCGTAAAGGAAAGATATCGAAGTCTAAGTAACGGTTTCGTGATTGTGTCGGCAAATAAGCGGTAAAATTTTCCGATCTTTTTTTATAGTATGTTCCCTTGGCGCGTTTCCAGGAACCGCTTTCGTTATGGGAATATTGCTTTTGAATGTGGATCGAGAACTGAGTTCGATTCTGCAAGAACCGAATACGGATGTCGTTACGCTTTTGATTCCGGAATCGACTTTGCTTCGTTTCCGCTTGGAGTCTCGTAAAGATCTCCCTAAAAGAATTCCTCTTCTTTTACAGAAATACGGAAAGTATTTAACTTCCATCGGTCGTTTAGGAAAGAACGCTAGGAAAACGTTATATCAGCCCAGTCCTGGAAAAGCGAAAATGCGGCGGATGAATGTTCGATTGAGTACGGGCAGCTGGACGTTTTTGGGAATGCTGGCCCAGATTCATGGAGTTTCGAAGTGTTATCTTTTTAATTATCTCTTGGAGTTGGATGAGGCCGGAGTGGGGGATTCTATCGTGAATACGATGAATGAAGGAGGTCCAACATTTCACCGAAATTACAGATACATCCTCCACCTCGATTTGCTCAATAACCGAGTGACTCGAAGCTTACAAACCGAACCCAATGGAATATTCTACACATTAGATTATCGGGACTGGTACGATTCTTAAAAAAGAAAATGTCTGTATTCCTTTATTTACAAACTCTTTCTCCATTAAGGTCGCAAAGCCACGAAAATTGAAAAAGTGGATGATCGGTTTTCCTCGTTCGAAAAAGGTTCCGAACAAAAATTTAAATGTTCCGGCACTTTATCAAAATGAGCCGAAAGCAATCCAAATCGCGTAAAATAAAGTCACGACAAAAACACAAATTACAACTAATTCGCACTCACGGATTGATCAGATAATAAGAAAGAATCCCGTTGAACGTTTCCGTAGAACCGGCGGGTAAATGTTTACCGGGACAGGATACATTCAAATCCGCTAATGAATAAATCTGATATGGTTTGGCAAAAAACAAACGAATAAAAAAACGAAGGACGGAAGAAATATTCGATAGAACATTGATGCTTCCCACGGATTGTTTCCGAACAATTTCGGCGGAACAACCGTCTTCAAAATGGAACTTCTCCCGAAGGGGAAGATCGTAACCCGAAAACGGTTCCTTTTCCGATTCTAAGACTTCAAATTTCGTAACTTTACCGGAAACCACCGTCTTTCCTTCCGGACTTAGAATCGCAGCTGTTCTAAAGTAACCTCCTGGAAAAGAATCGTTCCCTAAAAACCCCCCCGTATAAAAACGGAATTCCTTTCCGTTGATAGAGCGAAACAATTCCCAACGGCGACTGTATTTATAAACCTCGTAGTTTGTCAGAAGATGTTCAAGCCCGCCGGTTCCTAATAGTTCTTTCTTTTTTCCGTCTTGTATCAAATATCCCCACGCTGATTGGAAAGAATACGCCAAATCGGCCTGCACGAATCCACTCGGATCTTTGACGGGATGTTTTCCGCCCGAAAGAGAAATTCCCTGTTTCAAATCCGATTTGAAGGATAAGAATAATTTAATATTCTCCGCATCTTGCTGGATTTCAATGCCTTCTCCATTGAGGGCCATCCGGTTGTTTTCTATTTTGAGATCGAACTTTCCTTTTTCCGCGGTTAATTCTTTTGCGGAGAATTCTTTCGTGATGAACCGAGTTCCTTCTCCAAGCGTATGAATGACCAAACTGATACCGCAGTTCTTCGTTCCCGGTCCGAGATTGCTGACTAAGAATGTCGCGTAGATAAACGTTTTTTCGTCTCGATACGAATAATTCCAGGCTTGAAAGTAACCTTCCTGTAAATAGGGTTGAAACGAATAATCCTTGATTCCGGCCCTTTTTAAAACCGTCGAATCGTCGGCATAAAGAGAAACAATACCGCTCAATGCAAAGAAAAGACAAAATTCTGCAAACAGCGTAAACACGGAACCGAAGTTTCTAACGTTACAAAAAGACCGGGCCGAATGGATTCTTTTGTGAAAGCGAATTCTTCCAAACATTCCGAAGATCCTTCGGTCTTACAAGGAATTGATCAAGCAGAATCTTTGCGGTCGAAGGTTTTCGTTTCCTTCTCCTCAGCAAAAACGCAATTCTCCTCATAAAGGTCGGAAACGCACGGACATTGAAAGATCGGGTGATCCGTTTTTCCCTGTTCCAAAAAATAATCCTTTGCTTCACGAATCCCGTCTTGATGAATCCAGGATTCGAATCGTTTTCCGACCCGTAAAAAAATTACGAATTCATGTTCCTTTCTACGCTTTAAGAAAACGTCGAAATTTTCGGATTCTTCCCTTACGAGTTTTACCCGTAACTTTTGCCCCTCGTTCAATTGTTTAAGGGGAACTTTCGGAATATAGAAGTCGTTCAGCGTAGATACGATTTTTAAGAAATCTCTCCGGTTGGAAACGAGCTTCATCCATTCTCCCTGATTCAAATCGATCGTCTGCGCCATCGGTCACCTCGATGGAAGCGGTTCCGAGGATTCAACGTTGCGGCGACGCGAGGCGGATTTTTTTTCGAACGGAAAAAGAAAAAGACGGAAAGCCCCGTTTTGGGTTAAACGGAAGGGGTATTTTTCAAGGGATTTTAGCCGTTCGCATTGAAATACTTCCTTTTAATAAATCTTGCTAAAAAAGCGAAAATCTAAATAGTATCATTCAGAACCATGGAATCGGACCTGCTGGCTATATTTTGGACAGAGAAAATCAAGCTGACCCAATTTATCATTCAGACTACTAAGAATCTTAGTTCCAAGCAGCTTGATTATTCGACAACCCCTCGGGAATCGATCCGTTCCTTTTTGCAAGCTATGGTAGCCGGAGATTTTTTTCTCCGGGTTTCGCTTCCGATCTCGATCGGAATCAGTTCCATTCTTCCTATCGCAAGACAATCCGAAGAAGAAATCGAAAAAGATTTGGTCCGTTTTCGGGATCAGTTCGGCTCTCCCGCATTGCCGATCGGCTTGAAAGAGATCATTACGCAAAGCGCTGAAGAACTTTTTTTCGAAGATTGTAATCCCGAATTGAAACCTCTCTTTCTTCGCTGGAAACGAATTCTTGTTCGCCTTGAAAAAACCATTCAGGGATTCGGTACGAAGGATTCTCTCAAATACCGTTATTTTTCTGTGATCGGAATCGTATCTCTTCCGGTCGCAATCAATTATTTCGAAATGCAGAATCTCTCCTGGCTGAGAAACGGGATTATGAAAATCACGGAGAGTCCGAATTTTCCTTCCCAATAACCGAAAGGACTTTAGAACAGAATAATATTCTATTATTATATCATCGCAGATTTTTAAAGGAGAACTCAATGGCAAAGATCAAGGTAAAAACCCCGCTCGTAGAACTTGACGGGGACGAAATGACCAGGATCATCTGGAAGGAGATCAAGGATCGATTCATTCATCCGTATCTCGATATCGAACTGGACTACTATGATTTAGGCGTGGAATACCGCGATAAAACCGACGATAAGGTTACGGTTGATTCCGCTCACGCGATTCAAAAATACGGAGTGGGCGTAAAATGCGCGACCATCACTCCGAACCAAGACAGAGTTAAAGAATACAATCTCAAACAAGAATGGAAATCTCCGAACGGAACGATTCGTTCGATTCTCGACGGAACCGTTTTTCGTAAGCCGATCATCGTAAAAAATATTCCGGCTGCGGTTCGTTCTTGGGTAAAACCGATCACAGTCGGTCGTCACGCTTACGGAGATCTTTATAAGGACACCGAACTCTACATTCCGGAAGCCGGAAAAGTGGAACTGGTTTATACCGGAAAAGACGGAAAAGAAAAACAAAGAGCTTTGATCCACGACTTCGATGGAGCCGGCGTAATCATGGGTCAGCATAACTTGGATAAATCGATTCTTAGTTTTGCACAGGCTTGTTTCAATTACGCGCTTTCCGAAAAGATCAACATTTGGTTTGCAACGAAAGATACCATTTCTAAAAAGTATCACGCGAGATTCCGCGCGATCTTCGACGAACTCGCAAAAGCGAAAGCGGACGATCTTAAAAAAGCGGGAATCGAATATCAGTATTATTTAATCGACGACGCTGTTGCGCAGATCATGAAAAACGAGGGCGGTATGCTCTGGGCTCTCATGAACTACGACGGGGACGTGATGAGCGACATGGTCGCATCCGGATTCGGATCTTTGGGATTGATGACTTCCGTGCTCGTTTCTCCGGATGGAAAATACGAATACGAAGCGGCTCATGGAACCGTGACCAGACACTATCGTAAGTATCAACAAGGTGAAACCACTTCTACGAACTCCGTTGCATCCATCTTTGCGTGGACCGGAGCATTGATCAAAAGGGGAGAATTGGACGGAACTCCGGATGTTGTCGCGTTCGGTCAAAAACTCGAAAAAGCAGTCATCGATACCATCGAAGGCGGAGAAATGACGAAAGACTTAACTCTTCTCTGCACGGATCCGAAAGCGAAGTCTCTGGACACATTCCAGTTTATGGAAGCGATTCAGAAAAAACTTTAATCGTCACTGAAAGTTCCCGACTAAAGGATCGGAACCGGCTTCCGCGTCCGACGGTCGGGAATTTCAGAGTTGTCGATTATATCTCGATTATGAACTTCAAGATTTCGATTTCAAACCGAATTCTTTCTTTCTGTTTAAGCGTACGCGATTTCCGAATTTCAGCAAAGCCCTCATTTGCACGATTTGCATTTACATTCTTACTTTTAGTCTTATCTTTCAATCTTTCTCTTTTCTCTCAAAAAGGACCGAAAGAACCTACGCTACCAACGGAACCCACCGTAAACTCCGATTCACGCAATCAAAGAGGAGAACCGAGCAAACAAACGGGTTCCGGCGTGGACGAAAAGGGAGAAAAGAAAATCAAAGCCATTCTTTGCGATGGGCGCGATGTGGAAGGATATTGGAAAAATCCTCCTCTCGAATTCAAGTTCCAACACAAAAAAAGCAACATCACGTATTCCAAATCTTTAAAGCTCGAAGAGGTTTCCAAGATCAAGATTACCGGCTGGAAATTAAAATCCTCTCAGAAACGGAAAGAGGGGACTCCCTATCGGGTCGAACCGTTTCAGATTCAGATAGTTTCCTTTTCGGGAGAAACGTTCGTCAAAGAACCTTCCCCTACCGGAGAAATCCAGCAAATCCAAATCAACAATCAGTTCGGAGATGCGACCCTGTTTTTATATTGGAACGACTTGCAATATGAAAACGGGCAGTGGTATTCGGGTTTAAAATCTTTTTCGGGAGAATTCAGAACGGACTGTCACCCCGACGTCGTCCGAGAAATTCAATTCCCCGCATCGAACTAAATTATATTTTTCGAATATATTCCAGGATTTTTCTTTCGGAGTACGGTTTCTGAAGAACATGTACGTTTTTGTGAAGAACGGTTATGTTCGTTCCCGCGTTTTCTTCCAAACCCGTGATTACCGCGATCGGAATTTTGTCGAACTTTTCCTGTTTCCGAATCGTTTCCACGAGCTCTTCTCCCGAAAAATTAGGCATGATCCAATCCGTTAGAATGGTGGAAACCGGCTCGTTGCTCGACTCCAGATATTCGTAAGCCTTCTTACCTTCCGAAAACGCCTGAAACGTATATCCGTTCTTTTTCAGAATTTTTCCCAATAAAAGCAGATTCAGTTCCGAATCGTCGATGATCAGAATTTTTCCGATCGTATGCGTTTCCGCGTGATGGTTCGTTTCCGATCCGTAAGCCAACTCGATGATTTCTTTGATGACGATCTTGAACTCGTCAATTCCGGAAGGTTTCGGAAAGATTCCGTCAAAACCGAATTCCGCGGACTTGGCGCGGTTCGCTTCGATATCGCCGGATGTAATCAGATATATTTTAGAATTCTTGCATGCGCTGTCTTTTTTTTCCCGTTGGCTATTGCGGATGATTTTACAGACTGTAAAACCGTCCGCGTCCGGGAGAATCATGCCGATCGTGATCAGATCGAAATGTTCCTTAAACGCAAGATCCAAACCTTCTTTGGCCGATCCGGCTTCTACGATTTGAAAATCTTCCGCAGGAAAAAAAGAAGATATGATTCTTCTTACCGTGGCTCCGGAATCTAAAACGAGCACTTTCAAATCTATTTTTCTCCGGAATTGATTTCCGAAATCCCCGCTTCGTAAATACGAATTTGATTTTGCAATTCATCTGCGATTCGGTTCGGATCGTTCATCGATTCTCGATCGGGTTTTGCCCAAATGAATTGTTGGGATGGATTCGTATCTAAACTAAGATAAAAAATCGGGGATGTTCCGGCAACTTGTTGCGTCTCGATAGGCAGAAGCGTAAAAGAACCGAACAGAGAAAAGACCGCTTTGTATTTTTTTTCGAGATGAACGAATTCATAGGTGCGAGGCCATTCTTCCTCACCGGATTTTAAATTCATCGGAAAGAGACCGGAAAGAAACGAAATCAAGTCGTTCGTTTTTTCGATTCTAGTTTCAAATGAATTCGGTTCGCTCATTTTTCGAGCTCTTTCGCTTGATTCCATAAACGATCCATTTCGTCCAAGTTGGAATCGTTCGGGGTTCTTCCTTCTTTTTGTAAGGATTCTTCAATGTATTGAAATCGATTTTTAAATTTCGCGTTGGTTCTCGTGAGCGCGGACTCGGCGGAGATTCCGAGATGTCTTCCAAGATTGACTAAACTAAAAAGTAAATCTCCGAATTCTTCTTCGATTCTTACTTGATTGGTTCCGTCCGATTTCGTCGTTCCGAACTCCGCTAAGAATTCTTCCATCTCTTCTCTTACTTTTCCCTGCACGTCCACGACTTCTTTCCAATCGAATCCGACCTTGGCCGCTTTCTTTTGATATTTCTCCGCTTTTAAAAGGGAGGAGAAATTTTCCGGGACGTTTGAAAAAATAGACGAGTAACTCGGTTTCTTCTTTTCTTTGTCTTTGATTTTTTCCCAGTTTTCGATCACTTCCTGAGAAGAGGATAACGTGAGTTCTTCCGGGCGAAATACGTGCGGATGTCTAAAAATCAACTTATCGGACACACCTTTGGCTATGTCTCCTAAATTGAATGCGTTTCTTTCTTCTGCGAGCCTTGCGTGAAACACGACTTGAAAGAGGAGGTCTCCCAATTCTTCTTTGAGAAGTTCGTCGTCTTTTTTGAGAATGGCTTCGATGACTTCCTGCGATTCTTCAATGAGATAGGGAACCAAGGTCTGGTGGTCCTGTTCCTTGTCCCAAGGACAACCGTTTTCCCCACGCAGCGTGGCCGTTACCTCTTGCAGTTTACCGATTTCTTCCGTGAGTGAGTTTGCCTGCATGGAGGGCCTCCAAAGGGAGATTTGTTCCAATTTTTTAAAACCAAGCGGACTCTGCACCCCTTTTCGTCCGATTTTGAATCGGGATTCGATTGACGTGGACCGTAAAATCGAAGTATGCTACCAAAAATGATACGTTCAAAAAGTTTTATCGTTCTTTCACTCGTTCTGATCGCGGTTGCGAGTCGTTTACTGCCGCACCCGGCCAATTTTACGCCGATTCTTGCGATCTCTCTTTTCGCAGGAGCGTATTTCGCTTCTAAGAAACTTTCGTTGTTTCTTCCGATCCTTGCACTTACGATCAGCAATCTGTTTCTCGGTTTTCACGATCAGGTTTTCGTCGTCTACGGAATGACCCTTCTTTTGGTCGTGGCCGGTTGGCAGCTAAGAGAATCTGCTTCCGTGAAAAAAATCGCGTTTTGGACGTTAGGCGGTTCGGTTCTTTTCTTTATCGTTACGAACTTTTACGTCTGGCTTATGGGTTATTACACGTACGATATGAACGGTCTTGTTCAGTGTTATCTGATGGCGATTCCGTTTTTTAAGAATGCGCTTTTAGGAGATCTATTTTATACGACCGTTCTTTTCGGAGGATTCGCTCTGATCGAAAGAGTGGGTTGGATGGAACCGGCTCCCGTTTCAGTAAAGTAATTCTCTTCTCTAAAAACGATCCCTTCGATGACCCGAAACGGTTCTCGAAGGGTAGTCTTCCTCTCTTCCTTTAAAGTACGATTCCTATCCCGAGATAAAATCCGTAATACGTATCGATCACTTCTTTTTCCAAGGCAGGTCTTGTAGTCGATAAGTCCACTGGCTTAGTGATCGTATTGAGCGCGGTTGTGCTTACTGCATCCGGAAACAGCAGATTCGCATTGTAATTGTATCCGCTCACGGAAGATCTCATCTCCGTATATTGAAATCCCACCATAAACTTGAGCCAGCTCGTTCTTGAAAAAGAAAGGCCCGTATCGATTTGATAACCGCCGCGTTTGACAAGGTTTTCTCCCGCGGAACCTGCGGTTTCGGCGACCAGAAAGTTTTGAGCGCCGTTGTACAAAGTCGTGCTGCTGGTTTTTAGATGATATTTTCCTAATGTTCTAAAGTAATCCGCGTTCACGTGGAATTGAAAGAAGTTGTTGAGCTTCTTTACGATCCGGAATCCGATTTGTGGTCCGATTCCTCCCGCTTTTTCCTCCAAATTACCGAATCCGAGTCCGCCCGGAAGATTTCCGTATTCTTTCGAATAAATGTCCAAATTGCGAACTCCGATGGAAGGTCCGAGTCTCGTTCCCGATCCGGTTTCGAAAAAATAGAGAAGGTTGAGTTGAATGTCCGTTCTTCTGAGTTGAGGTCCGTAAACGCTGTAAGTCTGGTTGAAGTTGCCCGCGGTGGGGTTGACATTCAGAGAAGTATAAGACGGATTGATTCTAAAATCCAAGAAGGTCGCTTCCACTCCGAATTTTTTGGATTCGGTTAAGAACAGCATTCGGATCGGATACGCCGTTTTTGTGTTCCCTTGCGGTTCGGAATAAAAACTTCCCGTATCGTTGATGAGATGTGCGTCGAAACCGCCGGTGCGCGCAATCGTATTTACGCTTTGGTAAAAGCCGCTCGTATAAAGAAAGGAATTCAATTCGTTCGTGGAAACGTTTTGTCTTCTTGCCAAAGGTTCGGGAACCCAAGTCGCTTGATTGAACAACACCGAGATCTCGAACGTGGCGCCTTTCGGAGCTTTCGTGAGTTCCTGTTCGTGAAGTTTATCCCTTAATTCGGAAGCCTCCGCTCTTTTTCTTTGAACTTCGAGAATCATCCGTTGTCTCGTTACGGGATCTTGCGCCTTGCCCGCTTTGAGTTCGAGTTCGTTGGCTTCTCTTTCCAGAGCGTCGGGATCGGATTGTGCGTTTCGGATCTGTTGTCCGGACACGTTCGTTTGAAACAGAAGAAAAAAGATCGTCAGAAGGAGGGGAACGGTTTTTTGAATTTGCTTTTTCATAGGTTCTAAAGAGTGAGAGAATAGATAAGACGAAAGAATTCGAAATTCAAACATTTTTTTCCCGAGTGCTGAAAAAGAAAAACATTACAGAATTCTCTTCGCTGAAAATAACGAAATTAGAGAGATTATGAATTTAACCAAGTCGGCAGTTTGCGTTTTTTGCGGTTCGCGTTCCGGAACCAATCCTATCTATACAAAGGCGGCTCAGGATCTGGGTCATTTGCTCGTGAAAAAAAAATTCGATTTAGTATTCGGAGGCGCTTCCTGCGGAATCATGGGAACGATCGCTGACGCTGTGATGGAGAAGGGCGGTTCCGTTTCCGGTATCATTCCCGATTTTCTTTCCATCAAAGAAGTCAAACACGATCGGGTGAAGGATCTGATGATCGTTTCCTCCATGCACGAAAGAAAGTTTCGGATGTACGAGAAGTCTTCCGGTTTTATCGCGTTACCGGGCGGAATTGGAACCTTGGATGAACTCGTCGAAATCACGACTTGGAATCAATTGAAGCTGATCTCGAAACCTCTCGGTCTTTTGAACGTAAACGGCTACTTCGATTATCTATTGATGCAGCTGGGGAGAATGGTGGACGACGGATTTTTAGATCGCGAAACGAAAGAAGGTCTGATCGTTTCGGAAGATCCGGAGGAATTGCTTGATCTTCTTAGCAAACGTTTCGTTTAATACGACATTCTTTGACGAACCGGACTAAAACCCGATCACTCTTTTTCGGGTTCCGGTTCCAGGAGTTGAATCAATTCCTCTTTTTCGCCTTCTTTAGCAAGTTCCAAAGCCGATTTGCCTTCTAAGTTCTTTAAGAATTGTGAAGCGCTCGAGGTGAGCAAAAGAGTCGCCGTTGAAACTCGATCATGGATGACTGCGATGTGAAGAGGCGTATTTCCATTTTGATCGATCGAGTTCGGAGAAATCCCGAGATGTAAAATGGTTCTGCAAATATCGTCTTCTCCGTGTTCTGCGGCAGTGAATAACCGATCGGTCAGAGCCTTTTTGAGAATCTTGGAAACGTGATGATATTTTTGCCGTTCCGCCTCTTCCAATCCCGTCTTTCCGGACGCGTTCATCTTTAAAAAGTCGGCTCCGATTTTCAGAAGTCGTTCTAGACATTCGACGCTGTCGTGCGATGCTGCCAGTAAAAGCGCGGTATTTCCGTCCGCGTCCCTGTTTTCCAGAATCGTTTTAATTTCTTCTTTTTCCAAAAACAGGTCCAGAATTTCGTAATCGTTGTGGAGAGCCGTGAGATGAAGAATCGTTCTTCCTTCGGAATTCTTTTTTAAGAAGTCCGCGTCCTTATCGAGAAGATATTCCACGATCGTAAAATGTCCTAGATCGACGGCTAAAAGAAGAGGTGTATATCCTTCTCCGTTTCTTTCTTCAAGATCCGGCGTGGAATGAAGATTTTCGAAAATCATCTCCACGATTTGCAGACTTCCGGTGCTTACGGCTTTCGCCAACGGAGTATTTCCGGAAAAATCTTTTTTCCCGGAATCGGCTCCCGCTTCCAAAAAGATTCGGATCAATTCTTCGTTGCCTTGATCGAGCGAGGTCAGCAACGGAGTTTCTCCTCTTGCGTTGGTTTCGTCCGGGTCCGCACCGGCCTCGAGTAGAAGTTCGATCGCTTCCCGGTCGGAATTTTTCACCGCCCAGGATAATACGCCCGATCCGTAATTGTCCCGGTATTCTTTCAGCCAATCGATGAGAACCGCTCCTTCCATCAAAGAAAGAAGTCTTTGGATTTCATCGTTCTTTCCCGTTTTTACCGCGGAAAAGAGATCGATCAGTGAGTCGGAAAAATCAGTCAGAAAAAATTCTCCAGTATGAAATAGAGCGAAACCAAAGTAGGGATCGAACATAAAATTCCGACACCCGGAAGAGCCGCGGAAAGCGTCGGTTTAAATCCCATCTGAATGGAAACGATGGAAGCCGTAATCATCGGCGCCATTCCCGCTTCCAATACGGCCGCTTTTATGTGTTTCGGATTCAGATTCAAAAAACGATAGATTAGAAATACCACGATTGGGGCAAAGATCAATTTATAAATCAGGCCGACAATCAAGGGTTGGGAGATGTCTTTGGATTCGTTTGAGGATGAACCCATGAACGGAAGTTCCATTTGAAATCCGACGGTAAATAAGGCGATCGGCACCAACGTTTCTCCCAAAGTTTTCAATGCGGAATGGATCGATTCCGGAATGGTGAAAAGTCTTAGGAAAAACGAAAAAAGTAAAGCAAGAAACGGAGGGAAAGTGAAGAGCTTTTTCAAAATGGATCGCAACGGACTTCCGCTTTTTTCCCGTTCGTTTTTGGAAAGAAAGCGCAATGCTAAGATAAATCCGGGAATCGCAAGACAAAGAAAGGTTCCGAATTGATCGATGATCAAAACCGCATTGGTGATTTGCTCTCCGTAAAACATTCGCAAAACGGGAAGTCCTAAAAAGGAAGTGTTGCCGAGTCCGCAGCAAAGCGTGAGTGCGATTCTCGTTTCCGAATCCCAATCGAAGAATTTCGTCGCGCCGTAAAAGAAGGCGACGGATAGGCCGAAGATCAGCCAGGGCATCGAGGCTAAAAAGATCAAAGAAGTTTCGAGTTTCATCGAGGGAACGTTGGCCAAAATCAAAGCCGGTAAGGAAATATAGATGACGAAACTTCCGAGTGCGACTCCGGAATTTTCCGGAAAAATTCTCCCGCGTTTGAGTATCCAACCGGCAATTAAACAAACCGGAATGAGAATGAGTTGGGACACGATGGACAGAGTCTAAAGCGAAAGCGAAACGGCAAGAGTTTTAAGGTTTAGCCCGCTGCCGGAATTGAACCGGCGACCTTTTCATTACGAGGGAAATGCTCTACCCCTGAGCTAAGCGGGCGTGTGCGGATCGGAAATCGAAAAAGACTTCGCTGCAATCTCCTGAACAACAGGGTTCTATGTTCGTTTTGCAAAGACTGCATTGTCCATGTCCATGAACGTACACAACGTGCGAAGGTAGGTTACAAACCGGACAAACAAAACGATCAGGGAACTTTGGATTGTTTTGATCCATCTTTTTTCGATTTCTTAAATTCTTTTACCATCATTGCGGTGATGCTGTCAAGATGTTTCACTTGATCTTTGAGTTCCGGTTTTTCGTGACGATAGGAAAAAGAATAACAGGAATTTTTGACTCCTCTGTCCTTCATCCACCAATGTCTTCCGATTTCCCTTCTTTCTTTTGCGGGAAGGTCGCCTTCGTACATTTTGTATTCGTCCAGCGGTGCGGGGAAATTTCTCTCTTTAAGATAAAACGCATAGGCGGAATGGAAATTCATCGCCGCGTTTTGAATCAATTCGTTGATATGAAGACAACCTAACGTTTTATCCGCCGGAAAACGATTCATCAGTTTGGAATAGGACATTTCCTCGCCGACGAGATATTCGTATGTTTTGATCGCCGCGGGGCAACTTTCATACGGAACCCGTTTTTCCTCCACTCCCGACTTTACGATTTTCATCGTAGTGAGATCCACTTCCAGATACAGAGTCATATCGTGGTACGGATCGTATTGATTGACTTCGATGATGCAGAAAGGGGGAGATTCTTCGGGAAACCAGTAATATCTGCTTTCGTAATTTCTTTGAAAGTCCGTGTTTCGAAAACGGATCCGATCTTTGATTTCCTGCAACGCGCTCATGACAACCTCTTATCTGAAAAACGCTTTTATATGGATTTGTTCGGAAAAAAGAAAACGCAACGATTTTGTTTTCCGACTCGGTATCCCGTTTTTATCGGCGTTCGATAAGATCATCTTTTAAAGGTAGGCGATTCGCTAAAGAATTTTTCCGGCTATTTTCATTTGCTTTTCGCGGAATTTCTGTTATCGTCGTTTCGGTTTTATGTTAACCTCGTTCTTTTTGGAAAAATCGTTTTTGGTCACAGGCGCGAGTTCCGGAATCGGAAAAGCTTTGGTATTGGAACTCAATCGAAACGGAGCCGTAGTCGGGGCGGTTGCGCGGAGAAAAGAATTGTTAAAAGAAGTAAAAGGTGAAGCGCCTTTTCCCGATAAGGTCATCGCTCTTCCGTGCGACGTTTCGGATTCTTCCCAACTCAAAAAGATCACGGAAGAATTTCGTAAGAAGGTGCGTCGTATCGACGGACTGATTCACAGCGCGGGGATCAGCATGCGCGGACTTGCGCGTGAAACCGATTTTAAAGTTTACGAAAGTCTAATGAACGTAAATTTCTATCCTTTGATTCATTTGTTTCGGTTTTTGGAATCGGAACTCAGACAGAATCAGGGACATTTTGTAGCCGTTTCTTCTTTGCAGGGAAGATTCGCGACCCAATATAGATCCGGTTATGCGGCGAGTAAACACGCTGTGCAGGCTTTTATGGACAGCGTTCGGCTTGAAACGTCAGATAGCGGAATGCACGTTATGACCGTTTCTCCCGGTTACGTTAAGACGGATATTTCCGTAAAAGCTTTGTCTTCGGACGGTTCCGCCTACGGAATCATGGACGAAGGAATTAAGAACGGAATGTCTACCGAGAAAGTCGCTTCGATTATTTTGAAAGCGATCGAATCGAAAAAGAGGGACGTTTACCCTTCGCAGTTTCGGGAGATGTTGGCGTATTGGATCAGCCGATTTTCACCGTCGCTGTTGGATCGGCTTTTGAGAAGAGCAAGGGTCACTTGAGAAAGTTTGTCGGAACATTTCAGGACGAGGAATTTGTCTTGAAATGAATGTCGTTCTGTGATAAGGAAAATTTCCCGAGTTCTTCCCGCAAACCCGCCACCTCCGCCCAAACAAGGGTGGGGCCGTTTCGTTTTACGGGCGATTGTCGGAACTCCCACAAAATCTTTCCGTTAATCGATCACTTACCCGGCAGATCCCAGGCCAGACGGATTCCCGCTCTGCGATCCGTTTTCAAATTCGGAATTCCACCGAAGGACCGAAAATACGTCGTGGATTCTTCTTTGGTAGAGGCGAAGGAACCGCCGCGAATGACTTTATGCAATTTTCCGAATGCGTTTCGTTTGAGTGAATGTCCCCGATACGGAAGATAATCCGAGCTCGTCCATTCCGCAACGTTTCCGCACATTCCGATCGCACCGTAAGGACTCGCGGACTTTTTAGCGAGTTCGTAAACGGAAATCGTATCCATCTTCTTACTTTCCAACGTATTGCAAAGGGAAGAATCGAAATCGTTGCCGAACGGATATTCGATCGGGTTCGGAAAGAAAGAATACGATTCGTCCCGGTTGATCATCCAAGTGATTCCCGTTCCGCGCGCCGCCTTTTCCCATTCCATTTCGGTGGGAAGACGTTTGCCGGACCAACGCGCGTAGGCTTCGGCCTCGCGATACGTCACTCCGTTCACAGGATGGTGTTCTTTGCCGACCGGAATCGTTCCGTTTTTCCAATGGGGAGGCGCGGGCGTATTCGTTTCCTTTAGAAATTTTGAATATTCTTGATTGGTAACTTCGTATTTATCGATGTAGAACGAGGAGATGTCTTGTAGATTTCCCCGTTCCGGTTTGAAGTAAAACGGATTGTAGCTGTCTTCCGCCGGTTCGTTGCCTTGTCCGTGAAGAAAAAATCCCATCGATTCGTAAAACAGTTCTCCGTTTTGTTCATAACCGCCGGAGACAAAAACCATTTCTTTTCCGTCGCGCGGATGTCTGATCTGTTTCGCTGGTCGGGTTCTTCTTCTATCTTCGGTGAAGAAGGCGCCGGGTTCGACGTAGGCTACTTCTTGTTTGTAGTCTTGGATAAACGTGCCCGCAGTCAATAGACTTTCGGGAATTCCCGCATTTGCAGTAAACGTTCCAAAGAGTTCGATTTCGGAGGCTTTCTTTCCTTTCGGATTTGTCTGATAGGAGATTGAGATTTGACGAATGCTGAACGAACCGATTTCTTTTTCAGGCGCGGTTTGTATAACCGAATAGCTCGGTTTTCTTTCGAGAACTGCCTTGATTTCTTCCTCTTCTTTTCCGTAAAAAACCGATCCCCTTCGAATACGGATTTTTACCTTGCCCTTGCCTCTATAGACGGCTTCTACTTCCCCTCTCCAAAAAGGAACCGTTCTTAAATTGAGAGAAGGATCTTCTTGTTCTTGGGAAAATAATGCGGCAAAGGTCCATCCCAAAAGAAGAATGGAAAAGAAGGCAATGAATCGTTTCGATTTTGGAAGCAAGTAGGAAATCATACCGTTTCATCCGCCTCTCGTTGGTGAGAGACGGTCGTCTGGTTTTATCTTCGGCAGAAATTTCCGATCTGGAAACGAATTTTAAAGGGATTCTTTCCCTTTCCGAACGGGCTTATTTCTTCTTTTTCTTAAAGGAAGAAGAAGAGCCGCCTCCGGATTTCGGATTTCGATCGCCTTTGGAGAATTTTGAACCGCCACCGGAGCCCGAGCCGCCTCCGTGAGATCCATAAGAGCGGCCGCCTCCACCGCTTGAATTGGATTTAGGTTTTGAACCGCCGCCGCCCGATCTTCCGAAGTTACGATCTCTATATCTTCCGCCACCGCCGGATTTCTTTTTGGAAGAATCCCTTTCATCGAATTTAAAATTGGATTCGAATTGAACGGAATCGTCGAAGGTAATGCTGTCTTTGGTGATCGTCATCTTGAAAAGAGCCGCCGCGATATCGAGCGCCGTATAGTCATCGCCCATCAGTTTTTCGACTTGGTTGACGTATTTCGCAAGATGACCCGCATCCACGATCGATCTTACCTTAGAAGTATAAGAATGAATTTTCGTTTCTTCGAGATCGTCTAACGTGGGAATTTTTCCCAATTCGATTTTGATTCCGTTGATCCGTTCGATCTTTTTGAGGTTGTAGATTTGTTTCCCGACGATAAAGGAGAATGCGATTCCCTTTTTACCCGCTCTTCCCGTTCTACCGATACGGTGGACGTAATCCTCTCCGTCTCTCGGGAGGTCGTAATTGAACACCGCTTCTACGTTGTTCACGTCGATTCCTCTTCCGGCGACGTCGGTCGCGACGAGAATCTCGATGCTTCCGTTCCGGAATCCGTTCATCACCTTGTCTCTTTGTTTTTGATTGAGATCTCCGTGAAGAGCTTCCGCGAAATAACCCCTGGATTTCAGAAGTTCCACAACCGTGTCGACTTGCGCTTTTGTATTACAGAATACTAATGCGAGTTTTACGTTTCTGTATTCGATCAATCTCGCGAGGGCTTCTCCCTTCGCGTTTTCCTGAATCTCATAATAGATCTGCTCGATTTTAGGAGCGCTGAGTTTTTGATGCGTTACGTCGATGATTTGCGGATGTTTTTGAAAACGTTTCATCAGCGTGAGAATTTCGTCGGTCATCGTCGCCGAGAACATGATCGTCTGACGATCCGCAGGAGTGTCTTTGAGAATAAATTCCATGTCCTCGCGGAAGCCCATGTCCAACATTTCATCCGCTTCGTCCAGAACGACGATCTTAATGTCTTCGAGACGGATCGAACCTCTTCTCATGTGATCCATCATTCTTCCGGGAGTGGCGATGACGATCTGAGGATTTTTGCGAAGAGCGCGAAGCTGTCTGTCGATTTCTTGGCCGCCGTAAACCGGAACTACTTCGAAGTTCCCTTTGTATTTCATGAGTTTGCGGAATTGTTCGCTGACTTGGATCACGAGTTCGCGGGTGGGACAAAGAATCAGCGCTTGCAGATGTTTGCTTTCGACTTCGAGAAGTTCGATCGTTGGGATCGCGAATGCGGCCGTTTTACCGGTTCCGGTTTGCGCGTGACCGATGATGTCTTTTCCTTTTAAAATGACGGGGATGGCTTCCGATTGAATCGGAGAGGCTTCTTCAAAACCCATTTCTGCGATCGCGTTTTGGATTTCGGTGGATAAGTTTAGTTCGCTAAACTTGAGTTTCTTCATAGAGTTTCCTTTCAAAGCAATAAATCGACCGTATTCCGGGAACCTCTAATACTTTGAATTTTCAAGATAAGAATCCGGAAGATCACAAAACCGACGAAAGAGAGGAAAGTTGGAATCGGGAGATGTTTTACGTCTTCGTTTGATAAGACGTCTTGTATTTACTACGATTTTAGAAGAGGCTATTTACACAAGTATAAAAGAATCGAACGCCGTCGAGAATTGATTGGATTCTCGACGGCTTCGGCTTCGATTTAAAAGATCATAAGGCGATCCTATATAAACTATATTCTAAATTTATTAAGTTGTACGGATCGTTTCTCTCAGAACTGAGCCGTCATCGAAAGATAAGCGAACTGAGCCTGTGGAAGAAAACTCGTTTTTCGAAATTCTGGAGAAATCGAATCGTCGTTGAGTTTTCCCCGGACGGCGTCGCCCGCATAGATCCAACTCGCACCGAGCGCCCACAGAATATCCTTGTATTTCACCGAATAAACCATATCGATTTCTCTGAATAAATTCTTTCCGAGCGTTCCGACTCCTCTTTGATCCAGAACTCCCTTTTCGCTTTGCGGATACGGATTTTTGTAGCGATCGTTTGTATAGGATTCGGTGCTCGCGCCGTCTTTCAGATTTCCGGTGATGTCATACCAACCGTCTTGCATCTTCTGTTTGTCCACGATCCAATAGGCGATTCTTAATTTTCCGAATTCTCCTCCGTCCCAAGTCAAGTTTGCGGACTTGCCTACCATGTTGACCCAACTGACTTGATCCGCTTCTCCGTAAAATACGTGATTGGAGTGGAATAAATTGGAGAATGTCGCGACCTTTCCGTCCTTGCGATTCGGATCTCCGCTGGCGACGTCGTATTCTGCACCGAGTCGAAACGAACCGATCGTATATCCTATGTCGAGCGCGAAAGCGAACGCATCGTATCCTTGTCTTTCTTTATAAAGATTTTTTGATACGGTTTTTCCCGTAAGCGGATCGATCGTGGAAACGTTCGTGTTCAACGAATCCCAACCGGGAGTTACGTTGATTCCCGTTTTTCCCGTTTGCATCGCGTACTCTATGGAAAAGTCGAACGGAATTTCTGATTTCTTTTCCTTGGTCGTTCTGTTGGTAAGTCTGAATCCGAACGTATGAAGTTGATCGTATCTTGAATCTCTCGGAACGGTTTCCGGATTTGCCAAAAGTAAAATCGTGGAATTGTTTTGAGGAAGCCATTTACGATAAAGCCCGATGTAATAGCCGTCTATGTGCAGGAACTTAGAAGGTTTGAACGTGTTGTAAAAACCCGTAAAGGTCGCATCCCCTTGCTGTTGTTTGGTGAGATCGGCTGACAGCGCGCAGGCGGGAGTCGACGGAGAGTTTGCCGGGCAATTGTATTGAACCGGAAACGAATTTCTTTTTCCGAGGTACGTCGTATTGCCCGCAATATCGGAATCTTGTTCACCGACGATCATCGCCCACGCATGCGAGGAAAAAAATTCCTTATCCAACTTCAAACGAAAACCGTTGAAGCTGCGGCCGACGTTCGTCCATTCCAACGCGCCGACAAGTCTTTCATCTCCATATTTGAGAATCTGTCTTCCCGCTTGAAGGGCTATCGGACCGATCAAATCCTTGGATTCGATCCAGGCTTCCCGAATTCCCACCGATTGTCTGGTGTTTTCGTTTGCGGTATCGAGTCCGCTGGAAGAACCTTTTTCGCCGCCCCAAAGAACGGAATCCTGCAACGTGATTCTGACTTTCGTTTTTTCGGTGAGTTCCTTTTCGATCCAGATTTGGGCCTTGGCCCCGACGAACGAAGCATTGTCGTTTTTGAATCGATCAAAATCGTAATTGTACTTCGCTTCCGGACGGATTCGGATCAAGCCGCCGAACTTGACGGTTTCGTACCAGGGAACTTCTTTTTTCGTTTCCTTAGGAAGAATCGCGGCGTCCTGTTTGGGAGCGACGACCGGTTGTTCTTTGAAGGACGGTTCGGTGATCGACTGACTCGTGTTAGGTGAGTTTTCCGGAGCGGCCGTTTCCTTTTTTTCCTGAGCGTTGATTTCTACGTTCAGGAACGTACATAAGATAAAGGAGAGTACGGAAACTCTCATTTTGCAAGCTTTCAATTGGGGACCCTTTCATTTGTATTTTTTTAAGATTCGTGTTTCGCATCTAAACCGGAGTTACATTCGCTTTTAGGATTTTGGAAATCTCGGGACGGCAGCTTCCGCATCCGGTTCCGGCTCCGGTCGTCTTACCGAGTTCTTCCACGGACTTGATTCCGTTTTTGATTTCTTCGCAGAGATTACCTTCGCCGACTCCGTTGCAGGAACAGACTAACTTGCCTACGACCGGTTTTCTTTGCGCACCTCCTCCCGAAAGAAGCTGTTCCCTTCTTTCTCCGAGTTCGATTCCGCTGGAGATCAGTTCTTTGAATTCTTGAAAGTTCGATTTATCACCGATGAGAATCGCCCCGACGAGTTTATCTCCTTTGATGATGCACTTCTTATACTTCCTGCGCTTTCGATCGAGAAAGACGATCTCTTCGTATTCGCCGGATTTATCTTCGGAAAGATCCATAGGAGTATCCGCAAGTCGTAAAGAAACGAGATCGAGTTCCGGAATTTTTAACAGATTGGAATGAATCGATCCATTATAAAAATCGAATGCGTATCCGTATATATGATTGGCCGCGATTTTGGATTGTTCCTCCGTAGCGGAGACCGTCCCGTACATGCCGGAAGAATGTTCGGCGACTTCTCCGATCGCATAAATATCCGGATCGGAGGAGCGCAGGAACGGATCGACTAAGATTCCGTTTTTGCATTCGATGCCGGCGAGTTTTGCCAATTGAAGATTGGCGCTTGTTCCCGTCGCGAACACGATTCCATCGGGTTGAATGACGGTTCCGTCGCTGAGTTTGATGTTTTGAACGCGGGAAGTTCCCTTTATCTTGACGATCTCGGCATTGCGGATGATTTCGATTCCTCTCGCTTCGATTTCTTCATTAAGAATTTCACCGGCTACTGCGTCGAGTTGTTTGGACATGAGTCTGTCCGTTCGGATCAAAACGCTGACGCGAACATGCAAAGATTTTAATGCGGCCGCAAGTTCCAAGCCGAGAAGCCCTCCGCCCACGATCAAAACGTGGGTGTCCCTCACGAAAAAACCTTTGATTCGTTCCGCGTCTTCTTTGGAACGAAGCGCAAAGATCCCGTCCATTTCTTTGGGAATCATATTCGGGATAAACGGAGAACTTCCCGTTGCGAAGATGAGCTTATCGTAAGAATGTGTGTTGCCTTTGTCGTCTCGGACGATTTTCCCTTCGGGATGAACCTGAGTGACGGCCGTGTCCGAAAAGATATCGAAGTTCCAGGAAAGAATTTCCTCTTCGCTGACTCCCGTCAAATCTCCGAAGATTTTTTCCCCGCTGATGTAATCCGGAAGAAGGATGCGGTTGTAAAACGGATTCTTTTCTTTGCAAAGAACGGTGATTTCGCTTTCGGAGTCCAAAGCTCTGTAAGAACGCAGGAAGGCAAGAGTCCCGTTTCCTCCGCCTATGATGAGAATCTTTTCTTTCCGTTTTTGATAAACCTTCACTTGAACGGCGGAGATTTTAAAACCGGGTTGTTTAGAAAACGGATCGTAAGCTCCGCTCGTAAGATTGTTCGCGCGCGAATCGTCTCTGCCCAATCGTTTTCCCCAATGCATCGGAAGGAACACGACGCCTTCTTTGATCGATTGGGTGATCGTCGCTTTGACTCTTGTTTTTCCTCTTTCGTTGAAGATTTCAACGATCGTTCCTTCCTCGATGTTTCTGACTCTTGCATCGTTCGGATGAATTTCCAAATACGGTTCGCGTTTGTGTTCGTTGAGTTTGCGTACTTTGCCGGTACGAGTCATCGTATGCCACTGGTCGCGGATTCTTCCCGTGGTAAGAATTAATGGAAAATGCTCGGTCGCGTTTTCGGAACTGTCCTCGGGTTCGACCGCGTGAATCTTCGCTTTGCCGTTCGGTCTGTAAAACTTGCGATCGGTAAAAAGGCGTTCGGTTCCGCCGTGGTCTTTCGCGGGATACGGCCATTGAACCGATCTCTTTTCCATCAGGATCGAATAATCCAATCCGGCAATGTCGATGTTCGTCCCTTTTGTTAAGCGACAATGTTCTTGAAAGACTTCTCCCTCGTTTTGAAACGCAAAGGAAGAATTCCATCCCATCTTTTTGGCGAACTCGTTTAAGATCCAAGTGTCCGCTTTCGCTTCTCCCGGAGGGTCGATCACTTTCGGAAGATAGGTAATTCGTCGGTCGGAGTTCGTCATCGTCCCCTGTTTTTCCGCCCAACCGGCTGCGGGTAACACGACGTCCGCGAACGGAATCGCCGAAGAATCCTTGGAAATATCTTGAACGACCACAAATTCCGCGGAGCGAAGACCGGATTCGACGAGACGCGCGTCTGGAAGACTCACGGTAGGATTGGTGCAGATGATCCAAATCGCCTTCATTTTTCCCGTGCGAAGATGATCGAACATCTCCGTCGCGCTGTATCCAGGTTTCTCTTGAATGGAATCGACTCCCCAAAACTCGGCGACTTCCGCTCTATGTTCCGGATTTGCCAAGTTTCTATGAGCGGGTAAAAGATTGCAAAGACCGCCGACTTCCCGGCCTCCCATTGCGTTCGGTTGTCCGGTAAGAGAGAACGGACCCGATCCGGGTTTGCCGATCTTTCCGGTTAATAAGGATAAATTGAGAAGGGCGAGGTTCTTATTGACCCCGATCACGCTTTGATTGAGGCCCATCGCCCAAAGAGAAAGAAATCCGTTCGAATTTCCGATCCATTCCGCCGCGGTATAAATTTGCTCGGAAGGAATGTCGCAAGCGTTTGCGCAATCCTCAACGGATCGTTGAAATACTTTTTCTTTGAGTTCCTCGAAACCTTCGGTATGATTTTTTAAAAACTCGGAATCGATTCGACCGTGTTCTATTAGAATTCTTGCAATTGCGTGAAAAAGATGAATGTCGCTTCCCGGACGAATCTGCAGATGAAGATCGGCGTCCTCGCAGCTTTCGGTTTTTCTCGGATCGACGACGATCAGTTTTACGTTCGGATTCGATTGTTTTCTCGCTTCGATTCTTCGAAATAGAATGGGATGGCACCAAGCGGGATTGGCGCCTGCGACCAAAAAACAATCCGCGAGTTCTATATCCTCGTAGCTGATGGGAACACTGTCTTCCCCCAAGGCCATTTTGTAACCCACGACCGCGGAACTCATACAAAGTCTTGAGTTCGTATCGATGTTGTTGGTTCCGATAAAACCTTTCGCGATTTTATTCACCACATAGTATTCTTCCGTTAACAACTGACCGGAAACGTAGAATCCGACGGAGTCCGGTCCGTGTTCTTGGATGATTCTCTTAAACTCCTGCGCGACTTTTTGAAGAGCCGTCTCCCAATCGGTTTTAATAGGGGGAGAATTTCGATCTTTTCGTATCGTCGGATGGAATAAACGATCGGAACGGTTTAACAGAGAATAGTTGAGATTCATTCCTTTGGAACAAAGAAGACCTTTGTTTGCCGGATGGGTGGGATCTCCTTCCACTTTCAGTTCCTTTTCGGAATGTTTTTGTATAAGAACTCCGCATCCTACGCCGCAATAAGAGCAGGTAGTTTTAAACGTTTCGCTAATGTTCACAGAATAAGTTTATGCAAGAATGGTACCAGGTTCGGAATGCTGAAATCGAATCTTAAGTTTCTCCCGAATCCGATCGGTATCGCAATCCTCAAAGGTCGGTTTATGAATGCGTAATCGAAATGAAATATATTAGTAAATTATAATATATCTAAAGTGTTGATGACTTTGTGTAGAATTTTAGACTAATTGCTGATTTTTTCCGCATCAACCCTCGAAACGCCGGAGAGAATTTCGATTCGTACGAATTTGGAATAGGCCCTCGAATAAAATTTTCAAGTTATAAGACGACAATTCTCTCTGGAAACGGCTCTTCTCGACTTTCCGCTCAAAAAATAAACCGAAACTGGTACGGTTCTTGCTCTCTTTCTTAAGGAGTCTCAGAGGAGCCTTAGGAATAAGGAAAAAAATTAAAAATGAAAAAGATTAAAGAATTTTTATCTGCCGGTCACTTCCCTACGCTTTTAAGTTCATTCTTATACTTTGATTTCAGCTTCATGGTATGGATGCTCTTAGCGGCTCTCGGAGTTTTTCTCTCCGAAGAATTCGGCTTAAACCCCGCTCAGAAGGGTTTGATGGTATCGATTCCTTTGCTCGGAGGAACTCTTCTAAGAATTCCGATGGGTTTGTTATCCGATCGATTCGGATCGAGAAAGGTTGCCCTTTCCGGAATGTTGCTCACGATGTTTCCTCTCTTTTTAGGATGGCAGTTCGGAAATTCTATGGCCGAAATCTTCGCGATCGGTCTTCTTCTCGGAGTTGCGGGTTCCAGCTTTGCGGTTGCGCTCCCTCTTGCGAGTAAAAGTTATCCTGCAAGATACCAAGGTTTGGTATTGGGAATCGCGGGGGCCGGAAACAGCGGTTCCGTGATCGCAACCTTGTTCGCGCCGGATCTTGCACGCAGCTTCGGATGGCATGCGGTTTTCGGATTCGCTTTGATTCCGATGTCTTTGGTGTTTATCTTCTTCTACTTTTTTGCGAAAGAAGAAGCCGTTCCTTCGTCCGGTAAAACGATTTTGGAATATCTCGCTCCGATTAAATCCAGAGACGCGATGATCTTCAGCTTTTTATACAGCATTACGTTCGGAGGGTTCGTAGGGCTCGCGAGTTTTTTACCGATCTTCTTTTACGATCAATACGGCGCGGATAAGGTTACTACCGGTTTATATACGACCTATTGCATCATCGGAGCAAGTATGATCCGTCCGTTCGGCGGCTATCTCTCCGATAAATTCGGAGGAGCGACCGTTCTTTGTATCGTTCTTCTTTTGGTGTCGATGATCTTTTTCGGAATCTCCACTCTTCCGAGTTTGGGTCTTGTTCTTCCCTTATTTATCTTCCTGATGTTGTGTTTGGGACTCGGAAACGGTTCCGTGTTTCAGTTGGTTCCTTCCCGTTTCAAAAAGGATATCGGAATCGTCACCGGTTTCGTGGGCGCCTTCGGCGGGTTAGGCGGATTTATGGTGCCGAATCTTCTCGGTTCCTTGAAGTCCGGCTGGGGAACGTATGCCGCGGGATTCACGGTTCTCGGTGTGATCGTTTTGATCGCAGCGGCCGTTTTATACGGAACGAACTTTTACGTTTGGAATCGCATGGAAGAATCTCAACTCGAGATCGAAACGGCTTAATCCAGTTACGTTATCGGGAGAAAAATAAAAATGTCAAAGCAACAGTTGATCGTAGTCGGGAATGGGATGGTCGGCCATAGATTGGTCGAGAAATTGGTTGAATTCGGCGGAATCGAAAAGTTTGATATTCTAATATTCGGAGAGGAGCCCAGAAGAGCGTACGATCGGGTTCATCTTTCCGAATATTTCGCAAACCGTTCCGTGGATCCTTTGTATCTTTCGAAAGAGGACTGGTATTCACAGAACGGGATCGATCTTCACCTGAAGGAGAAAGTGACTTCGGTGGATCCGGTTTCGAAAAAAGTGGAAACTTCTTCCGGAGCGGTTTACTCCTTCGACAAACTCGTGTTTGCCACCGGTTCCGCTCCTTTCGTTCCGACCTTCGAAGGAATCGATAAGAAAGGGGTTTTCGTTTATAGAACTATCGAAGACTTAGAGGAAATTTTAGAATACGGAAAGTCCGTAAAAACCGCCGCCGTGTTAGGCGGAGGACTTTTGGGATTGGAAGCCGCAAAGGCGCTCGTCGATATGAATCTCAAAACCGACGTCGTGGAGTTCGCTCCTCGATTGATGCCTCGTCAGCTGGACGAAGCGGGTTCCTCCATTCTCAGATCGAAAATAGAAGAACTGGGAGTTTCGATTCTTTTGGAAAAGAACACCAAACGAGCGATCGGTGAAGCCGCATTCGCCGGTCTTGAATTTCAAGACGGTTCGATTTTAGAGACGGAAATGCTCGTCGTTTCCGCCGGAATCAGACCGAGGGACGAACTTGCAAAGAATGCGGGAATCGCGGTGGGAGAAAGGGGCGGTATTCAGGTAAACGATCTTCTCGAAACGAGCGCGGACGGAATTTATTCCATCGGTGAATGTGCGCTTCATAACGGAATGATCTACGGTCTCGTGGCTCCCGGTTACGAAATGGCCGAAACCGTAGCACATAATCTTTGTTATTCGGAAAGAGAATCCAAGTCGTATTTGGGTTCGGACTTATCCACGAAATTGAAATTGATCGGAGTGGACGTCGCTTCTTTCGGAGACGCTCTCGGACAATGCCCACACATACCCATCGCATTCAAAAATCCTCTTACGGGGATTTATAAGAAATTGGTAATATCCGAGGACGGTAAAACGCTTCTCGGAGGAATTCTAGTAGGAGACGCGAGCGCTTACGGAAACCTTCTTGCGTTGTATTTAAACAAGATCGAACTTCCTTCCGAACCGGAAAGTCTGATCGTAGGTTCCGTCTCTGCCGAATCGACGTTTGGTGCCGGATCGCTTCCGGACACGGCGAAGATCTGTTCGTGCAACAACGTTTCCAAAGGCGACATCCTAAACGCGATTCGCGACAAAGACTGTTACGAGATGGGCAGTTTGAAGGAATGCACGAAAGCCGGCACGGGATGCGGCGGTTGTATTCCTCAGGTGAATTCTCTTCTTAAGGGAGAATTAAAATTGCTCGGTAAAGTCGTAACGGAACATCTTTGCGAACACTTTCCGTTTTCCAGACAGGAATTGTTCCAAGTCATCAAGGTAAAAAAACTCAAAACTTTCGACGATGTGATCGCGGAAAGCGGTAAAGGAAAAGGATGCGAAGTCTGCAAACCGGCGGTCGCTTCGATTCTTGCGAGTTTATGGAACGAGACGATCGTTCATAAACATCACAGAGAAATTCAAGATACGAACGACAAGTATCTTGCAAACATTCAAAGAGGCGGAACGTATTCTGTCGTGCCGAGGATTCCGGGCGGTGAAATTACTCCGGAAAAACTCATCGTGATCGGAGCCGTTGCAAAGAAATACAATCTTTACTGCAAGATCACCGGAGGTCAAAGGATCGATCTTCTCGGCGCGAGAATGGAAGACCTTCCGGATATTTGGAAGGATTTGGTCGACGAAGGTTTTGAAAGCGGTCACGCATACGGTAAGGCGATGAGAACCGTAAAGAGCTGCGTCGGTTCGACATGGTGCAGATACGGCGTGCAGGATAGTACTTCGTTTGCGATTCGCATCGAAGAACGTTATCGTGGAATTCGTTCTCCGCATAAATTGAAGGCCGCCGTTTCCGGTTGTATCCGCGAATGTGCGGAAGCGCAAAGCAAGGACTTCGGTTTAATCGCGACCGAAAAAGGATGGAATCTTTACGTAGGAGGCAACGGAGGAGTGACTCCGCAGCACGCGATGCTCCTCGCGGCCGACATCGACGAAGACACTTGTGTGAAATACATCGATCGATTCCTGATGTTCTATATCCGAACCGCGGATAAACTTACAAGAACCGCGGCTTGGCTCAATCAGCTCGAAGGAGGAATCGATTATCTCAAGGACGTGATCGTCAACGATCGTCTTGGAATCAACGAACAGCTTGAAGCCGAGATGCAGATGCTCGTCGACAGCTATCATTGCGAATGGAAGGCGGTTGTGGACGATCCTGAAAAACAGAAGAAGTTTAAACACTTCGTCAACAGCGATCAACCGGATACGAACGTGAAATTCATCCAAGAAAGAGGCCAGATCCGTCCGGTGGATTGGCAAAAGAAAGAACTATCGGTGACCTAAGGAGCTAACATGCAAACTACGATCGAAGAAAAAGTCTGGATTGAAGTCGCTCCCATTTCGGAATTCTCCCGGAACGGGGGGACTTGTGCAAAGATTGGGGACGAGCAAATCGCAATTTTTCATTTCCAACAAGAAGATGAATGGTATGCTTGTGAGAATCGCTGCCCTCATACGGGAGATATGGTTTTATCCAGAGGACTTACCGGTGATTCCCAAGGCGAACCTAAGGTCGCTTGTCCTCTGCATAAGAAATCCTTCTCTCTCAAATCGGGAGAATGTATCTCGGGCGAATCGTATTCCGTCCGCACTTTTCCCGTTAAGGTCGAAGGTGGAACGGTGTACGTTGCCGTAGATTCCTCCGTGGTGGCGAAATGAAAAACGCGGGGTGAGGTTATGATAAGCGACGGTTTCGGCAGGAGTTTTCGAACTCTTAGAATCAGCCTTTTGGATCGTTGCAATTTCGCCTGCACTTACTGCGTGGATCGCGAAACCTCGGAGTTCGGTTTAAAAAAAACGGATTTACTAAAAACGGAAGAATGGGTTCGCGTCGTGAAAGGTCTGCATTCCGCTTTAAATCTGAAGAAGGTTCGTCTCACCGGAGGAGAACCGACTCTTTATCCCGGATTGAAAATTCTCGTTCGAGAAATTAAAAACCTGAATATTCCCGAAGTTTCGATCACGACCAACGGTTCGGTTTTATCCAAACAAATCGAGGAATTGAAGGAAGCCGGGCTCGATTCGGTAAACGTTTCTTTGGACGGAGTTACGCAGGAATCGTTTCAAAAGATGAGCCGCCGTTCCGCGTTCAAACAGACGTTAAACGGAATCGACGCGGCCGTTTCGACCGGCATGAAGGTACGAATCAACTGCACGTTGGTTCGCGGAAAAAACGAGGATCAGATTATTCCAATTCTTGAATATTCTTGGAGCAAGGGGATTCTTCCGCGGTTTTTGGAACTGATGAAAATGGGTTATCTTCAGAATTCGGATACGGTTCCGATTTTTAAACAACACGAGATTTTGGACCGCGTGGAAAGCGAATTCGGAACTCTGACTCCGCAGGTCAGAAAAGAATCCTCCACGGCAAATTATTGGACGACGAAGGAAGGACGTTCTTTCGGAATTATCGCAAACGAATCGGCTCCGTTCTGCCGCGATTGCGATCGTCTACGATTGGACAGCAAGGGAAATCTTTACGGTTGTTTGAGTTCCTCGACCGGGTTTCCGCTTCCTAAGTTGATGGAACAGGGGATCGAGATGGAACAGATTCTTACGTTGGCGTTGCGTCAAAAACAGGACGTTCGGTTTAAAGGAAGCGACCTAACCATGATGGCGATCGGAGGTTAAAGATGAACGTAGCGGTAAAAACATTCGGAATTTTAAAGGATCATTTTCAATCCGACTTCGTTCTCAACTTGGAAACTCCGGTTCGCGTACTGGACGTTGTTGAGGAGATGCGCAAAAAGAAACCGGCCACGAGCGGAATTTTGGACGTATCCCTTTGGGCGGTTCAGGATAAAATGGTCGGAGCCGATCGAATCGTGGAAGAAGGGGAAGTCGTATTGATACTTCCTCCTTTGAGCGGAGGCTGATATGCATCTTCAAGAAGAACCGATCGATCTCGCATTCTTAATTTCGCAAGGACACGATCCTTCCAGCGGCGCAGTCGTACTTTTCAGCGGAGAACCCAGAGACAACGCGGGCACGGATCATAAGAAAGTGACTCATCTCTTTTACGAAGCGTATCCTCCGATGGCCGGACCGATGATCGCAAAAATTTTGGAAGAAGCGACAGCGATCTTTCATTTAAAAAAAGCGATCTGCGTTCATAGAACGGGAACCGTTCAACCGGAAGAATCATCCGTCTGTGTGATCACGACTTCTTCGCATCGTAAGGAAGCGTACGAAGCGAATCGATATATTATCGACCGAGTCAAACACGAGGTTCCGATTTGGAAAAAGGAATTTTACGAAGACGGAACTTCGGAATGGACTCTCAATTGCGCGGGTTGCGCCGCGGGCACGACCGGACATGAACGTTATACGCCTTTGAGGGCGCATCGATGATAAAACGAACGCCCATCGGATTGATTCTTTGCGGAGGATATTCCTCGCGCATGGGAAGGGACAAGGGACTTCTTGTCACGGAGGGTCAGTCGTGGGTTCGCAAACGGTACGAACTTTTGCGAGAATTTACCGATCGTTGTTTGATCTCGATCCGAAAAGAACAAAGAGCCGCGTATCAAAAAGAGAACTCTTCCTTTGAATTAGTGGAAGATATCTTTGAAGATCAAGGACCGATTTCCGGAATTCTTGCCGCGCACCTTGGCGATACGACCGCCGATTATTTGGTTATCGCCTGCGATATGCCGATCCCGGATCCAACGATTCTCGTTCGGCTCTTGGAAGAATATCGGAACGACTCGGAAAAATCAGCGTACGCATGGAAACGCCAAGATCAAATCGAACCGTTTCCTGCGATTTATACGTCCGAGCTATTGAAAAACACATTCAAAAAATGGAATTCTCCTTCTAAAATCGGTTCGCCGAGCGGAATTTTAAAGGAAGCGGAAACGAAATGGATCGAGTTCGATTCTTCTGACGCGTTTGAAAACGCATTCATCAATTATAATACTCCGAACGAAATCGGAATCTCTTCGGAGGTCGTCGTATGAATGCGGAATACGGAAAAGTTTATTTGGTCGGCGCGGGGCCTGGAGATCCGGAGCTTCTTACACGCAGGGCTGTCAAGATTCTCCGTATGGCGGAAGTGGTTCTTTACGACGACTTGGTCTCTTCTAAGATATTGAAACTGTGCCGTAAAAAAACGGAGCTTATCTACGTGGGGAAACGGTTGGGACAACACAGTTGTCAGCAAATCGACCTCAATCAAAAAATCGCCGACGCCGCGCTGCAGTATAAAACCGTGATTCGGCTCAAAGGAGGAGATCCTTCCGTCTTCGGACGAGTAGGCGAGGAATACGAATTCCTTCTGAATTTGGGAATCGAATGCGAGATCGTGGCCGGTATTACGACCGCTTCCGGCGCCGTTGCGAGTCTCGGTTTTCCGCTTACGCATCGCGAATATTCTAAAGAAATTCTTTATCTTTCGGGTCATGGAAAGAATGGAAAAAATTCTCAGAGCTTCAAAAATCTTTCCTGTGAAGGAAAAACTCTCGTCGTTTATATGGGTTTGAATTCACTCAAAGAGATTGTGGATGATCTGATCGAAAGTGGAAATCCGGAAAGTCTTCCCGTCGGGATCGTGGAAAACGCGACGCTCGCGCATCAAAGAATCGTTACGGGAAATTTGGGAAACATTCGTGTTGTGGCCGAAAAGAGCGAAGTCAGTTCACCTGCGCTTCTGATTATCGGAGACATCATCGATTATTATCTGAAAATGGATTCTCTTCGAACGCTCATCCATCGTCCTCATACTTTCAGTTAGGACAAAAGAATGATCGATATTACTGAAAAAAAAATCAGCCTTCGTTCGGCGACGGCTGAGGGGTTCGTATATTGTACGCCCGAAACCCTGAAAAGAATTAAGGAGAATTCCCTGCCGAAAGGCGATCTTTTCGGAGTCGCAAAGGCAAGCGGTTTGCTCGCATCAAAAAAAACTTCCGACCTGATTCCCCATTGTCATCCGGTCAATATCGATTCATTCGATCTTACGTTCGAATTGGTGGAGAGGGGCGTAAGAATTCTCGCAAGCGGAAAATCGATCGGAAAGACCGGAATCGAAATGGAAGTGTTGACCGGTTTGAGCGTCGCCGCTCTGACGATTTACGATTTGTTAAAACCGATCGATAAGGAATTGGAGATTTCTTCCGTTCGTCTTTTGGAAAAGAAGGGCGGTAAGAGCGAGACGCAAATTTCCAAATTTGCGGATGGAGCAAAAGCCGCCATTCTGGTTTGTTCCGATTCCACGTTTGCGGGCAAACGAGAGGATGCTTCAGGCAAAGTCATCGAAGATATATTCAAAGAATCGAATGTACAATTGGCCGATTACCGGATCGTTCCCGATGAGCCGGAGGAGATCCGAAAGAAAGTTCTTTCTTGGGTCGAACTCGGAATCGATCTCATCGTGACCACGGGTGGAACGGGCCTTGGACCGAGAGACAACACGACGGATACGGTAAGGGCTTTATTGGATCAGGAAATTCCGGGAATCGCGGAAGCGATGCGATCCTTTGGCCAAGATAGAACTCCGTATGCGATGTTGTCCCGTTCCTTGGCGGGGAGAATCAAAAAGACTTTGGTCGTATGTGTGCCGGGCAGCTCCAACGGTGCAAGAGAAAGTCTCAAGGCGATTTTTCCGGCGATCTTTCACGCAAAAAAAATGATGCGGGGAGAAGGGCATTGATCTCCATCGAAGAAGCGATTTCGAAAATTCTGTCGCAGATTCCGAAGTCGGAGATCGAAGTTCTTCCCTTAAAGGAAACCCTAGGAAGAGTATTGGCGCAGGATATTTCCGCGGATCGGGATTATCCTCCTTTTCCTCGTTCGACTATGGACGGTTATGCGATTCGGAGCGATCGATATGAATCCGGCAAAGTCTATCACTGTAAAAAAGAGGTCTTTGCGGGAATGGAATCCGTTCTCGATCCAGGAGAAGAAATCGTTAAGATCATGACCGGTGCGGCCGTTCCGGCGGGTTTGGACGCCGTGATTAAAATCGAGGAAAGCGAAGAAGTCTCCAAAAATTCTTCCGAAACGCAAGTGCGTTTGAACTCGAAAAAAGTATTCCAATATTTGAATATAGCTCTTCAGGGAGAGGATTTAAAACGGGGCGATTTCGTTTTAAAAACGGGAACGAAGATCCTGATGCCGGAAATTTCTTTGCTGGCTTCGTTAGGAATCGATCGGGTTTCCGTGAGTTCTCTTCCGAAAGTTACGATCATCTCGACCGGAAACGAGGTCATTCCGATCGACGCAAAGCCGAATCCGGTTCAGATTCGGGATTCCAATTCCTATTCGTTGCTCGCGATGTTGCGCAAATACGAAATCATCCCTCAGGCCGCACTTCTTGTTCCGGATGAAGAATCGAAAATCGACCGGGCCTTGGAACAAGGATTAAATTCGGACATTCTTCTTTTGTCCGGCGGTGTTTCTATGGGAAGTATGGATTTGGTTCCGCCCTTGTTAAAACGACTTGGAGTCGAGGAAGTTTTTCACAAAGTTCATCTCAAACCCGGTAAGCCGATTTGGTTCGGTCGCAAGGAAAAAACCGCGGTGTTCGGTTTGCCCGGAAATCCGTTCAGCGTCCAGGTTTGTGCGAGACTTTTTTTGGATCCTTATATTCGAGCCTACCTGGGTTTGCCTATTCTACCGGCCCAAAGATATTCATTTTTTGGAATGCGTAAAAAGAAGAATTCTTTGCCGGAATACTTTCCGGTTTGTTTCGAGACGAAGGAACTGACCGGTATTGCGGCAAAGTCGTTTAACGGAAGCGGCGATATTCGAGCGGGATTGTCTTCGGACGGAATCGCCTTACATCCACCGGACCGATCGGAAATCAACGACGGAGACGTTCTGGATTTTCTTCCTTGGTAAACGAATTCGGTCGATCGACGTACTAAAAAGAAAAGAGAAACCGTTTTACGAAACGAGATTTGCGGCTATGCTTACGATCGAAGAACCCGTTTTCCGTCGAAAACCTTTTCCAACAACTCTGCGAGATCGCTTTTGCGAAACGGTTTTCTAAGACTTGCATGAAAACCGTATTCCTTCGGGGAAGAGATGATCGGATCTTCCGAATAACCGCTGGAAGCGATCGCAATCACATCGGGATCGATCTTTCTGATTTCGGAAATCGTTTTTTCGCCGCCCATGCCGCCTGGAATCGTAAGATCGAAAATCAAAACATCGAACGGCCGGCGGGAATCCCTCGCTTTCGTAAAAAGTTGAATGGCTTCGGCTCCGTTCTTTGCATGTGCCGTCGTATAACCCATTCTTTCCAGCATATCCGAAAAAATTTCGAGAATGAATTCTTCATCGTCCATAATGAGAATTTTTCCCCGGCCTTGATGATATTTCGGATCGCGTTTGTGAACGCCTTCGATTTTATTTTTGGACATCGGGAGATAAATGTTGAACGTGCTTCCTAAGCCCGGCTCGGAGATGACTTCGATTCCTCCGTCGTGTTTTTGAATGATGGAATACGAAGTTGCCAGTCCGAGTCCGGTTCCTTTTTGTTTCGTCGTAAAGAACGGTTCAAAAATTCGGGAAAGGAGATCCTTGGGAATTCCGATTCCGCTGTCTTTCACGGAGATGAGAGCATATTCACCTTCTTGCAAGTGTTTCGCATTGTCTTTCGGAAGATACGCGTTCTTTGCGGTAACTTGAATCGTTCCTCCCAACGGCATGGATTGAATGGAATTGATGATGATGTTTTCGATGACTTGATGGATTTGGTTTTCGTCGAAATCGCAAAGACAAAGGTTCGGATCGATATCGAAATGGCAGGAAACGTTCGAGCCGCTCAATGCGAAAAGAACACAGTCGTTTAACAAAGGAGCCAACGAACCGGTCTTACGAATCGGTTTTCCTCCTTTTGCAAAGGTAAGAAGTTGTTGCGTCAAATCTCTCGCACGATTGAACACGTTGATCGCCTTATCGAGATGCCTTGCGATCGGATCGTCGTCGCTGACCTTTTCGCGCGCAAGATCTATATAACCGAAAATTCCTCCGAGTAGGTTGTTGAAGTCGTGAGCGATTCCCCCCGCAAGTACCCCCAGACTTTCCAGTTTTTGGGCATGCAGCAATCTTCGTTCCAATTCGAGACGATCGGATTCCGCCTTTTTTCGATCCGTGATATCGGTGCCGATGCTGATCGTTCCGATTACGTCTCCCTCGGCGTTTTGAAGAAGGGTATTGTCCCATTGAATCAATCTTTTCTCGCCGCTTCTCGTCTGGAGATAATTATCGTAATGTAAGGGAAGAGTTTTTGTTTTGACCGCTTCTTTAAAAATAGAGCGAACTTGATCTTTCTCTTGTTCCGGCAAAAAATAATCGAACCAGTTTTTACCGATGATTTCTTCGCGTTTCCATCCGCTTAGGTTTAAAAGGTAATCGTTGCAAAAGGTAATGTTCGCCTCGGAATCAAGCCCCAATCCGATCAGATTTATATTTTCAAGAGTGACTCTGAATCGTCTTTCGGATTCGATCAATGCCGTTTCGGCCGCCTTCTGTTCTTCGGTTTCTTTTTTTAAAAGAAGAAAATAGCGATTCAATATGAAGAATAATAAGACCGTCGTGGTCGTAACGAAGGCCCAGCCTTTGTATGTTTGCAGAGTTGTAAGAATGAAAGGATCAAACGACAATAAACTGATAAATTGATCGGAAAAAAAAATCCAAGCCGATGCAAGAAGCAAGTATAAGAAAGAAATTCGAGCGGGGGCTGAAATCGGCAAATTTTGAATCATATATCGTAAGTTATAAAATGATACTTTCCTATTTTGAATGAGAATTCCAATTTAATTTCGACGATTTTATTTTTTCGATTTCGGGAAAGTATTTTCCTGATTTGCGATTGTTCGTGAACGATTTATTTTATAACCCTTTGTACTTAGTTGTCGATTTCATTTTTTTTCGGAAACTAGGAAGTTCTTCGCTTTCGTTTCTTTATTTTCGACAAAAGTCTCTTGCAATTTTTTTAATCCGACTTCGCGAAAAAACGAAATCCGCTTTCGCGTGTTCGACTTCAGAGCAAAATGATCTTGTAAGACGGCGCAGATCCTTAAGATTGTGCCCTAATGATTTCAGCTCTGCGTTTCTTTCTTCCCGCAAAACCGAAACCTCTTTTACCGAAAGATGAAATCGATCGGCAGTATCCTCGATTTCGGTGGAGAATTTTAGAGGCAACCTTTATCGGTTATGCGGTTTTTTATCTTGTCAGAAATAATTTCCCCGTCGTTTCCAAAGAAATGGGGGAGGCTCTTCATTACAACCAAGAGCAGATTACGAATATTCTCGCGGTTACAGCGATCACGTACGGTCTTGGAAAATTTGTGATGGGCGCTTTGTCCGATCGAAGCAATCCGAAATACTTTATGCCTTTGGGTTTGATTTTAACCGCGGTTTGTAATTTTATTTTCGGATCTTCCAGTTCATACGAGGTTCATTTTTATCTCTGGGCTTTGAACGGATTGGTTCAAGGAATGGGCTGGCCTCCTTGCGGACGTTCTCTTGGACATTGGTTCGGAGTGACGGAAAGAGGCGCTAAATTCGCGATTTGGAATATTGCGCACAACGTCGGCGGCGGTTTAGTCGGCGTCGTCGCCGCTTACAGCGCGGCTTGGTGGGGTTGGAGAAACGCGTTCTATATTCCCGCGTCGATTGCGATCGTAACCGCGGTATATCTTCTTTTTCGATTAGTGGATACTCCGCAGTCCGTGGGTCTTCCTCCGATCGAAGAATATCAAGAAGATCCGGAAAAAGAATCCAGAATTTCCGCGCAAGAACAGGAAAGGGAACTGTCGTTTCGGGAAATCATAGTCGGTTCCGTATTAAAGAATTATTATATTTGGACGTTTGCCCTCGCAAACTTTTTCGTCTATGTGGTTCGCTATAGTTTAACGGATATCGGTCCTACATATCTCAAGTTCGCAAAAGGAGCGACGTTGGAAAAAGGCGGGGTCAGCACCCTGATTTATGAATTCGCAGGAATCGGTTCCACGTTATTGGTGGGTTGGGGTTCGGATAAGCTCGGAGGTAAAAGGGGAATGGTGAGTTTTCTTTGTATGCTCCCCATTTTATCCGCTTTGATCGCCTTATTATTTACCCCACCCGGTCATCTTTGGTTGGATTTGACGTTGTTCGGCGTGGTCGGCTTTTTTATTTATCCGCCTGTGATGTTGTTAGGCGTTGCCGGTTTGGATTTTACCTCCAAAAAGGCGGTCGGAACCGCTGCGGGATTTATCGGTCTGTTCGGATATTTGGGAAGAACGGCGCTTTCGAAAGCGATCGGGTGGCTGAGCAAACAACCGGGCTTTCATTGGGAACAATCTTTGTATTTGATTATTGCTTCGACTTTGATCGCTCTTGCGCTGCTTGCGATTACTTGGAGCTGGAAACCGAAGGCCTAAAAGCCTTCGGGGAAAGTTTAAATTTCTTAACTTTTTCGCTCGTTAAAAAACATTCAGAAATTTTAAAGTTCTACGCAGATAATATTTGCGGAAGAACCGATCGTATCACAGGCCGAAGCAAAGTAAGATAGTGCGTTCGAATCTGTGCTGCCGGCCCAACCGGTCATTCCACTCGCAGACGAAGAATTGCTCGTCCAGTTGCCGCAGTTTTGACCTAATAGAACGGTCCAAGTATTGTCCATTCCCGTAATATAACCGCAGGCAGGGCTTCCCATCGCAGGGCAAGCGAACGCTGCGGTAACTCCCGCGTTACCGCTGACTTTATTGCTCCAAGAAAAAGGAAGAATCGCTCCGCTATTGGAGTTTGCGATAATCGTGGTTGTGTTGTCTCTGTAATATGTATAAAGAGGTTTCAACGGCCAGTCGCTGCTCGGAGTCGGTAACGGTTTTCTTGTGGACGTTCCGATCATAGCCGCGACGGATCCGGTAATATAACCGGGTTTATTCGAGTTGCAGATCGTATCCGCTCCCGCCTTTCCGCCCGTGTTACCGGTTCCGCTCGCAATCGGAGCAAGATACATTCTTTTATCATTATCGGTGATCGTAATGTCCGAAGTCACGGAAACGTTAGTCGCACTTCCTATCGATTGAGCCACTCTTGCCGTGATCGTCTCGCTCTCATTTGCAAAGTCGGGAGTGCCTGTTTCGTTCGTAGCGTTGACCGTGCGATTGACGGTCGTCGTGGAAAGAGTTGTCGGTAATGCGGAAGTGACGCTTAGGTTTGAAGGAAAACTAGGATAAGTCACGCTTACGGACGAACCCGCAACCGGACCCGGCGGATGGGAAAGACTCAGAGAAAAATTATTCGAAGGATTGGACGTTCCTTCTACGATTGTAAGGGTTGAAGTAATCACGACCGAATAGCAATAAACGTCTATATCCGTAACTGTGGCGGAGGCCGTACCGGAATAATTATAAATGTTACAGGAAAGATTTGCGGGAAACGAAGAAATGGAAACATCGTAAGAGGAACCGCTGCTCAGAGAAGAAGAGAATTGATAACTCCCCGCACCACCCGTAATCCCCGGAGAAGTGGGGGTGAGGATCACATTGGAACTTCCGTTGGAAAGAGTAATACTTCCGCTCACAAGTCCGGAAATATGTCCACCGTAAGAAATGCCGTTGCTCCCGCTTGATCCGCCGCTTTGCTGATTGCCGTTTACGGGCGTATTAACGACTTCCGTGGCAACAATTTGGATCACGCCGCCTAAACCTTTGGAAGCGTCGAACTGAACCTTGTCCGCTTGAGCGCATTGAAAAAGAATCAGAATAGGAATGAGAAAAAGGGTTTGTTTACGCATAGGAATTTCCTCATTCAATTTAACCGTCGGTATAAAATTTATTGACTAGTTTCCGAGAATTTATCAAAAAAATTCGATAATTTCCGTTCTATAAATCGGGAGCTTTAATTGAATAGGTAAGGTCCGTTGAAAGCGGATTGCCGGCATTCCAATCCGAAAAGCGAGAAATCCGCCTTAATTTAGCGTATTCGATTCCGGTCGGAAAACCGGCAGTTTTTACACTTGCCTTCCCTTCTTACCCTAAAAAAGTTTTAGATATGGTACACCCTTGGCATGATATTTCCCCCGGCGATCAAGTTCCGGAAATCGTAAACGGCGTCATCGAAATCAAACGCGGCAGCCGTGCAAAATACGAAGTCGATAAAGAATACGGGATTCTCAAACTCGACCGAGTTTTATACTCTTCTTTTTATTATCCGGCCAATTACGGATTTATTCCTCAGTCGTATTGCGGGGATCACGATCCTCTCGACATTCTCGTTTTATCGCAAGTGGAACTAGAGCCTTTGTGTTTAGTAAAAGCGAAAGTCGTCGGAGTGATGAGAATGTTGGATTCGGGAGAAGAAGACGACAAGATTATCGCGGTCGCGGCGAACGATATGTCCGTAAATCATATCAACGATATTTCCGAACTTCCACCGCACTTCACATTGGAACTCAAACATTTCTTTGAAGATTATAAAAAACTCGAAAACAAAACGGTCGTCATTGAAGAATTTCAGAACGCCGAATTGGCGAGAAAGATCGTTTTGGATTCTTTGGAATTGTATAAGAAAACATTTCCGAAAAAATGATTTTTCTTTTCGTTCAAAAAACGTCCGGGTTCGACGAGGACGCTTTTTGAACGGAAGAATTCTCCGTTTAAACTTGTCCGGGAAAATCTCCGGGTTTGGTTCTCCATCTTCTGTGAACCCAAAAGTATTGTTCCGGATACAATCTCACTTCTTCTTCTAAAGCCTTTGTCCAAACTTCCGTATAATGACGGATCGCGGTTTCGCGATCGGGAAAGGCCTTCTTATCCACATAACCTAGGTCTTTTACGCGAACGATTACCTTTCCGTGTTCACCGCAAAGAACCGAATACAAAAGCATTTTGGCTCCGGTGAGATAGGCCATCAATGCCGGGCCTTGATATGTGGAAGCGGGACGATTGAAAAAGTTTACGAAGATTCCCACCTTGCCCGCGTTTTGATCCGAACCGAATCCTACCCAATATCCCTGCTTCAACATCTTCGTGACTTGGCTGGATTCTTCGGTGGAAACGAGTCTGATGTTGTTCTTTGTTCTGAGTTTATAAATCAGTTTATCTACGAACGGGTTTCTTACTTTTTTATAAATCCCTCCGCCTTTCATGCGGATTCCCATAAACTGAACGAGGATTTCCCAAGTACCAAAGTGACCCGAAATCAAAACGACCCCGATTCCTTCTTCGTTGGTTTTCTTTTCGATCGCTAAAGATTCAGGATCATATACGAGATAACGATCCATCCATTTTTGGTTCAAGCGCGGCGCGAATAAGGTTCCCGCTACGAGATTTCCGATATGGAGAATACTCTTCCAGACGAGTTCCTTTTTCTGTGCTTCCGTATATTCCGGAAATGCGTGTGATATATTATCATACGCGATTTTTCTATGCTTTCTCGCAAACGGATACAAAAGAATGACAAGAAATCTTCCGTATAAAAGACACAAACGATACGGTAAAATTCGAAACGGAAGATAAAAAAGATAAACAAAGATAAAAGACGGTATATAACGAATCAAGGTATCCCCAAGAACTAGTTTTTACAGCGTGTTCTAAAAACGAATCTCTTATGATCGAAAAGGTCAAGCTGCAAGGTCTGTCGAAAAGGACAGGTTCTTATGCAAAGGGACCGTTTTCCGTGCGGATTGACAAGCAAAAGAACGGCTGATTTTCACCGCCTTTATTGTAGAATCAAACTAAGCAAGGTTTCATTCTTTGTTTTAAAAATGGAATCTCCGAGAGTTGACCGCAAAGGGCAGGTCGTAAATTCTGGAATTTACCTTTCCATTTTTTTTACGATCTCCTTGCTTGCTGAAAGAAAAATCTTGTACTCGAAAGAACCCATGGACAATCTGAAAACCTCCGTACATGAAATCTATCTTTCTCTTTCCGGGGAAGGAATTTCCACGGGCATTCCCACCGTGTTCGTTCGTATGGCCGGTTGTTCTCTTCGATGCGGAATGACGATCGGCAGAAGATTGTGGTGCGATACTCCGTATGCTTTGTCGCCGAGCGCGGGAGAAGAGATGAGTTTGAATCAAGTCTTGAATCGGATTCAAGAACTGAGTCCCGTGCAGACGCAGATTCTTCTTACCGGAGGCGAACCGCTGGAAGGAAAAAACAGAGATTTCAGCGTCGCATTGGGCGAAGAAATTTTTAGAATAAGAAACACGAACGGTTCTTATCCAAGACCGAGAGTGGAAACGAACGGAGCAGAATCGATCGAAGGATTGGATCACTTCGTTTTTACTTTGGATTATAAGCTTCCGGGTTCCGGTATGGAAGATCGGATGAATCTGAAGAATTTGGAAATCTATAAAGAAAGAAAGAATGAGTTGGATGAGATTAAGTTTGTGATCCGGGATCGAATCGATTTTGAAAGATGTTTGGAAGTAATCGAAAACCGGAAATTATCGGGAAATCTTTTAGCTTCTCCGGTTCAGGGAGAATTGTCCGCGGAGCTTCTCGCGGAATGGATGAAGTCTTCCTTAGGTTCGGGGCTTCGTCTTTCTTTACAAACGCATAAATACATTTGGGGCGATAAGAGGGGAGTTTAGTTGGAAGATACTCTACAGCTCAGCCTCGATTTCGAATCCAATCCGCGCTCCGGTTATCGCGGGGACTTTTGTTATTTGACCAATTCTCCCGAATCGGGAATCGGAAAGATCGCGTCTTCGGACGAAGGAAAGTTTACGATCGAATTCGCCTCCACCGCTTCGAAAAAGACGGTGTCTGAAAATTCTCCTTACTTGAGAATTCTTCCGGGTTATCCGTCTCCTCTGAGAAACGTCGGCGAACAAGCCGGTTTGATGGATTTATCTCTTACCGCGTACGAACTCAAGCTCACGCACGCATTCGATAAACTTTCGGCGCTTTCCAATTCGAGAACGAGACTTCTTCCGCATCAGATCGAATCCACGTATATCGTCGTGAACAGTTTGCGGCCGCGGTTTATTCTCGCGGACGAAGTGGGCTTAGGGAAAACCATCGAGGCCGCTCTCGTGATGAAGGAGCTGATCTTTCGTCGAGGTTACAAAAAAGTTCTGATTGTCGCGCCTTCTCCGCTTTTGGTTCAATGGCAACAGGAGCTGAAGAATAAGTTCAACGAGGACTTTGAAATCGTTAAACGAAAGAACTTCCACACCGACGGGGAAAAGAACTGGAAGAATTTTCAGCACGCGATCACTTCGGTCGACTTCATCAAAAATCCGAAATACGCGGAAGAGATTCTCAAAACGAAATGGGACATTGTCATTTTCGACGAGGCTCACAGGCTCAGAAGGGATTATCACAAAATTACGCGCGCCTATCTTTTTGCGGAAAAGATTTCCAAAAAGTGCGAATGCCTTCTTCTTTTGACGGCGACTCCGTTCCGCGGAAAACTCGAAGAACTCTATTATATTATACATCTCATCGATCCGAACATTCTGGGTCCGTATCATACATTCGTAAACGATTATATTCTCGGGAACAAAACCGACCTCAAGGATAAGATCTCGAAAGTACTTTTACGGAGAAGAAAGGTGGAAGTCGGCGGTTTTACGAAACGATTCGCCAAAACGGTTCGGATCGAACTTTCTCCCGTCGAACGGGAATTTTACGAAGAAACCACGAACTACGTCCGAAGAGAATACAATCTCGCGATGAGGACGCAGAACCGCGCGATCGGATTCGTGATGATCGTGTTTCAGAAACTCTTGGATTCTTCCGTGTTCGCTCTTTTGTCCGCTCTGACAAAACGAAAGTTCCTTTTGGAGAATCGATTCCATCATATCAAACAAATGGAATCCAAGTTGGAAGAATGGGATCTCGATGAAACCGAAGACGTGGAAGAGTTCGTATCCGGTTTGGACGAATCGGTCCAACTCGATCTTCAGAGTTTAAAGCGGGAGCTTCTTTCCCTGAATCGTTTGATTTTGCTCGGTAAAAAAATCAAAGAGGACAAGAAGTCCGTCAAGCTGAAAGAAACGATCTTGAAACTTCAAAAAGAAGGACATTCAAAATTCATCATATTTACGCAGTTTAGAACGACTCAGGATTTTTTGGCTTCCGTTCTTGCCGATTTTCAAGTGACCTTGTTTCACGGTTCTCTCAGCGCGGACGCGAAAGAAAGGGCGATCGTGGAATTTAAGACGAAGACCGAAATTTTGATCTGTACCGAAGCCGGAGGGGAAGGGCGAAATCTTCAGTTCGCGAACGTTCTTTTCAATTACGATCTTCCTTGGAGCCCGCTTAAGATCGAACAAAGGATCGGAAGGATCCACCGTTTCGGACAAAAGGACAACGTGTTCATCTTCAATTTTGCAAGCAAGGATACGGTTGCGGAACGGATTCTGGAAGTCCTTACGAATAAGATTCGTCTTTTCGAGGAATCGATCGGATCTTCGGACGAACTGTTGGGTGCGATCGAAGACGAATTGGATTTTAATTCTTCGTTTATGAAGTTCGTTACGGGTAATAAATCGAAGACCGAAATGGAGGACGAGATCGACAATCGAATCAAGATCGCAAAGAAGGGGTTTGAAAAACTAGGCGCGCTCGTGACTCCGAAACTCATCGACTTCAATCTTCAGGATTATTACAGTCACACTTTGGAAGAGCGTTCGTTTAACAATACGCACTTGGAAGAATTCGTTTCTCGTTTTACTCGAACATTTCCGGAGGCCGCGGGATTTAAACTGGTCCGAAAGAAACCGCAGATCTATGAAATCGATTCTCCGCAATACAAGGGTAAACTCGGAACCTTCGATTCGGAACTCGCGCTGCAAAACGACAGTTTGGAATTTTTGGCGTTCGGTCATCCTTTGATCGATAAGACGGTTTCGTATCTCATCCAAAATCAAAAAGGATGGAGCACTTCCTTTCATTCCGTTTCCAACAAAGAATATTACGTTTTTCTTGTGGAATTTCAATTCTCGCTGAAACGCACGGAGTTGTTTTATTTCGAAGCGAATCCGCGCACCGGAACGGTAAAACGAATCGAAGAACTTCCCGAAGAGCTTCGCGAATCGCAAACGACGAACAAAGCCGGATCGCCCGAAGTTTCCGGTTCCGTTCTTCCCGCCAACGTGGAGGAAAATTTAATCCGAACCTTTCTCGTTTTGGATGAAATTGTGGAATCCAGAAAAAAGGAACTCGGAGATCAAACCTTGGACCTCTTTCAAAAGGAAGAATTCAAAATTCGAACCAGCAATCAGAATACTTTGAGACAGCTTGAGGAAAAACTCATGCGTCAGGAAGCCGCGTTCAAATGGGAAGGAAAGCCGGAGAAAAAATCCGCGATGAACCGTACCCGAAACGAGATTCAAAAGGTGAAAGAAGACTTCGATCGAGAACTCCGCAAAGTAAGAAACGGCAAGACGATCCAACATCGTTTTCAACTTTTCCAAGTATATCTTCCGAACTGAACCGTCGGGAGTTTTCCTGCTCGACATCCGATTTTGATCGGAGTTTCTGGACCTTAGTACTTGGAACGGAGTTCGACGACGTGAAACTTTCCTTAGATTGGATGAACGATTTTGCACCTTTGAAGGAGGTGGGACTCGACGCGATTTTAAAGAAGATCGCGATCTCTATTTGCGAGATCGACGGAGCCGATCCGTATCGTCCCGAGTTGGACTTCGTAAAGATCGTTAAAATCGAATCGCTCGAAAAACATCCTTCCGCCGATAAACTTCAGATCGCTCAGGTTTCCACCGGATCTTCCAAAGCGCAGATCGTAACCGGCGCAACCAACGTAAAAGTGGGTGATCTGGTTCCGCTTGCAATTCCCGGCGCAAAACTCGGCGATAAGGAAATTCTGGAATCGGAACTCAGAGGCGTAAAAAGTTCGGGAATGCTCTGTTCCGAAAAGGAACTCTCTCTTGCGGACGAAAGCAACGGAGTTTGGATTTTAAACGGACTCGAAGGAGCCGAAGCGGGAAAAACGATCCGTTCTTTATTACATTATGATGATATAATATTCGATGTTGATAATAAATCAATTACGCACCGGCCCGATCTTTGGAATCATTACGGCTTTGCGAGAGAACTCGCTTCGCAGCTTCGTTTGCCGATCAAGTTGAATCCGTTCGAATCCCTTTGGAACTTCGATCTTTCGATCCCGCTTCCGAAAGTGATCGAAAATCAAAATGCTCATTCTTACTATGCTTCGTCGATTCAAGGAATTGCGATTCTTCCTTCGACTCGCAAATTTCAAGCGCGTCTTCAGAAATGCGGAATTCGAGCGATCAACAACGTCGTGGACGTTTCCAATTACGTGATGCTCGAGATGGGTCAACCGACTCATTTTTTCGATCGGAAATTTCTGGAAAGTCAGGGTGGAGTTTCTCTCGAAGTTTCGTATGCGAAGAAGGGTGAAAGTTTCGCCTTGTTGGACGATACTTCCCCCTCGTTGGAAGAGGAAATTCTTCTGATCCGCAATCAAGGCAAACCGGTCGCGATCGCGGGCGTTATGGGAGGAAAAGAATCCGCCGTTTCAAACGCATCCACCGAAGTCGTAATGGAATCCGCCGTGTTCGCGCGAGAACGAGTTCGTAAGTCCATTCGTTCCACGGGAATTCGCTCCGATTCCTCCGTGCGTTACGAGAAGGGGCTTGAACCCACTACGACTCTTCCGGTGATTCGTCGCGCTCTAAATCTTTTAAAGGAAAACGGTTGCCCTTCGTTGAAGGCTTCCGAGCCTGTAGGATTTTTACACACCCCTCACAAGGAAGTTCACATTCATACGAACATTCATTTTATCAACGCCAAACTCGGAGTGACCTTGTCCCAAGGAGACATCACCGATATATTAGAAAGATTGCATTTTGTCGTTTCCTGGAAAGGGGATCACCTCGAAGTATTGGTTCCCAAGTTTCGTCACAACTACGACGTAACGATTCCAGAAGACCTCGTGGAAGAGATCGGAAGAACCCGAGGATACGATACGATTCAAGTGACTCCTTTGTTGGCTGAGGTCAAAACTCCCATCCGGAATCTCAGCCGGGAATTGGAACGAAAGTGTAAGACGTTTTTTGCGGGAACTCTCGGGTATCACGAAGTTTATAACTATTCGTTTCAATCCTTAAAAGAGAACGAGCTCGACGGGGACGCGAAACTTTCCGTTAAAATCAAAAACGAAATGCCCGAGGAACAATCGGTGCTTCGAAATTCTCTTTTGCCTTCCTTGTTGAAGAATATCCGGACAAATCAGGATCGTTTTGCGAACGTTCCAATTTTCGAATTCGGAAGAGCGTATTTCAATCTTCCCGAACCAGATAACGAAAAGAAATTTTTATCCTTTGCCGTTTCTTTTGATCGTAAAAGTACCGAGTCCGATCTGAAACTTTTGGAAGAGGACTTCTTAAAGGTAAGAAGGGAAATCGAATCCCTTTTAGATTCCATGAAGATTTTCGAATATACCTGGGAGATCAAACAGGAAGCGATCTTTCATCCGGGCGCCAGTTTATCCTTGATCGTAAATTCGCAAAGAATCGGAAACCTCGGTTACGTTCATCCGGCTGTTTTGGATTCGTTCGAATTGAAAAAGCGCGTGATCTACGGTTCTTTCGAATTTGAAAAGCTCGTGGAATTCTGGAACGCGAATCGTAAGGTTTCCCGTTTTGTCGCGCCTTCTCAGTTTCCGGAAGCCGAGATCGATCTTTCGATTTTGGTCGGAGAAAAGGAAAACACGAACGTATTTACCGATCTCGTTTCCAAGGAGAACATCCCCGAACTTCAAGAAAGCTGGGTGTATTCCCAGTTTGTCGGCGGGAACGTTCCCGAAGGTAAACGTTCGGTCAGTTATCGCTTCCGACTGGTGAACTACGAGAAAACGTTTACTCAGGAAAGAATCAAGGAAATCTCCGATCAACTGGTCGCGCTTGCGGGCAAGAGCGGATTCGTGTTGAGATAAAAGTTTCGAATTTCTGGGAATGCTTCAAACGATTTAAACTTTTAAAATGTGGGAACTCCTGCAAAAATGTATCGATATCAAGCTGATTCAAAGGATAGAAAACGATTCAAAAAGACATAAACCGTAGGAACTCATACGGTTCTTAAAAATTCAGAGATTCGTCTTCCAGAATTATTTTAAAGAAGCTACGGCCACTTAAATGAAAATCCACGAAACCGCCTTTATCCATCCGCAAGCAACGACGATCGGACTCGTAGAAATGGGTCCGCATTCTTCCCTTTGGCCGGGAGCCGTAATTCGGGCCGATATGAATCGGATCGTGTTGGGAGAAGGCGTCAACATACAGGATAATTCCACGCTTCATACGGATTCAAGTCGCGGAATCACGATCGGAGATTATACGTTAGTCGGTCATAATGCGATGTTGCATGGGTGTACGATCGGGAGAGGATGTCTGATTGGAATCGGAAGCGTGATTCTTAACGAAGCGGAAGTCGGAGATGGCGCGATGGTGACGGCGGGTTGTACGGTTCGCGGAGGAAAAAAGATCCCGCCCGGAGCGATGGTCATTCAGAAAAACGGAGAATTAAAAATCTTCGAAGGGAAGGCTAAACCGGTTTTCAGCGTCGCCGGATGTTTGGAATACATCGCTCTTTCCGAAAGATTTAAAAAAGGAATTTTCGGTCCGTTTACGCCCGAAGAGGAAATCGAGTTTCAGAACCGCGCAAAAGGAATTCTCCGGAAAATGGGAATTCCTTTTAGAGAGTAGCGTATTCTATTGATTGAATATTAGAGTTTTACGAATTTTCCTAACAATTCGAGAACTTTCGGTCCTTTCGTTTTAGCGTCCTTATCCAAAAAGGTTCCCGTAAATACGTGAGCCTTTTTATCCACGATGAAAACGCGTTGATAGTTGTGGACCTTGAAATTCTTACCCGCGATCGCTTGTTCGAATCTGCTTTCCAGAAGAACGGATTCGATTCCGTGGATCTTGGATTTTTGCGGAGGGTTGATCATTTCGTATTTTTGAAATACGGTAGGATACAAACCCGTGACCGCGGAAGTATAGTCGTCCAGGCTGATTTCTCTCGGTTGTCTGGAAAGATCTTCCATCGTATAATTGACGTTCGTGTTGAACATTCCCGCTTCGGGGCTTCCCTGAGGAAATTCAAAAAGGAAGAAGTTGATTCCCGCCACATCCAAAGCCTTTTTAATCGTACCCGTATTATCGGCGTTAGACGCGACTTCTTTCGCTTGATTGATGAGATTGGGATTATCGTTGAAATGCCAGCCATCATAGTTAAGACCGAGCCCTAGGGATGAAATTTGGACCACCTTTGCGTTCGGGTCCAAAGCGTGTTCCTTTTTACAATTCAAGATCACGAAAGTGAATACGAGAAGGGTTGTTACAATTCGAATTGGATTTTTCTTCATACGACGATTGCTCCTAAGAATTGGAAAGATTAACTTCTTCGATAAAAAAAGCGACTCAATTTATACCAGGAAATCGAAATTGAAGCGGAATCGGTTTGAATCCGTTTTATTTCGGAATGAAAAAGTGCGTGAATTGAGAAAAGCTTAATACGATCGGAACGGCTTTTTGTCCGCCGTAAAAATAAAAAGCCGGTTGAAAAACCGGCTTTTGCAGATCAAGGAGCGAATTCGTTTCTAACTTAGAACGCGAAAGAGATCAAAACCTTGAATCTTGTAAAGATATCCGCTGCGGAAAATCCGAAGAGGAGAAGAAGGAAGAAGAAACCGGAACCGAAGATCACTCGGTTCATTACGGTGTCATACTTTAAGTGCATAAAGTATCCTAGAACCAAGGAAGCTTTCGCGGTTGCAACCGCCATCGCGATAATTACGTTCATTGCGCCGAAGTCGATTCCCGCAACCCAAACCGTTACAAATGTGAAGAAAATCAAAGTAGCAAAGATGATCGCGTATGTTTGAACGGAAATAATATGGTGTGAACCGTGACTTTCTTCGACGTGCGCCGGAGCAGTTGCAGGAGCGCCTTTTAATTTTTCTTGCCCTCTTAAAACAGCGTCTTGAAGAGCTTTACCGAGTTTATTGTCTTTGTTTCTTGCGATAAAATCTTGCAGTTTGTTTTCTTCTAAAACTTGCGAAAGAAAGTTAACGGTAAATCCTGCGAGAGTTGCATTGACGATCGCTCCGGCTCCGACTACAAACCCGGTAAAGGGAATCAAGAACCCGATGCTAACGATTACATAAAGAGCGTAGTTTAAAAACAGTTCCATTTTATATCCTGAATTTGGACCGCAGGTGTCTGCGGATGGTATTCCGGGCGGGTAAACCGCAACCTGTAGGACATCCTGGCAAGGTCTAAAAAAGCCTCAAGTACATTTCAATGGAGAATCCGTTTCCGCCATTCGGAATAGAACATCTGGATTCTTTCCCGTATCGGCTCGGAAGAATTCCTTAGAAAACGCAAAAGAACCCAAGAAGTTCCATAGGATTTTCCGGAAAAAAATCGGTCCGGGGTCAACGGAAGAATTTCCAGTCCTTGAGTGTTTCCCCAGTTGAAAATCCATTCACAATAGTTTTCGATCGGTTTTTGTAAAGGCAAGGGGAGAATGCAAAGTTCGAAATCGGCGTTTTGTTTCGATCTGTGAAAGAGATCGGATCGGGAAAGTTCGAGTAGAATTCTTCCCATTGACCAACGAAAGTTCGCTTCGCTCAATCTTCGGATTTTTTTTAAATTTTGAGAATAGAACTCAAAACCGTCGATCGCAACGGGACCGATGTAATCGGATGCAAACGTCTTTCCTAATGATTCTGCGATCGGATCGAGTTGAGAAGAATAGAATTCGGATTCTTTTTCGGAAGGAAGATAGGCACCGGAGTATTTTCCGGTTTCATCACAGATTTGGATCGTACTTCCGAAAAAGGTCGGAACCCCGGCGGAAAAATCGTACAAGCACGAAAAGTCCTGTGTCCGTTTCACCCAGGGTTCGGCGACGCATGGAAACCAAGTGGATTCTTTTTCGGAATTCCGACCATCCGGATCATTTTCCGTTGAAAGTGAAGAGAACTTAAGAATTTTATGTCTTCCTGAAAAACTGAATTCCGGTTTGAGGACGATTCGATCCGCACGGAATTCCGACCATTCTTGGACTAACGACGAAAGATGGGATGGCTTCTCCAAAACCCGCGCCGGAAGATCCTGAAAGTCGAATTCCGATTTCCAATGCGTTAAAAGAAGTTTTGAATTCAATCTTTTGGAAAGATCCGCTTTGGCCGTTGAAAAGAGAATTTCTCCCGCATTGCTCAGATCGGAAACCGAACCCCATTCTTCCCAAACGCATTTTGAATCGACCGCAGAGTGATCCGGATTTTTCGAATTTATCTGAAGATTTCGAGAGGAGTTTCTCCCGACGAGTTCGAAGCTGCAAAAATCCGTTCCTCTCGTTTTCCAAAATGCCGTCCAACCTGGATCGGGTCGTTCGCTCAAAAGCATCGTCGTTTCCGGATTGGCGATGGATTGAAATAAAAAGAATAGATTCTCCAGAGATCTGTTTTTTAAATCCAATCTCGGAGGAGCGATCGAAGACGATTTGAGTTCTTCCTCAAAAAATCCGTTGAATCTGCAATAACGAGTCATAATCTCCTAAAAAATTTTAGTTTGTAAAATCAAGAACAGGGGATCAGAATTTCGATAATCTGAATAAGGGTAAATCTATGAACATCCGTATTTTATCATTTCTGACAATTCTTTCCTTAGTCGGTTTGAATGCCGCACCGAACAAGGTATTGACTTTGGAAGAAAAGGAAGAATTGAAACAGATTGAAGCCGTGCGTAAAGGCGGTTTTACGGATATCGAAGTCGATAACCTGCACGCGTCGATCGCAGGAAACATTTTAAGAATCAATAATCTTCTGGGTAACGAGACGTATAAAAAAGCGCTTCGTTACATCGAGGACGAACCCCGCGAAGCCGGCAAGTTCCTATTTCAAGATAAAGAGAATAAACAATATCTCGAACTCGATTTGGGTTTGGGTCAATCGTTTGCGGATTATCCGAAAACCTATCTCTATCAATCTAGAATTTATATTTATCCCGGAACGGACGGACAATCGTTGGAAAAAATCATTCTTCAGTTCAAAAGAACGAACGCTAAAGGAGAAGTTTTTATCCGCGAGATGCGACGTTTGATTAACAATTCTCCGAAGGGTCCGACTTTCACACAGGACGGAAAAAGAACTCCGAACAACAACAGTGAAATTCTTTTGGAATTCTTTTCCAGTCACGACACCGATTTTCTTTGGCCGGACAATCCGATTCAACCCGTTCCTGCGAGCGTGACTACCAAGTTGCATGACGCCGCAAATCCTCTTCCGTACAATAAGCAGAGACAAATCATTCTTCAATACAAACGATATATGAGAAAGGTCGATAAGATGGTGAGTTTAAAACTGCATACGATGGAATTGGATCAAAAGAGAATGATCTCCAAGATGCTTGAATTCCGTTGATCGTTTGTCGATTTTAGATCGGATCTTAGATTCAAATCGAAAAGCCGCGCGGATCGCGGCTTTTTTTACGCCTTACCGAAACTTAATTTTTCCGTATCACAAATTCGGCTGTGACGATTGATTCGCCGGACTTTCGTAAAGCCGATCCTCGGTTCACGTTCTTTTTTTGAACAAGACTTACGGAAAAAAGAGTTTTGTGATTAGAAAACGGCGAGGGCGTATCGTTCACTTCTTAATTAAGAAGTCGCTGATGACCTTTTCTTCGGTCAGATATTTTTTGTTGAGATAAGAGATTGCGTAGTTGATAAAGCGGGGGATTTCCTTGCCGGCGTCGAGTAAATCCAACTTCGTCTGCGTCAATTCGTCGATCGTAGCTAGGGCTAGCCTTCGTTGACTTTGATGCGATTCGAATTCGTCTTCGGTTTGAAAGGCCATCTGAAATTCTTACCTTTGTCGACAGATTACCCGAATTTGAAGAAAAAGCAAGTGATTCCCGGATTCGATTCTAAACTGGAATGGGATTCAAAATGCGACAATGGATCGTTGAATCGTTTTTATAAACCTTCTCGGGTTGATTTGTGGATTGTTTCAGAAAAGAAGAATTTTCCATCCGTATGTGGGAGTTCCTGCATGCGGATGGAAAGGCGGTTGTCGTTTGTAAATTATGTTTCCTGATATTCCACAGCGGTTTTGATTCCCCGTTCCTCATCGACTAAAAAGTTGATCAGAAGGGAAATGACAAAGAATACGCAGACGACCAGAAATGAATTTCTGAGATCGAATAAAATCTGCAATCCTCCGACGGCAACGAGTCCGAACGCTGCCGCTACTTTTCCGGAAAGTCCCCAAAGTCCGAAGAATTCTCCCGATTTGGATTCGGGTGCGAAAAGACCCACGATCGCACGGCTCGCGGATTGTGTGGCACCGAGACCCGCTCCGGCAAACACGGTTGTTCCCACAAAAACCCATTGCTGCGTGGTCGGAATTCCGATACCCACTAAGAATGCGGTAAGATCCTTTACCCAGTAGATCAGTAGAAGACAAGCGATCCATAAGAAGAGCGTAATGTTAAAGGTCTTTTTTGCTCCGATCTTATCCTGAATGAAACCGAATACGATCGCTCCGACCGCTGCGAAAAGTTGAATCAAAAGAAACATCGCGATTTCGTGTTTTTCTTCCGTTTTTATTTCCTGCGCTCCATAGATGAACGCGAAGCTGATTACGATCCCGAGCGCGGCCATCGCAAAGAACAGCGAAACGAGATACAATGCCATATCCCGGAATTTGTGGATTTCCCTCATCGTGGAAGTGACTCGCTCGATTCCGATTTTGAGATAGGAAAGCCCTTCGGGTTTTTCTTTTCCGTCGGTGTATTCTCTTAAAAGAAGAAAGGTCGGAATTCCGGCGAACAAAAAGAAGAACGCCGTATACGGTCCCACCATACGGAGACTATCGAAATTCTCCAGTGTCTTTGGACCGAGCGTGTTGACTAACGCAACCGCCGCGATTCCTCCGAAGTAACCGATTCCCCAGGCGTAACCGGAAATTTTTCCCAAATCTTCTTTCGGTCCGAGATACGGAAGAAAGCTGGATGCGAAGTTTTCCCCCGAGGCGAAAAAGAAGTTCGAAAAGATGATGAGAATGAATGCGAGGAGATATTGTCCCGGAGCGATTACGAACCAAAGTGCGCCCGTGGAAATGATACAAAAGACATAACTATAAAATAGGAACTGTTTCTTCCGGGCGGAATAATCTGTAATCGCGCCGAAAATCGGTCCCGTTAAAACCACGAGCAAATAGGAAATCGCAAGGGCGATCGACCAGAGAAGATTTCCGTATTCGTATGGATTTTCCTGATTGGAAGAGGCAGGGACCACAAGTTGGCTGAAAACGATTCCGTATGTTACGCTGATAATGACCGTCGTATAGGATGAGTTCGCGAAATCGAACATGCACCACCCGAGAATTTCTCGGAGAGGGGCTCTTTTTATATCTTGCATGGCTTTCCTTTTGGGTTTTTGATCCGAAATTTCAAAAAAGGCTATTTTTCGGAAACCGGATGTCAAATGAAAACCGCAAAAAATTTCTCTTGCAGAAGATTTTCAGACTCTTTAATCTGATTGGAAAACCGCTTTCTAACTGTCCAATTAAATAGAAGATTATGGATTCCTCTTTTTTCAGTCAAGTCGACCTGTGCCAACTGATGCGGCCCCGCAAGGTTTGCGTATGCAATCAGGTTTCGGAAGAAGAGCTCCTAACGTCGATCCGAAACGGGAACGATACCTTGGAAAAGCTCATGGACGATACGGGCGCTTCCACGGGTTGCGGAACTTGTATGGGATCGGTTCGTAAACTTCTGGCTCGGGAACTGAAAGTTCCGAGAGCATGACTTCGATTCCCAACGTAACAATCAATATGGCTATGACTTTGGACGGAAAGGTTTCCCGTCCGGACGGACGTTGGTACGGTCTTTCTTCCCGCAATGATAAGAAGAGAATGGATGAGATCCGTTCCAAAGCGGACGTTCTGATCTTAGGTAAGAATTCGATTCTCAACGACGACCCCGTGGTTCATCTTAGATATGTCGAGAATGGAAACGATCCGAGACCTGTGATTCTCCTTCGATCCGGAACCTTGCCCCAAGACAAAAAAGTATTCCGTTTTTCTAATCAACCTCCGTTGATCTTTTGTTTAAACGGAAACTACTCGGCGATTCGAGATAACCTTTGTTCGGTCGCGGAAATCATCCTTCTTCCCGGAGAAGATTTGAGTCCTCTCGAAGTTCTCAAACATTTATACGAGATGGGATATCGCGAAGCGCTTTTGGAAGGAGGTCCTTCCTTGAACGATTCCTTTTTTCGTTTGGATTTGATCTCGAGAATTTACGTCACGATCGTTCCGTTTTTAATCGGACAAAACGATCTGCCTTCGATCACCGGCGGTCATAAACAATATTTCGAATTCGATCGTAAAAAATGGGAACTCAAGTCCCATGATGCGATCGAAAATGAAGTTTTTCTAATGTACGAAAAAATTAAAGAAGTTTAGAATTTAGAATCGAGTCCATGAAACAGAGAGAACTTCTTTATACTTTCTTTTTGAGAGTTCTTCCGATTTTTTTCGCGGCCGTTCTTATCTACGAACAATTCTTTCCCGAGCGCAAAATTCTGGTTCAACAGGATCGCTTGATTTATTTGCCCGATCAGAAAGAATCCGTCCCTTTAGAAGTGGAATGGGTTCGGCTCGGGGACATTCCGAAAGAATGGATTTCATATACGGTCCAAGTGGAGGACAGAAGATTTTACTTTCACAACGGGTATTCGATTTCGGACATTCACTCTACTCTTGTTTCTTCCCTGTTATTGTTTCGAAAGATGAGAGGAGCGAGTACGATCACGCAGCAGCTGGCTCGGACGCTTTTTCTGTCGAGGGAAAAATCCTTATCACGCAAGTGGAAGGAAATTCAGATCGCTTCCGCTTTGGAGGAAGAACTTGGAAAAGAAACGATCTTGGAATTTTATCTCAACAGCGTATATTGGGGAAGAGGTATGAACGGCTTGAATCAGGCTTCTCGTTATTATTTTAGAAAAAGACCGACCGATTTGGAAACGCCTCAATTCAAAGCGCTGATTCAAATTCTAAAAAAGCCGGACGCTTATACAAGGGAAGAAGTCATCGATCTTTCGAGGAATCTTTGAATCCTTTTCGATTTTTTGAAAATGTAGGAACTACCGCAAAAGAAAGATAGGACTGTCGCTGAACTCTAAAAAAGAAATGTAGGAACTGCTACGGCAGCCATCGCGATCGCGTTAAAATCGCTCGATGCGTTTTACCAAAGCCCGAATCTGATCTTCGGACAATTCGTTTTTGAAGGAAGGCATGGTTTGATTCTTTCCATCGCGAATTGTTTTAACGATCCCTTCTCTCATCTTATTTCCTCCGAAAAAGAAACCCATCTTTAATCCAAAGCCGCTTAGTTTACGCGGTTTCGGCAGGACCGATTCGTTCGGAGTTCCGTCCAGGCCGTGACACGCGGCGCATCTTTGTTCCCATAAAAGATCCGCTTCCTGATCCGTTACTTTGTTATTGGAGAATTCTTCCGTTCGCGCTTGCGAACTTTGGCACGTGACGATCGGAACCGTTGCGATCATAGTTAGAAAGAATGGAATTATTGATAACAATATCGAATCGGAAGAACGAAGCGAAAGTCGGTGCGTTTTAGAGTTCGGTGTAATTTGTTTCACGATGATTGTCCGGTTTTTTGTTGAATCAAATCTTCACTCACAAGGGATCACGACTCATGGACGATCGTTCCCCATTGTTTGATATGAGTCACAACGAATCGGAGTAGGGTTTCCTGATTCTTTCTTGAATCATCCGTGGGTAAAAGAGGATCACCGAACTTAATGTTGATTTTGCGGTCCCTGAAAATTCTTCCTAGTTCTTTGATGACTCTTCCGTTTTCCCAAAAGTCGGTACGCAGCGCGACCGGGATCAACGGAACCTTTGCCCGCGCGGCGAGTTTGACGGCGATTGAATTGAATTCAGCCGGATTAAAATCCGTGGTTCGGGTGCTTTGCGGAAATACGATAATCGACATTCCTTGTTGTAAAAGTTTGGTTCCTTCTTCCAAGACCGCGACTAAGTCTTCCCGCGGATTGGTTCTTCCCACCGAAATCGGATTGCGCGAGCGCATGATCGGACCGAAAAGATTGCCGCGAGTCAGACTTTCTTTTACGACGAACGTGATGGGTTTGTATCTCGTAACAAAGGTCGGAAGTATGAACGTTTCCAAAGTGCTCATGTGATTTCCGGCGATCACAACCGGACCTTGCACGCTGAGAATTTTTTCGATTCCTTCCACGTCGATTTTTCCGCCGCAACTTTCGATCAGATCTAAAATTCTTGCCGAAGATTCGCACCAACTGGCGTTATCATACAATCCGTCCAAAGCCAAACGTCTGCTTCTAAAAATCTCTTTAAAGTATCCATAATGAAAGGCGAGATCCGTTTCGCGGAAAATTAAATCCAATACGGATCGTTTTTTATCGAGTGCGGTTTGATAAGAAATCGGAATTTCTTGATCGTATTCTAAGGGTTTGCAGAGATCCTTTCTTTGCAGCAGTCTCGTACTCATTGAGTTTCCTTTCGACGCCGAAGCGTGCGCGCAATTCTATTCGACTTATGGACAATGAAACTAAAAATCTTTGTGCGAAAGGAAAAGAGTTTCGTTCAATGTCTTCGTGAATTACAGATTCATTCTTATAGGAGCCGGTCCCGAAACCTTACAGCTTCTCTCTTTATCAAAGTACAATAAGCTTTTGGACGCGCTGTAAAGAGTAGGAACCGAATTTTACGGTAGGGTTGCAAAATACGAAGATAAGATTGAGAAACGGGGATATTGAAAAAAAGGGAAAGTTTAAAGGATTTCGCCGTGATTGACGATCTTACGATTTTGATAAAATCGTAAGATAACCCGGCAACGTCCTACTCTCCCATGCAGCGAACCACACAGTACCATCAGCGATGAGAGGCTTAACTTCCGTGTTCGGGATGGGAACGGGTGTGGCCCTCTCTCTATAGTCACCGGGAATCTTGAGGACATTGTTTCGTACTCGTTCGCTTTGTCATTCTTAAATTAAAAGAATGGAGGAATTTTTAAACGGAATTCAAAGATTTTCGAAGCCGATTTTTTCCTCGTCCCATTGCATTCTTTCTTGGATCGCAATTTCCGCCGCGAACAGATCCGCAAAACCGGGAGAATCCGGAAGCCAGGGCATGAGATGCCAAACGCCTAAAAGTTCTTTGTCGCCGGGAAGAACATATGCACTCAAGGGAATCGTCTGAAGATTGAAGAGGAACGAAAGTTTTTCGCGCGAATTTTTTTCCATGTCCTTCAACGAAACGGTAAGAACGCTTTGATCGCCGGGAAGTCGATTGGCTCTTACATGACGCACAACGTGTTTCGGAAAGAAACGCTCCAAGTATAAAAAGTGCGACAAAATCGGCAGCGTAGTTCCGTATCGGATGCGTAAACCGGAGGAATTCACGATCAGTTCCAAACTTCTCGTCATTACGAAAACGAGCGCTAAAGTAAAAATTCCCAAAAACAAAACGGAGAAGGGAATCATAAAGAATAAGAAGATCGGATCGGAGTTGATCGGAAAGAAAACCGCTCCCCATCCTCCGTAGAAAATTCCGATTACAAGAAAAATCGTAAACTTTTCGCGAGCGGTTCGACGTTTGACGAGTTCGATTCCGGTTCCGTTTTCTTTCGTAATCAACTTTAGAAATTTTGAATCCGGTTTTTGAGTTTCAAATCTTGTTTGAAATCGGGAGCCTTCGTTCGTTTTCAGATTTTGCTCCGAATCGTCCGAGATCGGAAGGGGAAACAAGGACCTGAACAAAATTAAATCCTTTTTCAATTCTTCGATTATTGAATACGTTTCTAAAAGATAATAAGCTCCGTCCGATTTTAAGAGAAACAAATCCCAGTGTTTTCTTCTGCCGCTTCCCGAGGAGGAAGTTCCTTGTGCGGATTCCAGTCTTTTTTTGATCTTATAAGCGATGAACTCTCCCAAATCGATCGTTACCGTCGATCGATCTGTTTCCGAAATCGAATACGTTCCTTTGGAAATATCGATTTCTTCCGTTAGGATCGAATCTTTGGTTTTTCGATAGGTTCGGATCGATGAAAACAGAAGATAGGAAAAGGAAAAACAAAAAAATACTATAAAACTCGGCGTAGCGTATTCTCCCTTTTCGAATTGTAAAGCCGCGTATCCGACGGCTCCGATGGAAAAGAAAAACACGAAGATCGATAGAAAAAGCATCATACATCCGATTAGGCCATTGAATCGATAAGGATTGCCGGAGTTTTTTAGGGCGCGCGACGTTTCGAAATTCCAGGATGACAAAGGTTGCCTCGTATTTTTAGAAATTTATAATATACGGATTCGTTTCCGATTTGAAAAACTTTCGTCCGAAAAGCCGATCGAATCGATCAGGCAATCTCGAACGGCTCGGTCCCGCATGCAAAAAATTCTTCCGATATAATGATTCGGTTTTTGACACGCTATAAATTATTTCTTTTCGGAACTCGTCAAGCCGTAAAACCGTTCTTTTTGTTTCGGATTTTTCATCGGAAACGTTGATTCTTGCCTTTTAAAAGTTGTAGCCTTCCCGGTTTCCTTTGGAAGCCTTGCAGAAAGGGCTTTTTAAAGGCTTCGACTTGTTTTTAAAACGAAATTCTTTGTGAAGATCATGGAGGCTGCATGGCGCAGTTTGAAAACGTTACCGTAATTAAAAAAGCGAATGTTTACTACGATGGAAAAGTTACGAGCAGAACCGTTCTATTTCCGAACGGGAGTAAAAAAACTCTCGGTATTCTTATGCCGGGTGAATATGATTTTGGAACCGATGAAAAGGAAATTATGGAAATCCTGGACGGGGAAATGCTCGTGAAACTTCCGGGACAGGATTCTTGGAAAGAAATTAAAGGCGGTCAATCCTTCGAGGTTCCCGCAAAATCCAGATTCCAAATGGACGTCAAAAAAATCAGCGATTATTGCTGCTCTTACATCGCGTAATCGAACGTAAGATACATAAGAGTTCTTGAATGCGTTCGGATCGGGTTTTAGGAATCCGATTCCGATCGATCGCGACTGAATTTCGATCTTCAGAAAACATAAAAAAGCCGAGGTTGTCGCCTCGGCTTTTTTATTCAACGATGATGGTGTTCAAACCGTGATCCTCTTCACCGTTCGCTTTGTTTTGCGGAAAACTGTGGACTTCGCTTAACAAATCATTGATAACTTTCGATCGGTAAACAGGAACAAACAAGGTTTCTGTCTCCGTAAACGTTATCCACTCTTCCCACATAGGGCCAGAACTTGTGATCCCTGAGCCAAGAAGCGGGATAAGCGGCGCGTTCTCTAGGATACAAATGGTCCCAACGATCGGAAGTGACCATCGCCGCCGTATGAGGAGAATTTTTCAAAGGATTGTCCGTTTTATCGAGCGTTCCGTTTTGAACGTCCATAATTTCCTGATGAATAAGCAACATCGCTTCGCAGAAACGATCCAATTCTTCCAAGGACTCGGATTCGGTCGGCTCGATCATTAAGGTTCCCGGCACGGGAAAGGACATCGTAGGCGCGTGAAATCCGTAGTCGATCAATCTCTTCGCCACGTCTTCGACTTCGATTCCGGCGGTTTTTTTAAACGGTCTTACATCCAGAATACATTCGTGAGCGACAAAGCCGTTCTTTCCCTTGTAAAGAACGGGATACGCTTTTTCCAAACGTTTTGCGATGTAGTTTGCGTTTAAGATGGAAGTCTGAGTCGCATTTTTCAGCCCCTCTTCCCCCATAAGAGCGATGTATGTCCAGGAAATCAATACGATGCTCGCGCTTCCCCAGGGAGCGGCGGAGACCGCTCCGTGTTCGTTGCCGGTTGCATTGTCCACAAGCACGTGTCCGGGTAAGAATGGAACGAGATGTTTCGCGACTCCAATCGGTCCCACTCCCGGACCGCCGCCTCCGTGAGGGATACAAAACGTCTTATGAAGATTGAGATGGCAAACGTCGGCGCCGATTTCTCCGGGGCTTGTTAATGCGACCTGCGCGTTCATATTCGCGCCGTCCATATAGACCTGACCGCCGTGCGCGTGAACGATCTGACAGATTTCCTTTACCGATTCTTCGAACACGCCGTGAGTGGAAGGATAGGTGATCATCAATGCGGCGAGATCGTCTTTGTGTTCTTCCGCTTTCGTTTTGAGATCATCCAGATCCACGTTTCCGTTTTGATCGCAGGAAACGACCACGACTTTGAAACCCGCCATCGCCGCGCTCGCAGGGTTGGTTCCGTGAGCGGAAATCGGAATCAGACAAACGTTTCTATGAGCTTCTTTTCTACTTTCGTGATATCTGCGGATCGCTAAAAGACCCGCGTATTCTCCTTGAGAACCCGCGTTCGGTTGAAGGGAAACTCCCGCAAAACCGGTGATTTCGCAGAGCCATTTTTCCAGCTGTTCAAAGATAACTTTGTATCCTTTGGTCTGATCCGCAGGCGCGAACGGATGGATCGCACCGAACTCCGGCCAAGTGACGGGATACATTTCCGTGGTCGCGTTGAGTTTCATCGTGCAGGAACCGAGAGGAATCATCGACGTAGTCAAAGAAAGATCCCTGGATTCGAGCTTACGGATATAACGAAGCATCTTCGTTTCGGTATGATGCGATTGAAAAATCGGATGCGTCAGGTAAGAAGTGTTTCTTTTGAAAGTATCGGAAACGTTCGGAGCCGCCGCGAAACTTTTCTCGACGTCCGCATTCTTCACATCGAAAATCTCGAACAGATCGTTGAGGTCGGCAACATTTACGGTTTCGTCTAACGCGATCCCGATTCTTCCGTCCTGATATTCTCTCAGATTGATCTTTTTGGAGCGCGCTTTGTTTAAAATTTCCTTCGCCTTTCCTCCCGCTTGAATCGTAAGCGTATCAAAGAAAGAATTGTTCGTAATCGTAAATCCCGCCGATTTAAGCGCGTTTGCGAGAACCGCGGTGAATTTATGAATGCGAGTCGCGATATTTTTCAGGCCTTCGGGTCCGTGATAAACCGCATACATGGAAGAAATCACCGCAAGCAAAACCTGCGCCGTGCAGATGTTGCTCGTCGCTTTGTCTCTGCGGATATGCTGTTCTCTGGTTTGAAGAGAAAGTCTGAGTCCGGGATTTCCTTGTGAGTCTTTGGAAACTCCGATCAATCTTCCCGGCATGTTGCGTTTGAATTCGTCTTTCGTTGCGAAGTAGCCCGCGTGCGGTCCTCCGAATCCGAGAGGAAGTCCGAATCTTTGAGAAGAACCGACCGCGATATCCGCACCCATTTCCCCCGGAGATTTCAAAAGCGTCAGAGACAAAAGATCGGCTGCGACGGCGGATATCGCCCCCACATTATGCGCTCTTTGAATAAAGGTAGTATAATCGATTACGTTTCCGTCGGTCGCGGGATATTGCAGAAGAATTCCGAAAAAGTCTTCGTTGAGTTCGACCGATTCGTGGTTTCCGATTTCCACTTCGATTCCGAGAGGATTCGCTCTGGTTACGACGACGTCGATCGTTTGCGGATGACAAAGTTCCGACACGAAGAATTTTTTTGCGGTCTCGTTCTTACGGACGGAATACGCAAGAAACATCGCTTCCGCAGCGGCGGTTCCTTCGTCGAGGAGAGACGCGTTCGAAATTTCCAAACCTGTCAAATCGATGATCATCGTCTGAAAGTTCAAAAGCGCTTCGAGACGGCCTTGAGAAATCTCCGCCTGATAAGGGGTATAAGCTGTATACCAACCCGGGTTTTCGAGAATGTTTCTTTGAATCACTCCGGGAACGATACAAGCGTTGTAGCCCGCTCCGATGTAAGAACGAAAGACCTGATTCTGAGACGCGATGAGTTTCAAATCCTGAAGAATCCTGTGTTCCGTCAAAGCCTTCGGCAGATCCAGATTCTTCTTTAAGCGAATCCCGTCCGGAACCGCTTTGGAAATCAGTTCTTCCAAAGAAGATAATCCCAACTCTTTCAACATTTCGGCGGTTTGTTGCGGATTCGGACCGATATGCCGCCTTGGAAAAGTGTCCAACGGACCCGTGCTTACCTTGGAAAGATCTGTGTTGGATTGGTTTTGAAGAGTCGAGTTCATAATTACCTTCTGCTAAATTCTCTATATTAGACTTTTCTGTTATTCGAGTCCGGCTACGAGCGCCTTATATTTTTCCGGACTGAGAAGTTTTTCCAGCTCCGCGGTGGAAAAACCTTTTACCTTAATCATCCAGGAATCGAACGGTTTTGCGTTTACGTCGCCCGGATTTTTGGAAAGAGCCGGATTGGATTCGACGACTTCTCCGCCGATGGGAGCGTAGAGGTCTTCCGCCGCTTTTACGGATTCGATGGTTCCGAAGGTTTCGAATTGTTTGATCGATTTTCCGGCTTTCGGAAGATCCACAAATACGATATCACCGAGCGCCGATTGAGCGAAGTCCGAAATTCCGATGAGAGCGATGTCTCCTTCCACTTTTACCCATTCGTGTTTTTCCGAGAAAAGATATCCTGCGGGTGCTTGCGTTTCTGCCATGATCCGTTGTTTCCTGATTTAGTTTTTTCTGATGCTGCCTGGGACAAAAGGCTTTGTCGTTATGATAGCTTGTTTGGGTTGCTCGCGGATTTCAATCTGAATCGGTTCGCCGTCCTTGATTTTTTCGGCGCGGATCAAAGCCAAGCCGATTCCCTTCTTTAAGGAAGGGGAGAATGTTCCTGAAGTCGTTTTTCCGATTTCGTTTCCTTGAGAATCGAGAACGCGGAAATTCTCGCGAGGAACACCCGCTTCCGTTAATTCGAAGGCGACGATTTTTGACGGAACTCCGTTCTTCTTTTGGGAAAGAATTTTATCGGAACAAAAGTAGGATTGTTCCTTTTCCTTTACGATCCAGCCTATTCCGGATTCGATCGGTGTCCAAAGGTCGTTGAGTTCATGTCCGTATAACGGATATTTTGCTTCGATTCTCAGAGTGTCTCTCGCACCGAGTCCGCAAGGAAGAAGTCCTTGTTCTTTACCGAATTCCAAAAGTCCGTTCCAGAGTTTTAGTCCTAAAGGAATGGAAGAATAAATTTCAAAGCCGTCTTCTCCCGTGTAACCGGTTCGGGAAACGATGATCTCTTCGCCTTCGTGTTGAAGCAGGGCGAAGTGATAATACTTGATCGAATCCAATTCTCTTCCTAGGAATTTCGAAAAGATTTCGTTGGCCTTCGGACCTTGCAGAGCGATTTGATGCCAGCGTAGACTTTGATCTTCTACCTTTACGCCGGATGCGGGAAGATGTTTGAGAAGATGAGCGGTAACCGCTTCGTAATTGGAAGCGTTCGAACAGATCATATATTTTTCGGGGGAGAATCTGTAGATCGTAACGTCGTCCACAAGTCCGCCTTGTTCGTTGAGAATGGCGTTGTATTGAACTTGAAAGTCGTTCAAAGAAGAAACGGAATTACAGGTGACCGATTCCAAAAAACGAAGAATCGCATTCGCTTCGCCGGTCACGAAAATTTCTCCCATATGAGAAACATCGAAAAGGCCGGCCGCTTGACGCGTCGCGTTGTGTTCCGCGATAATCCCCGAATATTGAACGGGCATGTCCCAGCCCCCAAACGGAATCATTTTGGCGCCGAGCACGCGATGGGTTTCGTAGAGCGGTGTTTTTTTATCTTGGGACATAAAGCTTTCCGGGTACCAATTTTTACTAGTTCCGTATAGGGACAAATGGATTTTTGGGTAAATTTTTACCAATTCGCGGCCGAAGGCGGGAAGGAACGGGATTTTAAGCGGAACCTGCCGGAAAAACCATCCGTATTGATTGGAGCGAACTTTCCGATTCTCCGTTGTTGCGAATGAAAGGAAAGGCGCTTTTCTATCCTTCCGATCTCGGAATCAAGACATGATATGCGGAAAAAATTGATAAAACTATATTAGAGAATTAGTTTTTTTTAATATTGCTTAATATTTAAATTTCACGTTCGAACCTTGAGTTTGGAATTAAATGATTGTCTTTTTCCGCGGATCTTCGATGGTTTCCGTTATGAAAAAAATCCGTATTGTTGCGTTAGTAATCGTTTCCGTCCTTTTCGTTTTACAGT